>JBKPAB010000024.1:0-17211 GCA_046726195.1 Actinomycetota bacterium
TCGCTCACTGGTTCGATGCTGACCTGGTCCGCTCCGTCGAGCTCGGTCAGTCGTACGCTGACGTGCTCGCCTGCCCGTGTGGGGATGTAGGAGCCGACATGATCAGCGCGGATCGGCAATTCACGGTGACCGCGGTCCACCAGCACCGCCAGCCGGACCGCGCGTGGCCTGCCAAGATCACCAAGAGCATCCAGCGCGGCACGCACCGTACGTCCGGAATAGAGCACGTCGTCGACCAGCACCACGGTGCTGCCTTCGATCTCGACCGGCAGGTCGGTATGCCCGACCGCGCGGGTGGGTTGGCGCCGCAGGTCGTCGCGGTACATCGTCACATCAAGAGCGCCGACAGGAACCCGGACGCCTTCCACCTCATCCATCACCGTCGCGAGCCGGTGGGCTAGCAAAACACCTCGAGTGGGAATCCCCAGCAGCACCAAGCCCTCGGCACCTCGGTTCGCCTCGAGTATCTGGTGAGCCATTCGCGCGCAGGCGCGGGCGATCTGATCCGCGTCCATCACCACCCGAGATGCCAGCGAACCGGCCTCGACGCCGGATGCCGGCTCCTCGGGCCGGTCTTGTGGCGCGCCGTTGGCTGACACAATCCTCCTCTTGGGCGGCTCGCAAACCTCCGCGGAACCACGCCGGGGCGATAACGTAGGGCCGTGAACGAACTCCTGAGCATGCTAGTGCCTCTGGAAACGCTCTCGGGGTGGCCGCGGGTACCCGAACCAACAGCACTACAGGTTCTTGTCTTGATGGTGGGATTTCCGCTCCTTGTCTTCATCATCGTTATCGCCATCAACAAGATCGTGCAGAGCATTCACGCTGCGCGCGGCGATGACTTCCACATCAGTGATCCGTTCTGGGTGCGTGATCACGAGTCCGCTGAGCTGGAAGCGGCAGGCGCAAACCCGGGCGGCGCAGCCAATGATCATGTTGGTGAGGCACGGCCGGCTACCACCGGTGATGGACAGACCGAGGGCGACGACACTGGCGAACACGTGGGTGGCGCGGGTGCCCGTTGGTGACTTTGTTCACCCCTAGCCAGCGCGAGCGGCTCAAGCGCGCGGTCCGCAACGCCGAGAACGTCTCCGGCTTGGCATTCTCACTGTTTGTTGGCGACTCTGAGGACGATTCGCGGGCGTACGCGGAAAGGCTGCATCGGACCCTCCCCGATCCCGATCATTCGGTGCTGGTGATGTGCGATCCGGACTCTCACAAGCTAGAGATCGTTACCGGTGTCGCAGCGCGGCGGGTGCTCGATGATCTTGAATGCCGCCTCGCGGCTGCGGCCATGCAGACCTCATTTGCTGGAGGCGACATCGTCGGCGGTCTGGCAGCCGGTATCCAGCAGCTCGGAGAGGCCGCGCGGCAGCCGCAGACGCTCCACATGTCACGGCCCGATCTGGGATAGTGCTCGCATGCGCGTACACATTGGCACCGACCACGCCGGATTCGAGCTCAAGGGGTATTTGATCACTGCCCTGACAGCGGACGGGCACGAGCTGGTCGACCACGGGCCGCACACCTACGACGCCGAGGACGACTATCCGGTCTTTTGTATTCCTGCTGCCGAGGCTGCTGTGGCCGATCCTGGGTCGTTGTGCGTTGTGATTGGCGGCTCCGGCAACGGCGAACAGATTGCTGCCAACAAGGTGGTCGGCGCCCGAGCCGCGCTCGCGTACAACCTCGATACGGCCAGGCTCGGCCGAGAGCACAACGATGCAAATGTCATCGCCATCGGGGCCCGGATGCATACTCAGGAGGAGGCCCTGGAGATTGTTCGCCTTTTCCTCGCGACGCCGTTCAGTGGCGACCCGCGTCACGCTCGGCGCATTGCGCTCCTCGCCGACTATGAGAAGTCGCGGGGATCCGCGAGTGTTTCCTGACTTCGTCCGGCCGAGCAGCTAGCTAACGCTCGACCCGCTGCGCTGGGATCCACTTCGCCGCCCATCGACTCGGGCGAGCAGCTCATCGATGACCTCGGCTGCAACGCGCTCGTCGTCAAGGTCCGGGCGGGAAACATCCCGCCCTCGCATGGCACGGTCGAGAGTCACCAGTCCCGAGACACCGTCCCGCCCAAAATCTCGCGGCCAGAGGTCGCGAGAGTCGTGCATGGTCCCCGAGTAGTGTGTTCCTCCGCCGTGCGTTCCTGAGGGCCGACCCCCAGGTGGCAACGCACCTGTCATGCTTGACACGCTAGAGCAGTTTCACCCACTGCGTGAGTGATCGCAATGGAAGTGTTACGCGAGCCAAGTGGCCCAGCTCTGAGGAGGGATCGTGCCGGAAGGGCACACGTTGCACCGGCTCGCTCTCGACCTCACGCAGGCTTTTGCCGACCGGGTGGTATCTGTCACCAGCCCACAGGGTCGTTTTGCTGAGTCGGCGGCACTCCTGGATCGGACACGGATGATCGAGGCCACGGCGTACGGCAAGCATTTGTTCTGCGAGTTCGACGGCGATCGGTTGCTGCACATCCATCTGGGCCTCATCGGCAGTCTTGAGCTGGGCCCACCGACTCCACCACGCGGGGAGGTCCGGGCTCGGATCGCAACCGAGCAGGCGGCTGCGGACTTGCGTGGGCCCCAGCTCTGTGTCGTACGGACGCGGGCCGAGGTGGCCACACAACTGAGTGAACTCGGTCCTGATCCGCTCCGCACCGACGCCGATCCTGATCTTGCGTGGCGCCGGATTCGACGTTCCACCCGGCCGATCGCGGCACTCGTGATGGACCAAGCCATCCTCTCTGGGGTGGGGAACGTCTACCGCGCGGAGGTGCTGTTTCGCAACCGGATCAACCCCCATCGTCCGGGCAACAAGCTGAGCCGCCGGAGCTGGCTGGGGATCTGGACTGATCTTGTCGAACTGATGCCACGAGGTGTGGTGAACAACAGGATCGACACGGTACGCCCCGAGCACACCCCCGAGGCAATGGGCCGGCCGCCACGCGAAGATGATCATGGCGGTGAGGTCTATGTCTACCGGCGTGCCGGTTTGGCCTGCCTGGGCTGCGGATCCAAGGTACGCACAGAAATACTCGCCGGTCGCAACCTGTTCTGGTGTGCTCGGTGCCAACGTCGGGGATGAGCTTCCGTTAGGCGGCGAGCCACGCGACTAATCATGTGCGGATCGCAGTGTGCGGCGTACCGACAACAACTCGACCTCAGGGTGGTAGGCGACCAGCTGCTCGACCGCATCGAGCACATCGACCAGATGCGCCCGGTCGGGGCTGACCACCGCAACTCCAATCCCGGCCCGTCGGTGCAGCTCAAGATGATCAACTTCTGCCACGCTGAGCTCGAACCGCTTCCGTACATCCGCAATCAGGGGGCGTACCAGCGACCGCTTCTCCTTGAGTGAATGGACGTCCCCGAGCAACAAATCGAACTCCAGCGCCCCGACCCACATGGCCATACGCACAGCCTAGGGACCTGGTAAGTGGTCACAGGCAACACGAATCCGGCCCGATATCGTGTCGTTTGCGACCACTTTCCCTCAGTTCTGGAGGGGTGTAAGGGAACAAGATGACCGAACTGCGCAACCCCCGCCATCTCAGCGTCCATGATCTTCGGCGGCGGATCAACGAGGGCGATGTGGACACCGTGGTGGTCGCCTTCACCGATGTGCAGGGTCGGTTGCAGGGCAGCCGAATCCAGGCGGCGTACTTCGCCGAACACGTTCTGGAGCAGGGAATTGAAGGCCCTGCATACCTCTTGGCGGTTGATGTCGACATGAACCTCGCAGACCGCTACGACGGGTCGCCAGCGGACCAGGGCAATGGCAATCTGATCTTGGCCCTGGACCTGCAAACGATCCGCTTGCTGCACCACCAGCCGGGCGCGGCGATGGTGCAGTGTGATGCGGTGTGGCCGGAGCAGGATCCGGTCGTCCAGTCACCGCGAACGATCTTGAAGCAGCAGTTGGCGGCGGCGGCCAGCCGGGGATACACCGTCCTGGCGGGCACCCAGTTGGAGTTCATGGCGTTCCACACCAGCTACGAGGACGCCTGGAATGCGGACTATCGTGATCTTGCAGCGGTGAGCCAGTACAACGTCGACTACTCGATCATGGGCGGTAGCCGGATCGAACCGTTGCTACGCACCATCCGAAACACGGTGTACGCCGCAGGGATCGACGTCGAGTCGGTGAAGGCGAAGCGCAACCTCGGGCAGCATGAGATCAGCCTCTGTCATGACGATGCCCTGATGACGGCCGACAACCACGCGGTCTTCAAGACGATGGCTAAGGAGATCGCCGCTCAGCACGGCAAATCCATCACCTTCATGGCTGCCTACGATGAGGAGCAAGGCAACTCCTGCCACATTCAGCTGTCATTACACGGCAGCGACGGCACCACGATGTTCTGGAACGATCGCGGGCGTACCCAGCTGTACGACTCCTTCGTCGCCGGAGTCCTCGCCACCTTGTATGACTTCACGCTGCTGCACGCGCCGTACATCAACTCCTACAAGCGGTTCGTTGGCGGATCGCTCGCACCCACGACAATCGCGTGGGGACGAGACCACCGCACCGCTGCTATCCGTCTGGTGGGTCGCGATCCGTCGGCGATGGTGGAAAACCGTGTGCCAGGCGGGGATGTCAATCCTTATCTCGCCTTGGCGGCGATGATCGCCGGGGGACTCTACGGGATCGATCATGACCTAGAACTCGGTCCAGGGCTGACCGGCAACTCTCACTCATCCGACTTCTCCAGCGTTCCGCGTACGCTACGCGAGGCGCGGCAGGCCTTCCACTCCTCACAGCTGGCACGCAGCGCATTCGGAGACGAGGTAGTCGATCACTACACCGCGATGGCTGATGTCGAGCTGGCGGCGTTCGACGGAGCAGTCACCGACTGGGAGCGGAGGCGCAGTTTCGAAAGAGTGTGAGAATAAGGGCCATGAGTGCGCTGGGGGGCACACCGGGCCGACCTGTCATCGGCATCACCACATATCGCGAGCAGGCCGCCTGGTCGGTCTGGAACATGTCAGCTGACCTACTCCCGGCGGTCTACGCCCGATCGGTCGAGGCTGCGGGCGGCGTCGTGGTGCTGCTGCCGCCACAGAATGAGGGTATGGCGCAGGTGGTCTCCAGGCTTGATGGCTTGATCATCGCCGGTGGCGCCGACGTGGATCCAGAGCGCTACGGGGAGCTGCCTCATCCTCTGACTAACGTGCGCCGCGACCGGGACGCCTGGGAGTTCGGGCTGCTGGACGCCGCCGATCGCATCGGGCTTCCCACGCTTGGCATCTGCCGCGGCATGCAGGTCATGGCGGTTCGTGCCGGCGGCTCCCTCGAGCAATACCTACCCGACGTGGTGGGCCACGAGGAGCACGCGCCGGGCGGCAACGCCTTCGGCTGGACCTCGATCAGCACTCGCGAAGGTTCCCGGGTTCGGGCTTTCGTCGGTGACCGGGTGCAGGTCAGCTGTCATCACATGCAGTCTGTGGTGACCCATCCCGGCTTCGAGGCAACCGCGCGCGCGGCCGATGGAACCATCGAGGCCATCGAGGACCCGGAAAGGCCCTTCTGGCTGGGAGTGCAGTGGCATCCCGAAAGTGGCGACGACTACGGGCTCTTTCTCGGGCTGATCGAGGCCGCCTCGGGGGTCGATGCGCGAGCCTAGGCGCTGCTCACCGAAGTCCTGATCCTTTGCTCCCTGAGCTTGTCATCCTTTGCTCCCTGAGCTTGTCGAAGGGCGCGCTTCGACAGGCTCAGCGCTCATTCCATTCCGCCTTGTCCGGCAAATTCGGATCGCACGATCTCGCCTCGCTGACTGCGGAAACTCACGTGCACGTTCGTTCCTATCGCTCTGCATACGTTGCAACGTGTGTATCGCGCAAGGAGCTCACGTGCACGTTCGTTTCTGACCGGGTGACCACCGAGGTGTTGCGGAGTTCAGCGAGCCAAGGTCGCTGCCGGCCGCCTCAGATCGGGTCCGCCCGATGGAGCGCCGGATCGTCGGAGGCGAAGGTGCGGACAGGGCCTGGTGGGGTGTCCCGGGTTTCAAAACGAACGGTCACCCGGTCGAGTCCGGAGCCCCACACCCATCCAGGCCCGTATTGATCATGCTCGACATCGACGCCAACTGGCCAGCGCTGCCGCCCCGGCTGCTCGTCGTGCCTCGGATGATCTTCCGCGGTATCTTCCGACGGTTCCGCAGATGAGCCGTCTGCTGCAAAGAGGTCCTCCTGAAGCACATCGGTCAGTCCAGCGGCTCCGACCCCAAGAAGCCGGACACCGCTGGTGGCGTCGACTCCCGAGAGTAGGGCGGTAGCAACTGAGCCGATGACATCAGCGCGATCCGTGGCAGTGGGCAAGGTTCGCGATCTGGTAAAGGTCGAAAAGTCATGGAGTCGCACCTTGATCGACACGGTGTGCGCGAAGAGGCGGGCCGCCCGCAGCCGGTGCGCCACCTGGCGCGCCTCGCGCAGCAAGATCGTGGCGAGCTCATGCCGCGCGACAAGATCAGTTTCGAAGGTGTCCTCGACAGAGATCGACTTCGTCTCCCGATCCGGCTCGACTGGCCGCTCGTCACGCGCGTACGCCAGCTCCAGCAGGGCGTGCGCATGTGCCTTGCCGACGATCAGTGCGAGCTCATCGAACCCGCACTGCTGAAGATCAGAAACGGTCTCGATGCCGATGCGGTGCAGCTTCTCTTGGGTGACCGGCCCGACGCCTGGGATGACTCCAACCTTCATCGGTCGCAGCAACTCCAGCTCCTGGCCTGCCTCGACGATCGACCAGCCGTCCGGCTTGGCCACCTCGGTGGCTACCTTGGCGACGAACTTCGACGTGGCGACGCCGACCGATGCGGTGAGGCCATGCGTTGTTGTGCGTACCTCGCTTTTGAGCTGCCTGAGAAGCTGCTCGAGACCCGGCCGGGCGAAGTCGACCGGTGTAGTTGCCGCCCGCAGATCGACGAAAGCCTCGTCCAGGGACAGCGGCTCCACGAGCGGGGACAGCCGGTGCAACACGTCCATCACCTGACGGCTCGCTCTCTGGTAGGCAGCGAATCGACCTACCAGGAACGCCGCGTTCGGACAGCGGCGTCGCGCTTCATGCGTCGGCATGGCCGAACGTACGCCGAAGACCCGCGCCTCGTACGACGCGGTGGCAACCACTCCGCGCGGGCCAAGCCCGCCGACCACGACGGGTTTTCCGCGTAACGAAGGCTTGTCGCGCTGCTCGACGGATGCGAAGAACGCATCAAGATCAAGATGGAGCACCGAGGCCTCGCGTCGCACGACTTCATTCTGCTGCTGAAATTGCCTCGCTCGCCAAGCTCGCTATGTCCATGGCTCGCTGCGCTCGCTGCGATGTTCGCCGGGGAGCCGCCGTCTTCGTCGGATCCGACGAAACGATCCGTGTCGCGGGGAATCGGCTCTATTCTCGAGGCGTTTCGTCGGCTCCTCTTGCAGAGCGGCGGCGCGAACATCGCGCGCGGATCGCGCTTGGAAGCCGCTGCCTTCCTCCCTCGCTCGCCGACGAAAGGCATGTCGGCTCGCTCGCTCGCCCAGGACAGCGGCGCGCGATCCGGTGCCACCTCACTGGTGGCGGTGATGACCATGCTCGTAGCGTTGGGTGGTACCTCAGGGGTTGAGGGCTTACGAGCAGGAAGGCTGTCATGCCGGAATCAGGGAACGGTGGGCAGAAGCAGAACGTCGAGATGTGGCCTGGGAGGGCATACCCGCTGGGTGCGACGTTCGATGGCACGGGCGTGAACTTCGCCCTCTTTTCAGAAGTCGCCTCGAAGGTTGAACTCTGCCTCATTTCGGAGGACCGAGAGGAGACTCGCTTCGAGCTCATCGAGGTCGACGGCAATGTCTGGCACGCATACCTCCCACGGATCCAGCCGGGCCAGCGCTACGGCTACCGGGTTTATGGCCCGCACGATCCCACCAATGGTCATCGGTGCAACCCGTCGAAGTTCCTGCTCGACCCGTACGCCAAAGCGATTAGTGGCCAGATCGACGGCCACGAATCGTTGTTCTCGTACCGGTTTTCCGATCCCACGGAATTCAACCAAATGGACTCTCTCGGGCACACCATGCTCTCAGTGGTCACCACGCCGTACTTCGATTGGGGCCGTGATCGACCGCCAGGGCACCAGTACCACGAGAGCATCATCTACGAAACGCACGTGAAGGGTCTCACCATGACCCATCCCGGCATTCCCGACGACGTTCGAGGAAGTTATGCAGCAATCGGCCACCCGGTGATCATCGAACACCTGACCTCCCTTGGTATTACCGCGGTTGAGCTGTTGCCCGTGCATCAATTTGTCAACGACTCTCACCTGGTCGATCGGGGGCTATCCAACTACTGGGGATACAACACCATTGGCTTCCTGGCACCACATAACGGCTATACCAGCGCTCTTGATCTTGGTCAGCAAACCACCGAGTTCAAATCGATGGTCAAGTCACTGCATGAGGCCGACATCGAAGTGATCTTGGATGTGGTCTACAACCACACCGCAGAAGGCAACGAGCTGGGCCCGACGATCGCCTTCCGCGGGATCGACAACGCGGCCTACTACCGGCTGGTCGATAACGCAAAGCAGCACTATTACGACACCACCGGTACCGGAAACAGCCTGCTGATGCGCAACCCGCACGTACTGCAGCTGATCATGGACTCACTGCGCTACTGGGTCTTGGATATGCATGTCGACGGCTTCCGATTTGATCTTGCCGCGACACTGGCGCGGCAGTTCCACGAGGTGGACAAGCTTTCGGCTTTCTTTGACATCATCCAGCAGGACCCGGTGATCTCCCAGGTCAAACTGATTGCCGAACCATGGGACCTGGGAGACGGCGGCTATCAGGTCGGCAACTTCCCTCCCTTATGGAGCGAGTGGAACGGCAAGTACCGCGACACCGTACGCGACTTCTGGCGCGGAGAGCCGGCATCGCTGGCTGAGTTCGCCTCGCGGATAACCGGATCCAGCGATCTCTACGAGCACTCGGATCGACGCCCTACGGCGTCGATCAACTTCGTCGTTGCCCATGACGGCTTCACGTTGCGTGACTTGGTGTCCTACAACGACAAGCACAACGAGGCCAACGGCGAAGGCGGCGCGGATGGCGAGAGCCACAACCGATCATGGAACTGCGGAATCGAGGGTGAGACCGATGATCCCGCGGTCAACGCCCTGCGGTTACGACAGCAGCGGAACTTCATCACGACCATGATGGTGAGTCAGGGTGTTCCGATGCTGGCGCACGGAGACGAGCTGGGCCGTACTCAGCATGGGAACAACAACGTGTACGCCCAAGACAATGAGATCTCCTGGGTCCACTGGGATCTCAACGCAGACCAGAAGGACCTGCTCGCATTTACGTCTGCGGCGATTGGCCTGCGCAAGGCCCATCCGGTGCTGCGACGACGGCGTTTCTTCGCTGGCGATGCCAAACACGGCGGACGCAGCGAGCTGGGTGACATCCTGTGGTTCAAGCCAGACGGATCAGAGATGGACGAGGGTGATTGGAATTCCGGATTCGCCCGCAGCCTGATGGTCTTTCTCAACGGTGACGCGATCCCCGAGCTGGACGCCGTCGGACGGCCGATCATCGATGACCATTTCCTGCTGCTCTTCAACGCCCACTCAGAACCGATCAGGTTCACCATGCCAGCAGCAGACTTCGGGCAGAACTGGCTGGTGCGACTCGATACCGCGACCGGACAGGTCGATCCGCCAGATGTTCGCCCCTGGCGAGCGAGGTCCACTCACCGGGTCCAGGCGCATTCAATGGTGGTGTTGTCGACGACGGTGGTGCCGGAGGCTGAGCGGGCCGCGTCCCACTCCCGCGCCCAACGAGCCACGGCATCGGCTGCGAGAACCTCGATGAGCCCTCCGCGTACCTGAACAACTTGCTGCTCCCGGTCGGCAACCTACGTGAACCTAGGTTGCACACACTCTGCATAGGTAGCAACCTGAGCAGACCGTATGAAACCTACGTGAACGTAGGTTGCGGCACGAGTGACGGGCTGCGGCGTGAGTGACAGCGGGTCGGATCTAGTCCAGTTCGAGTCCAACTCGGCGGGTCGATCGATCAGCCAAAGGTGGCCAATTGGGGCTGTCACTGGGACGATTGCTGATCAAAGGCGGGATGATGAAGCCGGCCTGTCCGGGTCTCCCGCACTCTGGTGGTCAGCCGTTCCACCAAGGCGGCACTGACGACAGCGAGGAGTGAATCATGACGGTAGATACGCCCGCACCAAGCCCTGCACCACCGTCACAGGTTGATCCCAGATCGAGCAGGCACCGGGTCGTGGTTATCGGCTCAGGCTTTGGGGGTCTGTGGGCAACCGAAGCTCTGAAAAAGGCTCCCGTCGACGTCATCATGATCAGCGGCACTTCACACCATCTGTTTCAGCCGCTGCTTTATCAGGTTGCCACGGGCGTCCTGTCCGAGGGTGAGGTTGCTCCGGCGACCCGTGAGGTGTTGAAGAAGCAGAAGAACGCGACGGTGTTGCTCGGTCGGGTCACCGAGATCGACCTAGCCGGCAAGACCGTGACCTCCGTCAGTCCGCTGGGCACCACCGTCACGCCGTACGACACGCTGATCGTTGCTGCCGGCGCTGGTCAGTCGTATTTCGGCAATGATCAGTTCTCCGAGTGGGCTCCGGGGATGAAGAGCATCGATGATGCCTTGGAGCTGCGGGGTCGAATCTTCGGGTCCTTCGAGCTCGCTGAGTTGTGCGAAGACCCTGCGGACCGGGAGGAGTGGCTGACATTCGTTGTCGTTGGTGCCGGTCCGACTGGAGTTGAGATGGCCGGACAGATCAGGGAGCTGGCGAACCGCACTCTGCGACGGGACTTCCGGCGGATCGACACCACAAAAGCGAAAGTCATTCTCCTCGACGCCGCCCCAGCCGTATTGGGCAACTTCGGCGACAAGCTGTCGACCGCAGCGCGCCTGCAACTGGAGAGCGTCGGCGTGGACGTAGAGCTCAACGCCAAGGTGGTGGGTGTTGACAACACGGGCGTCGACATCATCGACGCTGAGGGCAATCAGCGGCGGATCCGCTGCCGGTGCAAGGTATGGGCAGCCGGAGTGAGTGCATCACCACTCGGAAAGCAGCTCGCCGAACAAAGCGGCGCCGAGGTCGATCGGGCGGGTCGGGTGAAGGTTAATGAGGACCTCACCTTGCCTGGGCACCCGGAGGTCTTCGTGATTGGCGACATGATGGCGCTGAACAACCTGCCGGGGGTTGCGCAGGTCGCCATGCAAGGTGGCAAGTATGCAGCCCGCCAGATCGTACGCCGGCTGCGTGGTGAGCCGCCGGGAGAACCTTTTAAGTACTTCGACAAGGGCAGCATGGCGACCATCACGCGATTCCATGCCGTGGCCAGCGTCGGCAAGATCCATCTCGCTGGCTTCTTCGCGTGGATCATGTGGCTGGGCGTACACGTCATGTACCTCATCGGCTTCAAAAACCGGCTCACCACCATGCTTCACTGGGCCGTCAGCTTCATCTTCCGGGGACGGTCGCAGCGAACGACGACAAGACAGCAGATCGTCGCCCGTACGCTGATGGCTCGGCTCGAGTCCGCAGAGGAGGCCCTGAAGAAGGCCCAGCGCGAAGAAGAGACGGCTGAGATTGAACCTTCTGCGACGCCCGCCTCGAGTGCCGCAGGCGCCGGGGCAGGTAACAGCCAAACCGAGATCGTCGGTACCGATAGTGTCGACGAGCTCACGGCCGCGTACGGAGAACGGAGTACCGAAGCCAGCGAGGCGTCGCCCGTGAAGCAGGCTCCTGAGAGCTGAGACTGCGACTCAGTGCCGGCACCCCAACTCCTGTCAGAAACTCACGTGCACGTTCGTTCCAGTCGCGATACACACCTTGCAACATTGTGCATCGCTAAGTAGCGAACGTGTACGTGCGTTGCTCACACGAGCTACTGAGTCGTTTACGCGAGCTATTGAGTTGTTGTTTCCTCTGCGAACTCCGCGACTGCGCGCTCGAGGGCCAGAACACCCTGGACAAGCGCGCGCAGGTCTTCTATGGCGAGTCTTCGAAGGACCGGCGTCGGCATGGTGCCGGCCGAGCTCAGCAGGCTACGGATCGTCGCACTGCCTTCTGGTGTCACGCTGAGCGGGCGAACCCTTCGGTCAGTTGGATCCTCGCCACGAGTCACCATCCCGTGTTCTACGAGCCGCTCGACCAAGCCCGACATGGTCGCCATGGAAACCTTCAGCTGAGCGGCAAGCTCATGACCCGTCGCCCTGTCGGGATCGATCGCGATCATGGTCAAGACCTTGAGCTGCTGCATGGTCAAGGGTGTCGAAATGAGTGGCTCAGCCATTGAAGACAGAGCGCGACGTTCAAAACTTTCCTGCACGCGCTCCAGACAACTGATTAACTCGTCCTGTTCACTGGCAGTCGCCGCGTCGTCGCGAGCGGTGGTCCCGGTCATTTCCTCGCCTGTCGTTTGAGCCAATCGACGTTGTGAATTGATTGTAACGGCTTGATTATCGAGGTCGCGCTAACTGTAAGCTCAACACGAAAGATCGTCGAGAGTCGCCGTAGCTCCGGCAATTAATTTGAGGCCGAACCGAACGTGGAAGGGAGCCCGCTCATGATCTCCCTGACGCGGCTCAGCCTTGCCAACCGCATGATCGTGGGTCTCGCCACGCTGGCGATCATCGTCTTCGGAGTGCTGGCGACTCTCAACCTCAAACAGGAGCTGCTGCCGTCGATCCAGGTTCCGACCGCGATCGTCACGGCGAACTATCCGGGCGTGTCGCCACAAATCGTCGCCGACGAGGTGTCGACGCCGCTGGAACGCGCGCTGAGTGGCGTATCCGGCGTCACGAAGGTCCAGTCGACGTCAACGAATGGGATTGCCACGATCACCGTCGAGTGGGAGTACGGCCTCGACCCCGACACAGTCGTAGGCGACATTCGCAACGCTGTTGACGGAATCAGACCCACTCTGCCGGAACAGGTCGAAACGGAGGTCATCACCGGCAGAACCGACGACATCCCCGTGTTGTTGCTCGCCGTCGCATCCGATGCCCCTCTGGAGGTAGCCGGCCGTCAGGTGGAGAACGTCGCGGTCCCAGAGCTATCAGGGATCGAGGGCGTACGCAGCGTCACCGTTACCGGGCAGGAGACGACTCAGCTTCTGGTGACGCTACGACCGCCTGACCTTCGTAAACACGACGTCACCGCGCAGGCCGTCACTCAGACTGTTCAGGGACAGGCGACCATCACACCCGCTGGCAGCAGCTTCGACAAGAACTTGGAGCTTGCGGTCGAGGTCGGCACATCCACCAACACCGTCAAGCAGTTCCAAGCGTTGCAGGTGCCGACTCCAGACGGCCCGGTCGCGCTGTCCGCGGTTGCCGACGTGAAGGTGGACTCGATCGAGTCGACATCGATCGCTCGGGCTGACGGCCGGCCAGCCCTGAGCATTGCCGTCCTCAAGGACACCGACGCCGATGCGGTCGAGATCTCGCACACCGTCCGCGCCCACATCCCGAGTCTGCAGCAGAAGCTCGGCAACAACACCACCATCACGATCATCTTCGACCAGGCGCCGTTGATCGAGCACTCGATCGAAGACCTTGCCGTGGAGGGCCTGCTCGGCTTGGCCTTCGCAGTGCTTGTGATCTTGGGCTTCTTGTTCTCGGTTCGTGCAACCTTGATCACCGCGATCTCGATCCCCCTGTCGCTACTGATCGCGATGATCGCTCTGCAGCTCGGCGAGTACTCGCTCAACATCTTCACGCTGGCTGCACTCACGGTGGCGGTGGGCCGGGTCGTGGACGATTCGATCGTCGTCGTTGAGAACATCAAGCGTCGCGCCGCCGGACATCTGTCTCTGACACCGGGCGACATCCTTGCCTCGGTGAAGGAGGTGGCCGGCGCCGTCACCGCTTCGACCCTGACCACAGTCACAGTGTTTGCTCCAGTGGCCATCGTTTCCGGGGTCGTCGGTGAGCTCTTCCGGCCGTTTGCCATCACGATCGCGGTGGCCCTGGGCGCCTCGCTGCTGGTGTCGATGACCATCGTTCCGGTGCTGGCGTACTGGTTCCTGCGAGGCGGGGCGGGAAGCCAGGAGCAGCAGCCCGCAGCACAAACTGCCGGGGAAGAAATCGGTACGACCGCGCCAGAGGGCCATACCGCCGAGGCGACCAAGGTGACTCGGCTGCAGCGCGGCTACTTGCCGATACTGCGGTTCGGGCTCATGCATCCGTTTATCACACTCGGTGCGGCACTGCTGGTCTTCGTCGCAACGTTAGGGTCAGCTACCTTCCTGAAGACCGATTTCCTCGGTTCGGTTACCGACCAAACCACACTGGCCATCCAACAGAAGCTGCCGCCTGGCACCAGATTGTCGGCCACGAGCGAAGCCGCTGAGCAGGTCGAAAACATCCTGCGCGCCGACCCGCAGGTGAAGACATATCTCACAACGATCGGCGGCAGCCTCGTCCCCGGCGCCCCTCGTGACACCAACACCGCTGAGTTCACGGTCTTGCTCGTCGAGGGTGCCAGGGCGGATGCGTTACGCCCGCAGCTTCAGGCGCAGATGGCCGAGCTCGGTGAATCCGCCGGCGAGATCACCGTGACCATGACCAACAACGAGGGGACCACCAACGACCTAACGGTCACTGTCTCAAGCGAGAACACCACAGACCTGCAGACCGGGGCCAAGCGAATCGAGCAGGAGCTCGAGACCATCCCCGGCCTGAGCGACATCAGCAGCAATCTCGAGGAGCAACGCAAAGTGCTCCGGGTGAGTGTGGACAAGAAGAAGGCCGCCTCGCTCGGCTTCACTCAGGGCGAGGTCGGTCAGGCGGTTTCCAGCGCGCTGCGCGGCACGCGGGTGGGCTCTGTGACACTCGCGGGGGAGCAGCGCGACATCTTGGTTCGGGGACAGGCGGCGGATGAACCGAGTCCGTCAGACATCGGCAATCTCGAGCTTCCGGTCAGCCAGCTCCAGCAACAGAAGGCCCAAGATAAAGCTGCGGACGAGCTGGCCGACAAGCAGCAGGCTCTGGCCGACGAGCAGCAGCGCCAAGCCGAGCAGGCTACCGCCGACCAGAAGGCTGAGCTGCGCGAGCAGCGCACGACGCTTGAGAGCAATCGCGCCGACACAGTCGACGAGCTGAACAGGACAAGACAGCAGCTGGCCGACAGCCGCACACAGCTGGCGAGGCTCAGAGCCAACCCGCCTCAGCCGAACCCGACGGCCCCGCCTGTTCCGGTGACTGCTGACACGCTCGCCCAACTACAGTGGCAAGAGCAAGTCGCGCAGCTAGAAGCAGCTGTGGCTCAAACGGAGCAGGGCATCGAGCAGATCCAGGCGAGCATTGAGCAGCTCGATGAGAGCATCACTCAGATCAACAAGCAGCTGGACACAGTCGACGAGCAGGCCAGCCAAGCCGAGGAGCAGCGGCAGAAGCAGCAGCAGCTCCAAGACGAGCAGGAGGCGCTGGCTGACGTACGCGCCAAGCCTGTCAAGGTCAAGGATGTCGCCAAGGTGCAGGCGGTGCTGGCTCCCACTACGGTCACGCAAATCGAGGGCACTCCGTCGGTCACGATCACCGCTACGCCCGAGGCAGCTGACCTGGGAGCGCTGACGGCGACCATCCAAGGCAGGCTTGATGTGATGACGGGCTTACCGCCGGGTGTGACTGCCACACTGGGCGGCGCCGCCGAGGATCAGCGGGAGGCGTTCACTCAGCTTGGTTTGGCAATGCTGGTGGCAATCGCACTGGTCTTCATGATCATGGTTGGAACGTTCCGCAGCTTGGTGCAACCGCTGATCTTGATGGTCTCCATCCCGTTTGCGGCGACCGGAGCGATTGCCGGACTGCTGATCACCGACACTCCACTCGGAGTGCCGGCCATGGTGGGTCTGCTGATGTTGATCGGAATCGTCGTGACCAATGCGATCGTGTTGATTGATCTGATCAATCAGTACCGCCGACGCGGCGGAGATCTGCGCTCTGCGATCATCGACGGGGCTCGACTACGGTTGCGGCCGATCATCATGACGGCCGCAGCGACGATCTTCGCACTGATGCCTATGGCTCTTGGACTGACTGGTGGCGGCGCCTTCATCTCTGGGCCGCTGGCGATCGTCGTGATCGGCGGCCTGGTCTCCTCGACGGTGCTCACCTTGCTCCTGGTGCCCGTGCTCTACTCCCTTGTCGAGCGGCGCAGCGAACGACGCCGGTTGCGAAATGCGCAAGCATTGCCTGGCACCGGGGCAATTCCGTGATCAATTACACGAGCTGGACCGGCATCACAGAGACGACGCGCTCGATGTCAACCCATTGCTGTACCCAGATTGCTCACGCTGTACATGGGGTGCACGCCATGCTCAGCGTCAACATCCCACGCAGCGTGGGATGTTGACAGCCGAAGAGAGGCTCCCGCCAGATCGGCCGGCATCTGTACAGCCGCTCTCAGCGTGCCCAGACCTCGAGCTCACCGAATATCCCCGTGAAAGGCCTGACGGCGTAACGTAAGCGCCGACTTCGGTACGGCCAAGGCTTGGAGGATTTGATGGAGATCGACTGGTCACGGGAGTGGCTGACGAGCCTGTTGTGGATCGCGAGGGTCTTCCTCTTTACGATCATCGGCTTCTGGCTGGGCGCATGGTTCCTGATCCGGCGTACCCGCTGGGGCCGCCAGTTCTGGCGGCTATCCGGCATGTATTTCATCCCGCGGCAGCGGAACTGGCTCAGCTGGCGCCCGATCCTGACAGTCGCCTTGTTACTGCTGCTGACGGTGGCATCGGTCCGGCTCGATGTCATCCTCTCTTTCCAGGGCAACGACATGTACACGGCGCTGCAAGAGCTCGACGCAGCCACATTTTGGAGGATGATCGGGGTTTTCGGAATCCTGGCGACGATCAACGTGATACTCGTCCTGATCACGTTCTACATCGCCCAGGCACAGATCATTCATTGGCGGCTGTGGCTCAACCAGCGGATGGTCGGTGACTGGCTGAGTGGTGCGGCTTATCACCGCGGACGGTTCGTCACCGCACCAATCGACAATCCTGATCAGCGCATCCAGCAAGACATCACCTCCTACACCAATGACTCGCAATCCTTGGCTTTGGGAGCGGTGTCGTCTGTTGTGGGGCTGGTTTCCTTCACCATCATCCTTTGGTCGCTGTCGGGCCCGCTTACCGTCTTCGGACTCCAGATTCCGCGCGCGATGGTCTTCCTCGCCTATGTC
>JBKPAB010000025.1:0-7402 GCA_046726195.1 Actinomycetota bacterium
TCCGATGTCTCGCACGAGCTACGTACGCCGCTGACCACCGTGAGGATGGCCTCCGAGGTGTTGTACGAGGCGCGTGATGACTTCGACCCGGTTGCCGCGCGCTCCGCCGAGCTGCTGCAAAACGAGCTGGATCGCTTCGAGGCGCTGCTCAATGATCTGCTGGAGATCTCCCGCTTCGACGCCGGGGCGGCTCAGCTCATTGTCGAAGAGGTGGATCTGCGCGATCTCGTCCACGAAGTGGTCGAGGCCAACGCACCGCTCGCGGAGACCAACAACACCAAGATCATCGTGCACGAGAGCGGCGAAGCCAAAGCCGAGGTAGATACCCGGCGGATCGAACGAATCCTACGGAACCTCCTCGTCAACGCGATCGAGCACAGCGAGGGCCATCCCATTGACATCTTGATCGCGAGTGACGACGCCGCGGTGGCGGTGGCGGTTCGCGACCATGGTGTGGGTTTCGAAGCGAGCCAGGCCAGGCAGGTCTTCCACCGTTTCTGGCGCGGAGATGCGGCGCGGGCCAGGACGGTCGGCGGCACAGGCCTTGGCCTTGCGATTGCCATGGAGGACGCCAACCTGCACGGCGGCTGGCTGACGGCGTGGGGTCGGCCGGGGATGGGCGCGCAGTTCCGACTCACGCTCCCACGGAAGGTAGGAGCGATCTTGGAAACCTCACCCCTCCCGCTGGTGCCGCGCGATCTCGTCGGAGTGGGTGGCACCAGGCTCGACGGCCTTGAGGCGCCGACGCCACTCGCACCAATACCGGCGGCGCCAGCCCCCGGCCCGCGACGGGCGGCTGCAGCTAAGACAACGGTGAGCCGATCGTGAGCCGCGCCCGGCGACCTCTTGCGGCCGTCATCATCATCTTGGCCACTCTGCTGGCGGCGGCTGGCTGTGTAAATGTCCCAACCACGGGGCCAATCGAGAGAGTTGAGGGACAGCAACCAGCGTGTCAGAACTGTGTGAATGTTGTTGTCGCGCCCCCCGCCCCCGGCGATGAACCACGCCAAATCGTCGAGGGTTTCCTCCGCGCGACCTCCAACTATCAGCCGCATTACTCAGTCGCCAAGCAGTTCCTCACTCGGATGGCCGCCGAGACATGGAGCCCCGAAGCCGCGGCCTGGATTTACCGCGGGACACCGAAAGCCGAAGGCGACAGTGTCATCTTCGACGGATGGCAGGTGGGAACGCTGGGCCGCGACCGCACTTATGCGGTGAGTGACCGGCGTCTGAACTGGGACTTTGGCGTTGTTCAAGAGAACGGCGAGTGGCGGATCGACAATCCACCGCCGGGATTGATGGTCGCGGAGTATTCCTTCGACTCCTTCTACCAGCCCTATGATCTCTACTTCGTCGGAAATGGCAGCTCACTTGTTCCCGACCCGATCTATCTCCCGGCGCTCAGCAACCCTGCAAACATTGCCTCCGCTCTGATGAAGGCGCTCCTGAACGGGCCATCGGACTGGTTGCAGCCCGCAGTCTCGACTGCAATCCCGCCGAACACCAGCCTGAGCGTCGACTCAGTGACGATCACTGATGGCATCGCCGAGGTGCCGTTGAGTGACCCGGTGCTCGACCTGCCCGAACCGCAGCGCGGCTTGCTGGCCGCCCAGATCGTCTACACCCTCAAGCAGGTCGGCGGTGTCAAGGGTGTCCTGATCCGGGTGAACCAGCAGCCGTACCGGGTGCCGGGCAGTGACCCGAACAGTGTTGTCATCTCGGTCGACGCGATTCCGCGGGATCTCGGCCCGATCCCGCTAATCGCCGGTCAGCAGCTGTACGCGGTGCGCGGGCGGAAGGTCGAGCAGGTGGCAACCACTTCCGATGCACCGACGACGAGCCCGCTGCCCGGAGCGCTGGGCCGCGGCGAGCACGGCGTCGAGGCACTGGCGATATCGCTGACCAACACCGATCTTGCCGTGATCACAGACGATCGAACGACGCTGCGTCGGGCGCCGGTTGCCACCGGGGATCCCCGCACCCTGCGCAGCGGTGCGACCGACCTCCTCAGGCCACAGTTCACACGGTATGGGGAGATTTGGGACATCGGTCGGCAGGACGGCCGGCAGCGGATGTGGATGTTCACCGCGGATGACAAGAAAGACAAGACATTCGAAATCGGCTCGCCCGTGCTGGGGGACAAAGGGGTGACGGTAACGGCGTTCAAAATCTCACCGGACGGCACCCGGATCGCCTTGGTTCGTCGCACAGCGAACGGGGACGAGCTCGGGGTCGCGCGAATCATCCGCTCAGACAAGATCGTTGTTAACGGCTGGCGAGCCTTGGACCTCACACAAACCAACACGCCCGCGATCCGCGCTATCGCCGATGTCGCATGGGTTGACGCCACAGAACTGCTGGTGTTGGGGGCTGCAGACGCCGGGACTGCGTACGAAGTGTTTCGCGTGTCGGCGGATGCGTCGCGAATCGCCGCGCAGGGCGGGCCCGACAACTGGGATGCTGTTGAGCTTGCCGCATTGCCTGGGACACAGTCGGCAATCATCGTCGGTCGAGTCGGAGAACCCGACCAGACGTGGAAGTACAACGGCAACCAATGGCTGCCTTTTGTCGACAAAGTCAGAACCGTCGCATACCCCGGCTGAGCCTTCACCTCCGGCCCGCCTCTGTGTGCGATGTGGACTTGTCCACAGATCTCGCGGTGCCAGCCGATTTCGGGGGTGGGACGCGGCACACTCAGCCAGTGGGCTTGGAGGATTGGCTAGCAGCAGCGGGGGACCTGCTACTGGGCGCCAGCTGCCATGGCTGCGGGCAGCCTTGGTGGGGAATCTGCCCGCGTTGTCGTAGGGAGGTCGCCAGCCGCGGCCCGTTCCTCACCAGGCCCGTGCCGTGTCCCGACGGTTTCCCAGTTACGGTCACCTCTTCTGACTACGACCGACTCCTGCGGCGGGTGATTAATGCCCACAAGGAGCGCCAGGCGCTGATCCTGACCCGCTTTCTCGCCGAGCGGCTGGCGCTCAGCGTGCATGCGTTACTGACCAGTAAGCCGTACCCGGCCGATGCCAGCCGCATTGTTCTGGTGCCGATTCCCTCAGCAGTCCGGACTGTCCGCCGCCGAGGATTCGATGCAACCGCCTCGATGGCTCGTCTCGCCGCACGTCGCCTCCGCGTCCGCTACCCGATGGCGGTCCGACAAGCGCTGACTCAGGCCCGGCCGATCGCAGATCAAGCGGGGCTGAGCGCACGAGAACGGCAGTTGAATCTCGCCGGTGCCTTCCGGCTGCGCGGGTCGATTAGGGCGGACCCAGTGGTGCTCGTGGATGATCTGGTGACTACCGGCAGCAGTCTCACCGAGGCGGCGCGGGTACTGGGGATGGCGGGGATTCCGGTGCTAGGAGCCGCGACAGTAGCAGCAACGGTACGCCTGCGAACCCCTGATCCCTCACCCATCAGCCGGTCTGTCGGTCCGCTGTTCGCGGACTGAGAACTCAGTGAGGATCGCGGGGAACCGGTAGAAATACCCGATACCAGGGATTAGCGTCTAGGTATGGCGCTTGCGCACCAGGGGGATTTCAGGCCAGGCCGGAATCTGGGTGCGGCGAGTGCCTTCTTCATTTCTGGGCCGACTCCGCAGGGTTGCGCGCCGTCGGTACCGAACGCTGGGCGCATGCTCGCCTAATCGCGTCGTTCGAACTGCCCACTCCTCGATGGAGGTAGACATGGATGTTGTCGTCAAGTCCCGGCATTGCAATGTGTCGGACCAGTTTCGCTCCTACGTGGAAGAGAAGATCACTCGACTTGAGAAGCTCAACGATCGCGCTATTCGCGTCGAGGTAGAGGTATCCGCAGAGCGAAACAGGCGGCAGCATGACCAGGCAAGCCGTGTCGAGATCACGCTTCGCACTAAGGGTCCGGTGATACGGGCGGAGGCTGCGGCTGAAGACAAGCAGGCCGCCTTCGATCTTGCGTTCGACAAGCTGATGGCACAGCTTCGTAAGGCGGCCGACCGCAGGCGGGTGCATCGTGGCCACCGTTCGCCGCGCTCGCTTCACGACGCGGCAGCCGAACTGCCGCTGACCGATAATGGTGCGCCAGAGACAAACGGGTCATCGGTGCGCAAGATCGCCGGTATTGAGGTCCAGGGCGACGGCCCCATGCTCGTTCGCGAGAAGTTTCATCCGGCCGTGCCAATGAGCTTGGATCAGGCGCTGCACGAGATGGAACTCGTCGGCCATGACTTCTATCTCTACATCGACTCGGAGTACCGGGTGCCGAGCGTGGTTTACCGCCGCAAAGCCTACGACTACGGCGTAATCCGCCTCGACATGGCCTACGCGATGGTCTCCTGATCGCACCTGCTCGCGACTCCTTTCAGCCTCTGGCTGACACTCGCGAGGCGAATGGCGCTGCTCCCGGACAACCGCCCGGCCTTCGGAGCTGACACTGGGGAGGCGTACCGCCCGCCTAGGCAAACGCTTCCGTCCGTTTGTGGGTAGGCGTGCGTCCCTGCCGGGCTGGGTTTCAAGCATCTTAGGTTTGCTACGGCGGGCGGTACGCCTCCCCAATGTCAGTGGGGGGCGCTAGCGTCTGCTCGTGCGGGAGAACCTGAGCAAGGCGGAGGCGAGGCGGATTGCGCTCGCTGCGCAGGGCTTCGGTGTGCCGAAGCGCGAGCGGCCGGTCACCGTGCGCGATGTGCAGGCGGTGACGAACCGGCTGGCGCAGTTTCAGATCGACTCCATCAACGTGGTCACCCGGGCACAATTCATGCCGCTGTTCTCCAGGCTTGGACCCTACAATCCGGCGCTGTTGGAACGCGCCGCGTACCAGGCCCCGCGACGGCTCTTCGAGTACTGGGGGCACGCGGCCAGCCTCATCGATGTTTCCCTTCAGCCGCTGCTCCGCTTCCGCATGGAGCCAGGATTCCGCGACGTATGGGCCGGCGTGGAGCGGGTCGCTCGAGAAAACGCCGATCTGATCCCGCTCCTTCGTGACGAAGTCGCCGCTCGGGGGCCGATCAGTGCGAGAGATCTGGAGATCGTTGAGCAGCGTGATCGCAGCAACTGGGGTTGGAATTGGTCACGCGTGAAAAGCGTGTTGGAGTGGCTGTTCTACGTGGGCGAAGTGACTTCGGCATATCGCAATGCTCAGTTCGAGAGGGTTTACGACCTCCCGGAACGAGTCATTCCACGCTCGGTTCTTGCCATGCCGACTCCGACACCACAGGAGTCGGTGACTGGCCTCATCCGGCGTGCGACGCGGGCGCTCGGGATCGCAACTGCGTCCGATCTACGCGATTACTTCCGGACTCGTCTGCCAATGACGCGGCAAGCCATCGCTGTTCTGGTAGAGACCGGCGAGCTGATCCCGGTGGGGGTCCAAGGAGCGGGCAGCCAGCCCTGGTACCTGTGGCACGAGGCACGGCTGCGGCGCGGAATCGATGCTCGTGCGCTCCTGAGTCCGTTCGACTCAATGATCTTCGAGCGCTCCCGGCTCGAGCGTCTGTTCGACTTCGTCTATCGGATCGAGATCTACGTGCCTGGGCCCAGGCGGGTTCACGGCTATTACGTCTACCCGTTCCTGCTAGGCGAGGAGTTCGTGGCACGGGTTGATCTCAAGGCGGATCGACCACGTGGCGTGCTACGGGTGAATGCCGCCTGGATCGAGCCTGGGCATGACCCGTACGAGGTCGCGACCGAGCTGGCATCAGAACTCATGATCATGGCCGAATGGCTTGGCCTGCACGCTGTGGAGGTCCAAGCGCGGGGGGATCTTGCGCCGGCGCTCGCCGCCGCATGAGGACTAGCGAGCAAGGCCAAACAAAGCGCCTTACGATAGGGGCGCGCTGCGGCACTTCTACGATGGAAGCATCCTGGCGCTTAGCCGAGCGGCATGAGGGAACATCTCGGCGCCAGAGACCGTGCAGGTAAGTGAAGACGATACAAGGGAGCCAGTTTCTGTGGCTTTGATGGATAGGCTGCTGCGTTTAGGCGAGGGCAAACTTCTCAAACAGCTCAGCAACATCGCCAAACAGGTGAACGCAATCGAGGACGACTTCGTCGCGATGAGCGACGAGGAGCTGCGCGGGCAGACCGCCGAGTTCCGAGCGCGCTACGAAAGAGGGGAGACGCTCGAGTCGCTGCTGCCTGAGGCATTCGCGACCGTACGTGAGGCCAGCCACCGAGTCCTGGACAAGCGCCATTTCGATGTCCAGGTAATGGGCGGCGCCGCCCTGCACATGGGCAACATCGCAGAGATGAAGACAGGCGAGGGCAAGACGCTGGTGGCGACCATGCCGTCGTACCTCAATGCAATGACCGGCCGCGGTGTTCACATCGTCACCGTCAACGACTACCTGGCCAAGCGCGACTCGGAGTGGATGGGACGCATCCACCACTTCCTGGGCTTGGACGTCGGCGCGATCCTGTCCCAGATGAACCCGGCGGAACGCCGCAGGGCATACCAGGCCGACATCACCTATGGCACCAACAACGAGTTCGGCTTCGACTACTTGCGGGACAACATGGCCCTAAGCCTGGACGATTGCGTGCAGCGCGGGCACCACTACGCCATTGTCGACGAGGTCGACTCGATCTTGATTGACGAAGCGCGCACCCCGTTGATCATCTCCGGCCCGGCAGAGGACACCGGCAGGTGGTATCCCGAATTTGCCAAGCTCGTTAACCGACTGCGTCGCGATGAGCACTATGAGGTCGACGAGAAGAAGCGAACGGTCGCGATCAATGAGGCCGGCATTGATGCCGTTGAGGACTGGCTGGGCATCCGCAATCTCTACGAGTCGGCGAATACGCCTCTGATCTCCTACCTGAACAATGCTCTCAAGGCCAAGGAGCTGTTCAAGCTCGACCGTGACTACGTGGTCCTCAACGGTGAGGTGCTGATCGTTGACGAGCACACCGGGCGTACCTTGATCGGCCGCCGCTACAACGAGGGTCTGCATCAAGCAATTGAGGCCAAGGAAGGTGTGCAGATCCGCGAGGAATACCAGACCCTCGCCACGATCAGCATTCAGAACTACTTCCGCATGTACGAGAAGCTCGCTGGGATGACGGGCACCGCGCTCACCGAGGCCAGCGAATTCCAGAAGATCTACGGCCTGGGCGTGGTGCCGATCCCCACGAACATGCCGATGATCCGCGCCGACCAGCGTGACTTGATCTACCGCACCGAAGAGGCCAAGTTCGCGGCGATCGTCGATGATGTTGCTGCGCGTCACGAAGAGGGCCAGCCGGTGCTCATCGGCACCGCATCGGTCGCAAAGTCTGAAATCTTGTCTGGGTTGCTGAGGCGCGCCGGAGTCAAGCATGAGGTGCTCAACGCCAAGCAGCATGAGCGTGAGGCTGCCATCGTCGCCATGGCCGGCGCCAAGGAAGCAGTCACGGTCTCAACGAACATGGCCGGACGCGGAACCGACATCATCTTGGGT
>JBKPAB010000026.1:0-6685 GCA_046726195.1 Actinomycetota bacterium
GTCGGCTGGGCGGACTACGTGATTAACGCGACGCCGCTAACCGATGCCACCCGCGGGCTGTTCGATGCAGCGGTCTTCGCCGCGATGAAGCCGACCGCCCACTTCATCAACATCGGCCGGGGAGCGAGCGTGGTGGAGGCCGACCTGCTGGCCGCGCTCACCTCGCGCCGCATCGACGGCGCTTCCCTCGATGTCTTCGACACCGAGCCGCTGCCGGCGGACTCGCCGCTCTGGGACGCTCCCGGATTGGTCGTGTCTGCACACATGAGCGGGGATGTGGTTGGCTGGAGAGACACTCTGGCCCGTCAGTTCGTTGACAATGCCGAGCGCTGGCTGGCCGGCAAGCCGCTGCTCAACGTGGTGGACAAGTCCCTGGGATACGTGAAGCCAGGATCGTGACAGACCTGTCGATGATGAGTGCCGCTGATCTGGTGGCCGGCTACTCGAGGGCAGAGTTCAGCCCCGTGGACGCCACTCGGGCCGCGCTGGACGCTATCGCGGCGCACGAGCAGGCCGTCAACGCGTTCGTCCTGGTCGATGAGGAGGTCGCTCTATCGATGGCCGAGGCATCCGCCGCTCGGTATAGTGCCGGCACCCCTATCGGCCCCGCCGACGGCGTGCCAGTTTCGATCAAGGACGTGTTCCTTACCGCCGGTTGGCCCACAGTGCGCGGAAGTAATCTGATCGACGCGAACGCCGAGTGGCGCGAGGACGCGCCGGCTACGGCCCGGCTGCGCGAGGCCGGCACCGTCTTCCTCGGCAAGACCACCACTCCTGAGTTCGCCTGGAAAGGGGTCACTGACTCGATTCGCCACGGCGTCACCGGTAATCCCTGGGGCGCCGGGCTCACCTCGGGTGGCTCCAGTGGTGGATCGGCAACCGCCGTTGGTCTCGGCATGGGCAGCTGGTCGGTGGGCACAGATGGAGGCGGATCTGTCCGCATCCCCGCGTCGTTCACCGGCACGGTGGCACTGAAGCCCACGTACGGGCTGGTGCCGATGTATCCCTCCAGTCCCTACGGCACCCTCGCGCACGCCGGACCCATAACCCGCACCGTCACCGATGCCGCGATGATGCTCGATGTCCTTGTCGGGTTCGACGCACGCGACTGGTCCGCACTGCCAACGCCGACCACGTCGTTCGTCAGCGGTCTGCAGGACGGGGTCGAAGGTTTGCGGATTGCCTTCTCCGCCGATCTTGGGATCGGGTCGAACGAGCCTTCGGTGGCCGCCGCTGTGTACGCGGCCGGGCAGGTGTTGGTCGAGGCCGGCGCTGAGGTCGACGAGGTCGATTTCGAGTTCAGCGATCCCGTCGTCGCATTCCACGTGCTGTGGTTCACCGGTGCGGCCAAGGTGCTCGAGCCCTTCGGTGAGGACGCCCTCGATAAAGTCGATCCTGGTCTGGCCGCGGCGATCCGCGCCTACGGGCTAACCCCAACCGCATCCGACTACCTCGATGCCGTGGCGGTCCGAACGGACCTCGGGCGACGGTTTGGGATGCTCCACGAGAGCTATGACGCGTTGGTGTGCCCGACGATGCCCATCGCGGCCTTTGCGGCCGGGCAAGCGTCACCCGATGGCTGGCCAAGCGATCTGTGGACTTCGTGGACCCCCTACACCTACCCGTTCAATATGACCCAGCAGCCTGCCCTGTCGTTGCCGTGCGGCTTCACTACCGACCAGCGCCCAATCGGGCTCCAGGTGGTCGGGCCGCGCCACGGCGATGCCACGGTGTTGCGCGTCGCGGCTGCCTACGAGACCCGGACATCCTGGCACTTGGCCGTTCCGACGCTGCTGCGGCGAGCGACTGACCACCCCCGACGCAAATCCGAGGAGGACTCCGAGTGGCCCGCTACATCACCATCACCCTGGACAAGCGCGGGGTGAGTTGCAAGGCTCGTCTGCTCGACGACGCCGCGCCCCGCACGTGCCAGGCCCTCTGGGACGCGCTGCCGCTGAGCGCCCCCGTTTTCCACGGCAAGTACGCCCGGAATGAGATCTATGCGTTGTTACCCGCCTTCACCGAGCATGATCCGGGCAGGGAGAACACCACGGTCACGCCGATTCCCGGCGACGTGTGCTGGTTCACATTCCAAGGCGACGATCTCAGCAACCCGGCGTATGGTTACGAGGCCGAGGAAGAACACCGTGCGATGACGTCCATCATCGACTTGGCGATCTTCTATGGCCGCAACAATTTGCTCATCAACGGCGACCAGGGCTGGGTGCCCGGCAACGTACTCGGTGAGATCGTGGAGGGGCTGCCCGAGATGGCGGCCGCCTGCCAGGATGTCTGGATGGGCGGTGCCCGGGGGGAGACCCTGAGCTTCGCCCGCCTGGAGGCCTGAAGGTCAGCCCCGGCGTACTGCTAGCGCGGTCACCTCAAGCCTCTCGGTGTGGAACCCTGCCGATCCCTAGATCACGCGGGGTCCTTCAGATCGATGCCCACATACTTGATCTCGAGGAACTCATCGATACCGACGGCACCGCCTTCTCGGCCGAGTCCCGACGCCTTGACCCCGCCGAACGGGGCTGCCGGGTTGGACACCACGCCCTGGTTGATCCCGACCATGCCGGTTTCCAACTTCTCCGCCACCCGAAGTGCCCGCCGCAAGTCATTGGTGAAGACATAGGAGACCAGGCCGAACTCCGTCGCATTGGCCGCTGCAAGCGCCTCCGCCTCGTCCCTGAACGGCGTCAGCGGTGCGACCGGCCCGAAGATCTCCTCGTGAGCCATCCGGGCGTCGCCCGGCACTCCGGTGAGGACCGTCGGCGGGAAGAAGAAGCCGGCCCCGTCAGGACGGACCCCGCCGGACAAGACACTCGCACCCCGGCCCACGGCGTCCTCGAGCAGCTCGGCGACCTTGTTCTGGGCGGCCTCGTCTATCAGCGGGCCCACCTGGATGCCATCCTCGGTGCCCCTGCCGACAGTGAGCGACGACATCCTTTCGGCCAACTTCTGACCGAACTCCTCGATCAGGCTCTCATGCACGTAGATCCGGTTGGCCGCGGTGCACGCCTCACCCATGTTGCGCATCTTGGCAGCCATCGCCCCAGCCACCGCTTCGTCGACGTCGGCGTCCTCGAAAACCAGGAAGGGCGCATTGCCGCCCAGCTCCATGGAGGTTCGTAGCACCTTGTCGGCGCATTGTTCGAGCAGCAACCGTCCGACACTGGTTGACCCGGTGAAGGACAGCTTGCGGGCGAGCCCCGATCTGATCAGCGGCTCCATCACCTGGCCCGAGTGCAAGGTCGTCACCACGTTGACCGCGCCGTCAGGGACCCCCGCCTCCCGCAGGATGTCCACGAGGGCGAGCATCGAGAGTGGGGTTTGGTGTGCCGGTTTGACCACGGAGGTACACCCCGCCGCGATGGCAGGGCCTAACTTGCGGGTGCCCATAGCCATGGGGAAGTTCCACGGCGTAATCAGCAGGCACGGCCCCACCGGCTGCTTGGCGATCAGGAACCGGGCGCCGCCCGCGGGCGCAGTCTGGTAACCACCGGAAATCCGGGTGGCCTCGCCGGCGAAATGCCGGAGGAACTCTGCGGCGTACGCGATCTCGCCTCGCGCCTCAGCCACCGGTTTGCCCATTTCCAGCGTCATCAGCAAAGCCAGGTCATCGATGCGCTCGTGCAGCAGGGTGAAGGCACGGGTAAGCATGTCGGCGCGTGCCTGTGGAGGTAATGCCGCGAAGTCGGCCTGCGCCGCGACCGCGACCTCGAGCGCCCGCATACCGTCGGCCGGGCTTGCGTCCGCGACCTGGCAGAGCACCTCACCCGTCGCCGGATCGAGCACGTCGAAGGTGGCCGCTCCCTCGGCGTCGACCCACTCCCCCCCGATGCAGAGCTGTTTTGGAACCGCGGCCAGGACCGCTGCTTCACGCCCTTCTTGGCTCATCGCCGTTCTCCTATTGGGATCGCACGGTTGACACGTGCGGCAGGCTCAATACGCTGATTGTCAACAATCTACCAATGAGAGGTCTCGCATGGCACAGCTGTCCAAGATCCTCAAGCAGGCCACCGGCGTAGTGGCCGCCCGCGGGGAGGGTGTTTATCTGTTCGACGAAGACGACCGGCGCTACCTCGACTTCACCGCGGGCATCGGCGTCACCAGCACGGGACACTGTCATCCGCGGGTAGTCGAGGCCGCCCAGAAGCAGGTCGCCACCCTTATTCACGGTCAGTACACCACCGTCATGCACCGCCCCCTACTCACCCTCGTGGAGCGGATGAGCGAGGTGCTGCCAACCCATCTAGACCGGATGTTCTTCGCCAACTCCGGCTCGGAGTCGGTCGAGGCCGCGCTCCGCCTCGCCCGGCAGGCCACCAATCGGCCCAACATCATCGCGTTCCACGGTGGCTTCCACGGGCGCACCGTGGCGGCCGCGTCCCTCACGACCAGCGGCACCAAATTCCGGTCCGGTTTTGGCCCGATGATGGGAGGCGTGTACGTAGCCCCGTTCCCCGACCCGAGCCACTACGGATGGGGGATCGAGGAGACCACCGACTTCGCGCTCAAGGAGCTCGACTACCTGCTGCAGACCGTCTCCAGCCCCGCCGAGACCGCGGCGTTCATCGTCGAGCCGGTGTTGGGTGAAGGTGGTTACGTTCCCGGCAACGAACGCTTCTTTGCCGGCCTACGGGAGCGCGTGGACAAGCACGGTATCTTGCTGGTCCTCGACGAGATCCAGACTGGTTGGGGCCGTACGGGCAAATTCTGGGGCGGCGACCACTTCGGAGTTGATGCGGACATCATCATCACCGCCAAGGGCATTGCATCAGGCTTTCCGATTTCCGGCATCGCTGCCCGCGCCGCCATCATGGACAAGGCATGGCCGGGATCGCAGGGCGGTACCTATGGTGCCAACGCGGTCGCCTGCGCCGCCGCCCTCGCGACTCTGGACGTCATCCTCGAGGAGAAGCTCGTCGAGAACGCCGCAGCCCAGGGCAACGCTCTACGAGACGCGCTGCGTCAGGTAGCCGACAAGTACTCACAGATCACCGACGTACGCGGGCTCGGGCTGATGCTCGGCAATGAGTTCCGGGACGCCGATGGCAACCCCGATGGTGTAACCGCGGCCGCCGCGCAACAAGAAGCCGCGCGCCGCGGACTGCTCCTGCTCACGTGCGGAGCATGGGGCCAGGTGGTCAGATTCATCCCTGCCCTGGTCGTGCAGTCGGAACACATCAACGAGGCCGCCTCGATCTGGCTCGACTCCGTAGCTGCCGTGACCGGGTGACAGGAGGCGCAGGGGTCACGGTCGAGGAGCACAAGGCGCGGGTCGCGGCCGTCCGGGCAGACATGGGTACAGCCGGACTGGCCGCCGTGTGCGTCACCGGGCCAGAAGACGTCTACTACCTGACCGGGCTTAATCATCAGGGCTACTTTGCCTTCACGATGCTGGTGCTTCCGCTAACCGGCGTGCCAGTGATCGTCGCCAGGCAGGTGGAGGCAACCACACTCTCGGTGCAGCTGCCGTGGTGCCTCCACTACGCGTACCGGGAGCACGAGGACCCGGCGACCGTCGTGGTCGCGGCGATCGAGGCGGTGCTGCCTGCGCGCGCGAATGCCGCCCACATCGGCGTGAATAAGGCCGGCATGTGGTTCCCGATCGGAATCTGGGAACGGGTGAGCGCCGGGCTCCCGCAGGTCACCTGGGAGGACACCTCGGAGCTGATCGCCCGGCAGCGAGCGGTGAAGAGCGCCGCCGAGATCGCCTGCGTTCGGGAAGCTGCGGCCATCTCGTCAGCGGCGATGCTAGCCGGCCTCGATACGGTCCGAGTTGGCATCAACGCCCGTGACATTGCGGCCGCCGTCTACAGCACGATGATCGGCCACGGCAGTGACTACCCAGGTATGGCGCCTCTCATCCGGTTTCGGGACGCGCTGCTGCAGGAGCACGTCACCTGGCCGGACCGAGAAGTCGTACCTGGGGACAGTATCTTCTTCGAACTCTCCGCCTCGGTCGCCCGCTATCACGCGCCGTTGACCCGAATGGTCTACGTGGGCGAGCCCCCGGACGGCACCGAGGTCGTCAGCCGCATCGCGGCCGACGCTCTGGACGCGGTTACCGCGGCACTCGTACCCGGGGCTCGCTCCTGCGACGTCTACGCCGCCTGGCAGGACGTGGTGAATTCGGGGATCGGTCACGACCGCTACCGCCGGCACCACTGCGGCTACCAGGTCGGCATCGGCTTCCCGCCGAGCTGGGTCGGCGGCCCGGCTGTCGTCGGCCTTCGCTCGGACAGCAAGTGGCAAATACGGGCCGGGATGACGTTCCACGTCCTTTCCTGGCTGCTCAACCAGGAACCCGCCGATTACGTCCTCTCCGACACCGTGCTGGTCACACCCGAGGGTGGCCAGCTCCTCACCAGCGTCTCCCGGGATCCCATCGTTGTACCGTCCTGACCAGTCCCAATTGGAGGAACACCATGCGCATCACTGCACTTCGTGCCACGCCGGTGGCAGTCCCCTTCACCCGGCCCGAGTCCTGGGCATTCGGCGAGCGCACCGGCATGGTCAGCGTGCTCCTCGAGGTGGACACGGACGAGGGCCTGATCGGTCTTGGTGAGGCCGCCGCCTACCCGAGTGCCGACATCATCGAGGCGGTGCTGCGTACGATCGAACCGCTCGTAGTGGGCGAGACGGTGTTCAACATCGAGCGAATCATGAAGCGGATCAACAT
>JBKPAB010000027.1:0-4162 GCA_046726195.1 Actinomycetota bacterium
CCGTACGCGAGCTCGGAGCTCCTCGACCCGCGCGGCCGCTACGGCAGCGTTCGTTGGGTTTCCCTGATGCTGCTGGTGATCGGTGCGGTGGTCGGCTGGGGCCTGGTCACTAATTCCTTCGCGGGCTGGCTTGGTTGGCAGGGATACCTGCTCGGCCCGTTCGGGCTGGGCGGTCGAGAGGGTTCCTGGGCGTACGCGAACCTGGGGGTGCTTGCTGCGCTGGTGATCGGTTTCGTCGGCACGCTGCTGCTGAGCAGGCGGACCGTACGAGCACAGGAGGCTCAACCGCTATCGCCCGCTGACCTGGAGGCGGCGGCGGTCGAGTGAATCCGAACATGACAGCCGCCAACACCTGGCTAATGATCATCGACATGCAGCGGATCTTCGGCGAACCGCCGAGTGAATGGGCCACGCCCGGTTATCCGGCGGCTTCGGCTGGCGTGCAACGCCTCCTGGGTGGTTTCGAGTCGCGAATCTGCTTCACACGATTCCTGCCGCTCGACCAGCCAACCGGTATTTGGATCGCCTACTACGAGAAGTGGCCCTTCGCCCTCGATCCGGTGAATGCGCCACTGTATGAGCTCAGCGAGGAGTTCGTGTCGGTTCCGGCGACGATTATTGACCGGTCGACCTTCGGCAAGTGGGACGCCGAGACTGACAAAGTACTCGGCCACCCGGATGAGATCGTGCTTGCCGGCGTTACCACCGATTGCTGCGTACTCTCCACGGCCCTGGCGGCGGCCGACGCCGGCGTACACGTCACGGTGGCTGCTGATGCATGCGCCGGTGTCACCGTGGCCGATCACCAGCGCGCCCTCGACGTTATGGCGCTTTACAGCCCGATGATCGATGTCGCCGAAGTGGATGCCGTCCTGGCGTCCGCAAGCGCCGGCTGTTGATCACCTCATCACCAGGAGTTGATGTGGAGCACCTCGTCGAGCGGTTGGCGCGGTGCCGGCTTGAAGGTGTCGCCGATGTAGTAAGCGGTCGGGATGAGGGCGCCGTGCCGGATGTCGGACGGTATCCCGAGGAGTTCCGAGATCTCCTTCTCGTACCGCAGATGCAGTGTCGTCCACGCCGTACCCAATCCGCGGGCGCGTGCCGCAAGCATGTAGCTCCACGCCGCCGGTAGCAGTGATCCCCACAGGCCGGCCTGGCTGCCTGCGCTCAGGCGGGGCGCCCTGATGCACGGAATGACCAGCACCGGAACCTCACCCATGTGCTCGCCGAGATAGGCGGCGCTGTCGGCCACCCGTCGTTGTACCGCGCTGCGCTCTGGATCGTCTGCGAACAGGGCCGCGGCCGAGCCCGGTGACTTGAGGTATGACGCGACAGACTGGCGATAGTAGTCGCCGATCATGCGGCGGCTGCCCTCGTCGGTGATCACCACCCAATGCCAGCCCTGCCGATTGGAACCCGACGGCGCCTGCAGTGCCACCTCAAGACACTCGCGGATGAGGTCGAGCGGCACTGGTCTCGTGAGATCAAGACGCTTGCGGACGGTGCGGGTCGTGGTCAGCAACTCATCTGGTGACAGCGGCAGCGTGGGCATGAAAGGTCATGATCTCAGTCTTGTGTTTGGCGGGCTAGCCGCCAATCGTCTCGATCCGACAAGTGGGACCGGCCGCAGCCGCCAGCCGGCGATCTGTGGTGACCAGCGTTGCGTCGAGAGCCTCGGCGAGAGCCACGTACATGGCATCCCAACCCCGTACGGTGTCGCGCAGCTCCCACGCGCGATTCAAGAGGAAGCGATGCCCGAATCGTTCGCCTGGCCACGAGCGCAGGTCGTCGATCGCGAGCTCAGCCGCGGTCTGATCAAGCTTCCCGCGCGTGAGTTCTCGATGAATCACGCCAAAGACTTCGACGTCCATGATGTGCGGAGCGGCATGGTCTGCGTCGGCAGCCAGCCGTCGCCGAACTGCCTCTGCTCCCGGCGAGCCGGTGAGCACCTCACAGAGGCAAGACGCGTCAACGACCAGCATCCGGCCACTCGCCCCGCTGCTCGTCGAGGGCGGTCAAGATCTCGGTGCGCTCCACCGTCGAGGTCCGCCGGCTCGTACGTTCCAGCCAGGTACGGACGCTGGGTCTCGCGGCGAGTCGGGTCGCCTCCGAACGAAGTAGCTCAGGAACGCTGACTCCCTCCTCAGCGGCGCGCCGGACAAGTGCGGCATAGACGTCGTCATCGAGGTCCCGAATCTGTACAGTCTTGGGCATAGTTAGACCCTAGCATGCGACCTTGCATCAAGACATGCAGGAATGCATCTGGATGATCAAGTTGTCACCGTGCTGGCGGGTCCTCCATCCGGAACCCGATCTTCATGGTGACCTGGAAATGTTCGATCTCGCCGTTGACGAGGTGACCGCGGATGTCGGTGACCTCGAACCAATCAAGCCCTCGCAGCGTGCGTGCCGCGCGCTGCACCCCGACGCGGATAGCGTCATCGACTCCCTGTGTGGAAGTGCCGACGATCTCTGAAAGTCCATACACATGGCCGTTCATTGGTTCCCTCCTCCGGCTCGGTTTGGGTGCGACCTTAGCGGCTACTCGCGTTCAAGGCTGGATCGCGCGCAGGGCGAGGACGTAACGTCGCGGTGCCGGCAGGGTTAGGCGGAGAAGATGCACTTATGCAGGCCCGGAATCGCCCGGATCTGGCGGGCCAGCGATTCTGGTGGCTGCACATCCTGCGGATATGTGAAGAACTTGTCCATGAGCGGGAACGCTCGTCCCCGATAGGGCTCGTACACCGACTTCGGCAGTGGGGGCACCTGCAGCTGGAGCATCGTCTCGTGCATGATGCGTTCCCGCGCCTCCATGATCGCCGGTTGGTTCTGCTGCGGGATCGCTTTGATTTCCTTCTTAACTTGGCTTGAGCCGCGGCGCAAATCGCGTCGAGCTCAGCAACGTATGCGGCAACCTCAGGCTCGTCGAGGTGGACAGCCGGGTTCTGCTTGACAGCGGCAACGTATTCAGCGCTGCGCTGCTCCCAGAGCCGGTTCGAGTCCTCAGTAAGCCGCTGCATTATCTTCTCCGCGTCCACGAACATCGTCGAGACGTCGTCGGGGTGATTGATGTCCACCCAGGAAGCGAACGGCGCCCAAACCTGATGGGCGAATCTGGTGGTGTTCAGTGCGACTGTTTGCTGAGCCGAGACGATCTTTCCGTCACGTACGGTGAGGCTCCAGTAGTTGCCGGTGTAGGGGCCGAGTCCGATCTCGTCGGACCTAACGGCGTGCAGGTCGAAGGCGCACCTTACGCTGACCCTGGCCGCGACGGTGTCTACGTGCACGCAGTCGGTGACCGTTTGCTTATAGCCTGCGGCCCGGTAATGGGCGAGGGTCAGGCTGAGGTTCTCGGCGTCGCCCGAGCCCGCATACGCGATGAGATCGCCCTGAACCGTGGCGTCGTTTGTCAGGTAGCTGAGCGCCCCATCGGCGTCATAGCGGCCGACCGCGTCGAGGAACTCCCGGGCGGCCACGACCGAAGCGGCTACGGCGAGGGTGACTCGCCGGCGCTTGCGGGTGTCGGCCAGGCGACGCCGCAGGTGAACAGCCGCATCGTGGATGTCGACAGGAATGACGTTGCTCTCTTCCATGAGAAGAGAGCGGACAGCGCGGCCGGTGTCGTCTTCGCGGCCTGTCATTGCGAACCTTCCACTGCTCGGGCCAACGCGGCGGGGCCGCGCGAGGCGTGGGTCTTGACCGAGCCGGGACTGACGCCGAGCCCGTACGCGATCTGGGCTTCGGTCAGTCGACGAAGTAGCGCAACACCAGCACCTGCCGTTGTCGGTACGGCAGCGTCCTCAGCAGTTGGGTCACGGTGCTGCGATCGGCTTCGTTGGTTTCGATGCTGTCACGACTTGCCTCCTGCCGACGGCTCTCGCTCTCGTGGCGCCGCCGTAGCCGGCGACGCCGAAGCTGGCTCCTGGCGCCGTTGAGGACACAGGAGCGCACGTACCGGTGTGCCTCGGCGGGATCACGTATAGCCACCCAGCGCCGGTACAGGCTGGTGAAGGCATCCATCACCACGTCCTCGGCTGTCTCAAGGTCGTCGACCAGCAGCCGTGCCATCCGCACCAAACTGGCGTAATGCTCCTCGAACAACGCCGTCACCGCGCTGGTGCGATCTCGCGGCAGCACCTTCTGCGCATCCTTGGACTCGGTC
>JBKPAB010000028.1:0-3070 GCA_046726195.1 Actinomycetota bacterium
GGCGGCGTCCTGAGCTTGTCGAAGGGCTCAGCGCACAGAGGGCAAAGAAATTAGGACATACAACTTGTTTTCCCGCCTCGGAAAGTGAGGCGGTACGTTGGGGTGCGCTAGCTCAATGCCACTCACAAGGGGCAGCCGAGCCAGTAGAGATCCGCCCGCTATCCGCAGCGAGCCGGAGCGAAACCAACGCCTCGGGGGGGCGCGGGGGGTCCTCCCCCCGAGAACCAGCAGAGCCCCGGAGGGTGGCGGTACCACCCAGCGCGGCGATCCCGCACCGGGACCAATGTGATGCGGAACCACCGCATCTGGTGACGAGAGGATGCGCCAGTGAGCGACGCCAGCGGCGCCAGCGGAGAGGTCGAGCTAGTCCAGCTGCTTACCCCGGAGGGTGAGCGGCTGCAACACCCCGAGTACTCCTTTAGCGGCGACGATGATCAAATCAAAGGCTTTTATCGCGACATGGTGTTGACCCGGCGGATCGACGCCGAGGCGACCGCCCTGCAGCGCCAGGGTGAACTTGGGTTGTGGGCTTCCTGCCTTGGTCAAGAGGCGGCGCAGGTCGGCTCAGGACGAGCGCTTGGCAAGCAGGACTTCGTTTTCCCCACTTATCGCGAGCACGGTGTTGCCTGGTGCCTCGGTGTTGATCCGCTGCACCTGCTAGGCCTGTTCCGCGGAGTTGATCTTGGCGGCTGGGATCCGCAGCAGACCCGTTTCCATCTCTACACGATCGTCATTGGTGCGCAGACGCTACACGCGACCGGGTACGCCATGGGGGTGGAACGCGACGGACTCGTCGGCACTGGCGACCCCGACCGCGACATGGCAGTCGTTGGTTACTTTGGCGACGGCGCCACCAGCCAGGGCGATGTCAACGAGGCCTTCATCTTTGCCAGCTCCTACAACGCGCCCATCGTCTTCTTTTGCCAGAACAACCAGTGGGCGATTTCGGAACCGATCGAGCGGCAGTCGAGAATTCCCTTGTATCGCAGGGCTTCTGGCTTCGGTTTCCCGGGCGTACGCGTCGACGGCAACGACGTGCTTGCGGTCTACGCGGCGACCATGGTGGCTCTGGAGCGAGCGCGTACCGGCAGCGGCCCTTCGTTGATCGAGGCCTACACCTATCGCATGGGCGCCCATACCACCTCAGATGATCCAACGAAATACCGGCTCGCCGACGAGCTCGAGCACTGGCGGCTCAAGGACCCCATCGAGCGAGTCCGGGCGTACCTGAGGCGCAGCGGCAGTGGTGATGAGGCCTTCTTCGCCGAGGTGGAGGCCGAGGCGTCCGACTGTGCAGCCGATCTGCGAGCTCGCTGCCTCGCGCTGCCCGACCCAAAGCTGCTCGACTTCTTTGATGATGTGTACGCCGAGCAGACCCCCTATCTGGCTGAACAGAAGGCCACTTACGCCGAATACCTGGCAACGTTTGAGGATTTTGAGTCCGATGGGCTTCGACCGGCTCAGCCCACAGGCGAGGAACAGGCAGAGCCTGCATACCGGGGAGGCGTCGTCTGATGACCACGCTGACCATGGCCAAGGCGCTTAATGCGGGTCTGCGGAGAGCCTTGGAAGCCGATCCGAAAGTGGTGATCGCAGGCGAGGACGTGGGAAAGCTTGGTGGGGTCTTCCGGGTCACTGAAGGCCTGCAGAAGGATTTCGGCGAACATCGGGTGATCGATTCGCCGCTGGCGGAATCCGGGATCGTCGGCACCGCCGTGGGCATGGCGCTGCGCGGCTACCGCCCGGTGTGTGAGATCCAGTTCGACGGATTCGTCTACCCTGCGTTCGACCAAATCGTCAGCCAGGCGGCGCGGCTGCATTACCGGTCACGAGGCCTGCTGCGGATGCCGATCGTGATCCGGATCCCCTACGGCGGAGGCATCGGAGCCGTCGAGCACCACAGCGAATCCCCCGAGGCTTACTTCGGCCATACCCCGGGCCTGAAGGTCGTGACATGCTCCAATCCTGTCGATGCTTACTGGATGATCCAGCAGGCGATTTCTTCAGACGACCCGATCATCTTCTTCGAACCCAAGCGGCGTTACCACGAGCGAGCCGAGGTGGACGAGTCGGTGCCGCCGCAGCCGTTGCATTCTGCGCGGGTGGCTCGCCCCGGGACCGAGGTCACCTTGATCGCCTACGGGCCTATGGTCAAGACCTGCCTGGACGCGGCCGAGGCTGCCCAGGAGGAGGGCCATGATCTTGAGGTGATCGACCTGCGCAGCTTGTCGCCGCTCGACATGGCGGTAGTTGTCGAGTCGGTGCAGAAGACCGGGCGGGCGATCACGGTGCACGAGGCCCAACTGAGTCTTGGGATGGGGGCTGAGCTTGCCGCACGCATCACCGAGCAGTGCTTCTACTCCTTGGAGGCACCGGTGCTGCGGGTGGGTGGGTTTGACATCCCATATCCGCCGAGCCGGGTGGAGGAGGAGTACCTTCCTGATCTTGATCGGGTGCTCGATATGGTCGATCGCTCGCTGGCCTACTGAGTCGGGAGGGCTCCATGGCGACGCACACATTTCGGCTGCCGGATCCCGGAGAGGGATTGGTCGAGGCAGACATTGTCACCTGGCGGGTTGCGGTCGGTGATGAGATCAAGATCAATGACATTCTTGTCGAGGTGGAGACCAGCAAGTCGCTGGTTGAGCTGCCGAGCCCGTACGCCGGCACCGTCACCGAGCTGTTGGTGAACGAGGGTGACACCGTCGATGTCGGGACTCCGATCATCTCCATCGACGATGGTCTGGATGGCGCGCAACCGACCGAGACCAGCGGCGACGGCGAGGCGGTGGAGGTGCCAAACCTCGTCGGCTACGGGCCGCGCAGCGGAACAGCCAAGCGACGCCCGCGGCGCGGCGCCGGGGATGGGCCCATCGAGGCGCACGACCAGGTTGCAGACAGCTTCTCTACCCATGCTCCGGTATCCCGACGTGCCGACCAACGGGAGCCGCTGCAGGCCAGGCGCCACGCGCCGACTGGCGCTCCGCTGCCCGGTCCAGGTCAGGTGGCGCCCACGCCCACACCGTCCGGGGGTGCGGTATTGGCCAAGCCGCCGGTCCGCAAGCTGGCA
>JBKPAB010000029.1:0-7211 GCA_046726195.1 Actinomycetota bacterium
CGTTGTTGAAGTACCAGAGCTGCCGCGCCGCAGAGTCGTCGCGCCCGTTCGGCCCATACGGTGACGATTTCTCGGACAACTTCTGCAAAGGGAAGATGGAGTACTCCAGGTGTCTCACCCAACGACTATCCCGGGCGATCAGCTTCGTGTGGGCAGACTGGACGAGTTCCACCTGGTCGCGGCTCAGTTCGCCGTTGGTGACGATCATGAAGTCGACGTCGCTGGTCAGGTCGAAGTCGCCGATCGCCAGTGAACCAAGCAAGTAGAGGCCGACAAAGTTGTCCCCCAACACAGCACGAGATGTGTGGGCGTAGTCGATCAGTACCTCGTCTAGTCCTCGATACGGGGTCAGCTTCCTGTTGTCGATCACGCCCTCACGCACCTTGTAAGCCTGCCAGCACGCGGAGACTTGTGAAGGGCCTCTGAGATCTGGTGCAAAGGTGCGTCGAACCCAAGTCCCCGCGGGTCGCGACAAGCCGTCGGCGACGAGCTGGCGGCCCTTGAGCCGACCGGTCACCAGTCGCCATCGAACAGTCGGTAGCGGATCGTCAATCGGTCCGGGTGCGGAGGCTCCGTGCCAGGGTGGGGATCATCACCGAGGCAGCGATGATGTGTAGCCCGAGGAGGGCGGTGGTGGTGACGGTGTTTGCCCCGGAGAGGAGGGCGGGACCAACGAGATCGCGGTCAGAGACACTGCCGTCCACACGAATCGCTCGGCGGGGCGAGCGCTCCAACCGACTCAATAGACATCATTTCAGCGGTGTCGCGGAAGACTGGTCCGGTTAAATTCCCGATGATCGGGGGCTAAATGCAACCTAGATTTGCTCGAGTTTCAGCCCTGTGTCTCGGAGCCTTCTGTCTACGCGACCGCCAGCAGCCGCCGAGCACCTTTGGGTTTCTAAGAGCGTCAAGCTTCAGTCGCATCGCAGGGTCTCCAGATTGCGAGGCGAACGCTTGCCGAATTTCAATCTGGTTCAACCCAGACCCCGGCGATTGGAAGGGCGGTCGAGATGATGCGACGGTCGGATCCGAGTCACAGGACTGGACTTGAGAGCAGTCGTCGAAGTCTGCTGGAGTCGGCTGCTCTTGGCAACGCGTCTGGGATTCTCGCTTCTGCGGCGCGAGAGGCCTCGGTGGTCTCGCGTGACGATGTCCCGCCGGAAGCTTCACACGACCTCTTAACCGACACTCAGCTTGCGGCGCGTTGGCAACTCTCACGCGGGACCTTGGCGAATCAGCGGTCCCAGGGCCGCGGTCCTGCCTATCTCAAGTTGGCCGGCCGAGTACGATACCGCCGCTCGGACATCGAAGCCTACGAGCAGGCCGGGTTCGTTTCGCGGGAGCCACCCCCAACCACGTCCTCCGGCGACCCGAGTGACGTGCGCGAAACGGTGGAGCGCCTCATTCAGTCTCTCGGTTCCTGACACCCAGGCCTTGTGCACGCGGTTCACAGGACTCGTGCCAAGTCGCGTTTGTCACCCTTGAGGTCACGGCCGAGGTACACGCGGGCGGTCATGCTCACATCGGAGTGCCCTAGCTGGTCGGCGATCCGGGCAATGGGAAGGTTCGCCTGATCAAGAAGGGTCGCGACGGTCCGGCGAAACGTGTGCGGAACCGCCCAGGTCAGGCCGCACGCGTCTAGAGCGGCGCGAACCGCTCCCGCGCTGTTGCTCTGGTCCCACACGCGCTCGGGGTTCCGCTCTGCTGGCGCAGCGAAGACGTAACCCCCGGTGCCGCAGTCATCGGCGCGCGCCGCCAGCAGCTCCACGAGCCAGTCGGGAAGGTTCAGCCACCGGTCTGACGTTTCGCTCTTTGTGCCGCGCAGGTAAACGCGTCCGCGCTCAAGGTTGATATCTTGCCACCGAACGCGCCGCGCTTCGTCGATCCGGGCCCCCGTTCCTGCCAGGAACGCGATGAGATCTGCCGTCGCACGCCGCTTGCGTCGGGTGCGGGGGTTCAACCCTGGCTCGCGAGCCGCAAGAAGTGTTGCGTGGACGACGTGGTCCCGTTCGCTGCGTGTCATGGCCCGAGTGTGGTCGCGCACCGTTGACTTGGCTGCGGTGGAAGTGACCGTGCGTACCTGGCGCGTCGCGTCGCCAGACAGCACGCCGTTGTCGACGGCGTAGCCGATCACGCCATGCAGAACGCTCTTGGTCTTCTTCGCCGAAGCGGAGCCGTGTGCCTCGGCGACCCGCTGCAGGAAGCCGCGCAGACGCTGAGGATCATTCGCTTGCTGGAGTGTGAGACCGCGGAGCGACGACGTCGTGGAGTCAACGTACTTCTGCCAGGTCCAGGAGTAGTCAGCGATTGTCCGCGCGCTAAGCCCCGAGTCTGGTCGCGCGATCTGCTGCAGCCAGCGCTCACCCGCCTCGAGTAGCGGCATAGTCGGGTTGATGACGGCATCGGCTCCGCGAAGGACGGCTGCCACCGCCACATCGAGGCAGGCCTCAGCTTCGCGTCTCGTGCGGCCGAATCGCACGATCTCTTGACGGATCCCGTCGTGGCCGCGCACGTAGACCCGCGCCTTCCATCGGGTCGCCTTCTGGGGCCTCGGCGCTGCAACCCATCGTCCGGCACTGTTCTTGCACTGCGCGGTCAAGGAGACGTCCCCGGATTCGCCCAATGCAAGGTTCCTCACAGGGGCAGCTTATGCCACATGTGGGGAGCTATGTGGGGAGCGACACGGTTCTTGAGCGGACCTCGAAACTAAAGTACCTAGTCAAAGCCATGTGTTGCGCCCCCGGTAGGACTCGAACCTACGACCGACAGATTAGAAGGCTGCTGCTCTATCCTCTGAGCTACGGGGGCTGGAGCGGCCAGCGGTGCGCCGTACGGCCGGCTCGCGCATCACTGTAGCGCCGGATCCGTTGCGCCGCGCACCGCGGCGTCACCGTGAACCTCAACTCATCCGTTGCTTGCGTTAGTCCGCACAACCACCAGCTACCCCCAGGGGACGGCCCAGGGGACAGTGAAAATCGTGGTCGGCGTGCAGTTGGCACATGCCGTACCTAGCTTCCTCACGCTGTACATGGCATGCACGCCATGTACAGCGTCAACACCCCACGCAGCGTGGGTTATTGACGCCTTAGCATCAGGCTGCGGTTGGGGATTTCAAGTCAAGGCCACGAGTGAGACTCCAAATCGGACCATTGTGTGCTGCATTTGTGGCCTTGTGCGGACATACGGCACTAAGCGGTAGCGGATCGGTGTCCAGCGTCTGGGTAGGTTCGCTCGGGTGATGGATGCGACGGGCGGCGCCAGGCAGCCGTCCAGCCTCAGCGCCGAGAGCACGTTGCGCTGGCGCAACATCGTGATCACCGCGTACGGGCCGACGCTCCTCGTCGCTGTCGGTCAGGGCGCGATCCTTCCGCTGGTGGCACTCTCGGCCCGCGCGCTCGGCGCTAGCGTTGCGACCGCAGCCCTTGTGGTCGCACTGATCGGTCTGGGCCAGTTGGTCGGTGATCTCCCCGCGGGAGCGTTGGCAGCCAAGATCGGAGAGAAAAGAGCGCTGATCGGTGCATGTGCGCTCGATGCGACCGCTCTGCTTGGGGCGTTTTTGGCCCGATCGTTGGTGCTGCTCGCGATTGCCATGGTTGTCACCGGCCTGGCAGGTGCGGTGTTCGGTCTGGCCCGCCATGCGTACCTCACCGAGGCGATCCCCATTCGGATGCGGGCTCGCGCGCTTTCCACTCTTGGCGGTACCTTCCGTATCGGCCTGTTCATTGGACCGTTCATCGCCGCGGCAATTGTCACCCGATGGAGCCTCGGAGCCGCGTACGGCTTCGCTGCCGTCATGAACGTGGCCGCCGCCATCCTCACAGCATTCCTGCCCGATGTGACTGGGAACCGTCACGCCACCATGAATTTGGCCGCTCGCCGCCGGCGATCCGTCGTCTCGGTGTTGGCCGAACATCGCCGCATCCTGCTGACACTTGGTCTCGGCGTGCTGATCATCCAGGCCGCGCGTGCCACGCGTCAGTCGATCGTGCCGCTTTGGGCTGAGTCGATCGGCATCGACGCCGCGACGACCAGTGTGATCTTCGGAATTTCGGCTGGGGTCGACATGTTGCTGTTCTATCCCGGCGGCGCGATCATGGATCGCTTCGGCCGGGTGTACGTCGCCGTACCGTCCATGATCGTCCTCGGCCTTGGCTTCCTGCTGTTGCCGCTGACCACGGGTCCCACTAGCGTCGGCCTGGTGGCTGCGCTGATGGGTCTCGGCAACGGCATTTCGTCCGGCATTGTCCTCACCCTGGGTGCAGACGCAGCGCCGTCACAAGACCGTGCGCAGTTTCTCGGCGGATGGCGGCTTTGCAGCGACCTTGGAAATGCCGCCGGCCCTCTGGTTGTCAGCGCTGTGAGCGCACTGGCCACACTGGCAGCGGCGGCTGTCACGATGGGGTTGCTCACCTGGGCGGGTTCGGGATGGCTGGTCAGGTGGGTGCCGGCGTACGCTCCGGCGCGGCATCGCCGAGGAGAAGCAAGAGAGGCACAGGAACCCTAGACATGGCAACAAGCGACCTCCTGGTCTGGGTCGACTGCGAGATGACTGGTCTGGACTTGATCAACGACGAGCTGATCGAAGTAGCCGCGCTGGTCACCGATGCCGACCTCAACGTACTGGGAGATGGTGTTGATCTGGTGATCAAGCCAAGCACCCGAGCACTGGAGCAGATGGGCGACTTCGTACGCGGCATGCACCAGGCATCCGGCCTGCTCAGCGCCCTGGACGCTGGGTTGTCGATGGCGGAGGCCGAGCAGCGCATCCTCGACTACGTTCGTGCCTTCGTAGCAGAACCGGGGAAGGCACCCCTTGCCGGAAACACCATCGGCACCGATCGGGCGTTCCTGGCACGCGACATGCCGACATTCGAGCGGCACGTCCACTACCGCAGCGTCGACGTATCCAGCATCAAGGAGCTGGTCCGCCGCTGGTACCCACGCGTCTACTACCAGGCCCCCGCCAAAGCGGGCAACCATCGCGCGCTCGCCGACGTTCAGGAGTCCATCGAGGAGCTGCGGTATTACCGGGAGGCGGTGTTCGTACCACCACCCGGGCCAGACAGTGCCGCTGCAAAGGGAATTGCAGAACGCCACCAAGGTGCGCTGACTGGGGTCGTCCCCACCCCGAACTGATTACCGCCGCCGAGGTCGCGCGGTACACTTCACGCTGCGCAATGTGGTCCGCGATCGCTGCTCGGGCCTCTCGCATGGTGGGTGTAGCTCAGTCTGGTAGAGCACCTGGTTGTGGTCCAGGATGTCGCGGGTTCGAGCCCCGTCACTCACCCCAAACGGCAGATCAGAAAGACGGCAACGCCTCGTCAGGTTCGCAGGTTTGGACGCCGGTAACCGATAGCGTGTCCAGGGTGCTTAGCCCACCCCTCGCCCCGTTCACTCTCACCCACAGCAGCGGTGGGAGTCGATGAGGAGAACTCACTCTGAGGCGGTCGTCATTGGCGGCGGGCACAACGGGCTAGTCGCAGCTACCTATCTGGCGCGAGCGGGACATCAAGTCACTGTTCTCGAGGCACGTGACGAGCTCGGCGGAGCCGTGGCCAGCGCAGAAGTGTTCGAAGGCGTGGCGGCACGGCTCTCACACTTCTCCTATCTGGTTTCGTTGCTGCCCACCTCGATCATCGAAGAGCTGGGACTTCGGTTGGAGTTCCGGCCGCGCCAGGTCAGGTCATATACACCCGTCGACAGGGGCGGCCTTCTCATCGAGCGCCACGAAGGACGCGTCACCCGTGACTCCTTTCGCGCGCTGACTGGCGATGAGGGCGAATACCAAGCTTGGGAGGCGTTTCAAGACCTGCTGCACAGGTTGGCCGAAGTAATCGAACCAACGTTGACCCAACGCCTTCCGCGTGTCGCGGAGCTGCAGGGGCGGGTCGATCCTGAGCTCTGGTCTGCTCTGGTCGAAAGGCCGCTTGGTCAGCTCGTCGAGTCGACCTTCAGCGACGACACCGTACGCGGTCTGGTGTTGACCGATGCTTTGATCGGCACTTTTACCACGGCGCAGGACCCGTCATTGCGACAGAACCGCTGCTTCCTTTACCACGTGATCGGCGGCGGCAGTGGGGAGTGGAAGGTGCCGGTGGGTGGCATGGGTGCTGTCACAGCTGAACTGGTTCGCGTGGCCGATCAGGCGAATGTTTCCGTCCGGACGGGCTGCCGGGTCGACGCAATCGAGCCTCAGGCCAGTGGCGGTGCAATCGTCCGGGTAGCCGACGGCCAGGCGATCACCGCTGACACGATCTTGGCAAACTGTGCCCCGGCGACGTTGCGGCGGCTGCTGGGTGCACCGTACGAACCCCCGGTTGGCAGCCAGACCAAGATCAACATTGTGCTGCGACGGCTGCCTCGGCTGCTTTCTGGGATTGAGCCGGCCATCGGCTTCGCAGGCACGCTGCACCTCGGCCAGGGTTATGCCAGGCTGCAGCAGGCGTACGAGGAGGCGCTGGCCGGTCAGATCCCCGATCCGATGCCGTGCGAGGTCTACTGCCACACACTCACCGACAGCTCAATTCTCGATCCAGAGCTTCGGGCTGCCGGCTACCACACTCTCACTGTGTTCGGCATGCACACCCCAGCCAGCCTCTTCACCGCGGATCCAGAGGGCTCGCGGGAACGGGCGAAGGACGCGGCGCTGCGCTCCTTGCAGACGGTACTTGCCGAACCGCTCCACCCATGCCTGGCGCTCGACCGACGCGGCGAAGCCTGCGTTGAGGTCATGACCCCGCTGGATATCGAGGCCGAGCTCGGCATGCCAGGCGGACATATCTTCCACGGCGATCTCGCCTGGCCCTGGTTGGCCGATGATGCGCCTGCGACGACCGCAGCCGAACGGTGGGGCGTCGCCACCGAACACGCTGGAATCCTGCTGTGCGGGTCCGGCGCTATTCGAGGCGGCGGTGTGAGTGGGCTCGGCGGCCACAACGCCGCAATGGCCGTACTTGAAGAAGAGGGATCCTGATACTGTTGCTCTCCGCGCGCCGCTAGCTCAACTGGCAGAGCAGCTGACTCTTAATCAGCGGGTTGGGGGTTCGATTCCCTCGCGGCGCACCTAGCCAGAGCAGTTTCACCCGTCAATGATCACCATCTGACCAGCTTTGACAGCAACGGTGACAGCAACCGTCGACAACATAGATCGCGATCATCGACCTCCGGTTCAGGTGAGAGTCCCCTGGAGTGGTGGGGTTTCGGTTAGCCGG
>JBKPAB010000030.1:0-19865 GCA_046726195.1 Actinomycetota bacterium
AAAACGCCGAACAATTCCTTGCCAATGAGCGGGTCGAGACCGAGGCGCAGCAGAGTTTCGTCATGTTCGAGCCCATCGGCGTGGTGGTCGCGATCATGCCGTGGAACTTTCCGTTCTGGCAGGTGGTCCGCTTCGCGTCCCCGGCGCTGATGGCGGGAAACGGGGCTCTCCTCAAGCACTCGCCCAACGTGTCCGGCTGCGCGCTTGCGATCGAGCGGCTCTTCCTCGACGCCGGCTTCCCGCGCGGGCTGTTCGCCACGCTATTGGTCTCGGACGCGAGTACGCCAGCCGTGATCGAGCGATTGATCGCCGATCCACGGGTCGCAGCGGTGACTCTGACCGGCAGTGAACGCGCCGGCACGGCCGTCGGCGCGGCTGCCGGCCGCGCGCTCAAGCCGGCTGTCCTCGAGCTCGGTGGCTCCGACCCCTTCGTGGTCCTGAACGACGCCGATCTGGCCGCCGTCGCGGACATGGCCGCTCGCTCGAGGTTTCTCAACGGCGGTCAGAGCTGCATTGCCGCAAAGCGTTTCATCGTCGACGCCTCGGTCGCGGACGAATTCGAGCGACTCTTTGTCGCCGCGGTAGCAGCGCTTCCGGTGGGCGACCCGACGGACCCGTCCACCCGGATCGGGCCGATGGCACGCGCGGACCTGCTCGATGGCATCGATCGTCAGGTGCGAGAGTCAGTCGCTGCTGGTGCCCGGGTTCTCCTCGGCGGAGCCCCCCTCGACCGGCCGGGCAGTTTCTACGCACCGACGATCCTGACCGACGTCACGACCGATATGCCGGTCTTTACCGAAGAAACCTTCGGCCCGGTCGCGGCCGTCATTCGCGCTCACGACGATGCACACGCCATCGAGCTAGCAAATAACACTGGCTACGGGCTTGGGGCCAGCATCTGGACGCGCGACACCCAGCGCGGCCTACGGCTCGGACGCCAGATCGAGTCCGGCGCACTGTTCGTCAACGCAGTCGTCAGTTCCGACCCGCGGCTGCCCTTTGGCGGCACGAAACGCAGCGGATATGGCCGGGAGCTCAGCGAATACGGCATCCGGGCGTTCACTAATGTTCGCACGGTTTGGGTTGGTCCCGCCGACGGGATCACCCCGCCGACCTCGTTGGCCGAGTAATCCGGCGGCTCGCCTCATCGCATGATGAAGGCGGTTCAAGACTTCTTCGTCGCATCCTGCGCTGCGGGCTTGGTCGCCTCGGTGGCCGCCTCAGCGGCTTGCTTGGCCTGCGCGACGAAGGCTTCCCCCGCAGCGGTCGAGGACGCGATCAGATTCTTCGCGAAGTCGCGCTCAGCTTGGAGCACTTTCTCGGCTAAGTCGAATACCTGATCGATGACGGTGTTGACGTCGTACGGCGCGGCAAGCGACGCAGTCGTGGCAGGCAGTTGGCCCATCGCCTGCTGCATGGTCTTGGTCCAGTTCTCGACCGCGGCCCGAACGGCGTCCTGGCTCTGCTGGACCATCTGGGTGTACTGCTCGGCGAAGTTCGTGCTCATCGGCACATCCTTTCAGTCTGGGGGGTCGTGAGCTCGGGTTCATCTGTCCATATGACCGGATCTTCCCACGTCCGGATCGCGCGCCGTTGGCCTGGACGAGGCTGGTCGGCTCCCAGCCGACGATCGAGAGCGTCAATGACCGCCGCTGAAAGCAGTTAGGCTGCTCTCTTACAGCACTTGGAGAATCCATCAGTATCGACGGCCAGGCAAGTTCCCTGCGACCATTAATTGCCGAGCAGTCATTCATGCACGGTGCCGCGGAGTGAGCATGCGGAATGCACGTCCGCTCGTTGTCGTCCCGGCCCGGTTCTCCGACACCGCAAGTGCACTCCGCTACGGCGCCGAGGTGGCGGCTGCGAAGCTACTCGAAGCGGTCTGGAACGCTGGTGGCGAGCCCCTTGTCATCCACCCCACAACACCCGAACCGCAGATCGATGAGCTGGCGGGTCGTTTCTCGATGGCGGACGCCGTGCTGCTCCCCGGCGGTGGTGACATGTCGCCACGCTGGTATGACCAGGACCCTCACCCAACGCTGTATGGCGTCAATGAAGAACAGGACGCCTTCGACCTTGCGATGGCTCGCTGGGCGATCATGGATGAGCTCCCACTGCTCGCGATCTGCCGGGGAAACCAGGTCGTCAACGTGGCGCTCGGCGGCACCCTGGTGCAAGACATGAACGAGGCGACCGGACGGGACCACCGGGAGTTCGTGCACGACATTGAACTGGACGCGAAATCGCCACTGCGCGAAGTCGTCGCGGGTGATCGGATTACCATCTCGTGCTCCCACCACCAGTGCATTGATTCTCTTGGCGACAGGCTGGTGGTTGCCGCGCATGCGGCCGACGGCACGATTGAGGCCGTCACTCTTGGCGATCATGGCGGCTGGTATCTGGGGGTGCAGTGGCATCTGGAGGATTTCGCGGACACCGACCCGGTGCAGCATGACATTTTCCAGGCGTTCATTGCCGCCGCGAGTAGCAGATCGTGAGGTCCCCGATGCGTACTCCTCGATCCGCGGGCTTAGCGCAATAGCGTGTCGACGGCCGCTGCGACGAAGAGGAGCGCGAGGTAGGAGTTGGACAAGTGGAAAAGCCGCATCGGCCGCAACGCCGCGTCGGTTAGGCCACGCTGCGCGCGCGCCAGCAGCAACGCTGACTGCCACAGCAGCGCAACGCCGAGGACGACTGCGACAGCAGGATAGAGCCAACTGGTGTGTGCCACTGGCCAGAGCACCAAGGAGACCAACACGGTCACCATTGAATACGCCATGATCTGTCGAGCCACGACCGGCGCGGATCGCACAACGGGCAACATCGGCACGTTCGCCGCCGCGTAATCCTCCCGGTAGCGCATGGCCAGCGCCCAGGTGTGCGGAGGCGTCCAGAAGAACACGACGAGGAACATCACCAGCGGGGTGAGCGCAACGCTTCCGGTGACGGCCGTCCAGCCGATCAACGGAGGGAAGCAGCCCGCGATGCCGCCCCAGATGATGTTTTGCGGAGTACGACGTTTCAGCCAGAGGGTGTACACGACGATGTAGAAAGCATTCGCGCCCAGTGCCAGAGCAGCCGACAGCCAGTTGACGAAGTAGCCCAGCCACAATGTCGCCGCGATCCCCAAGATCATTCCGAAAATCGTCGCTCCCAGCGGGCCGACGGCATGCCGCGGCAGCGGCCGGCGACGGGTACGTCGCATCAGCTCGTCGATGTCGCGATCAAGCACGCAGTTGAAAGCGTTGGCACTGGCAGCAGCTAGGCAGCCGCCGATCATGGTGGTCATCACCACCTTGAGCGGTGGAACACCAGCTGCGGCAAGAAACATCGCCGGCACGGTTGTCACAAGAAGCAGCTCAATGATGCGGGGCTTGGTAAGCCCGAAGTACGCCGCGGCAACGTCGCGCGCTCGGGTGAGCTGTCGGCTGCGACGAACTGCCCTCACCCCGAGATCGACACGAGCTGCACGATTGTCGGCGGCCACTCGACCGGGCACCTCGATGCTCGTCACAAGCTCTACTCACTCACTGTTGGCCGGCTCTGGTCAATGGCGCCGCCAGAAGGCAGTCACCCGAGGCTGAGTCTAGGGCCCGGCGCCGGGATTCACACTCGCGACGTGTACTTCTCGCAGATCCCTCACCAGTCCCCAAGTCCCCAGTTGTCGGCCTGACCCTATATCCCCGGCCGACCCGCCCCCGATAGGCTCGCATTGTCCGGGCTGCTCAACACCAGCAGCCCGCAGAGCCGTCTCGGAAGGATCTTCTGGCACGTGAGTGTGACCGATACCGGTATCTCAGACATGGTGCTCCCCGAGGGGTGGACCGAACTCGACTCGCGAGCCATCGACACCATACGTGTGCTGGCCGCCGACGCCGTGCAGAACGTTGGGAATGGCCATCCAGGCACCGCGATGAGCTTGGCACCGGTCGCGTACCTGCTGTTTCAAAAGGTCATGCGACAAAACCCGAGCGACACGCACTGGCCAGGGCGGGACCGGTTCGTGCTGTCTTGTGGACACACCAGCCTGACGCTTTATATTCAGCTCTACCTCGGCGGCTTCGGGCTCGAACTAGACGACATCAAGTCCTACCGATTTTGGGGATCGAAGACTCCAGGACACCCCGAGTATGCAGAAACCAAGGGCGTGGAGGTCACCACCGGTCCACTCGGCCAAGGCGTCGCAAACGCGGTGGGGATGGCGATGTCGGCCCGCCGGCTGCGCGGACTGCTGGATCCGGATGCTCCGCCGGGTACCTCGATATTCGATCACCACATCTACTGTCTCGCCTCAGATGGGGACATCGAGGAGGGCGTCGCCTCCGAGGCTTCGTCGCTGGCCGGCACCCAGCGGCTCAGCAATCTGACTCTGATCTATGACAGCAATCGGATCTCGATCGAGGACGACACCGTAATCGCACTAAATGAGGACACCGTCGCTCGCTATGCCGCGTACGGCTGGCATGTGCAGACTGTGGACTGGACCCACGGCGACGCCCATCACTATCAGGAGAACGTCGCTGCGCTCGCAGAGGCGATCGAGGTGGCGAAGACAGTCACTGATCGGCCGACCTTCATTTGCCTCAAGACGATCATCGGCTGGCCAGCTCCAAAACTCCAGGGCACAGGCAAGGCCCATGGCGCCGCATTGGGTGAGGAGGAGGTTGCCGCAACCAAGGAGGTGCTCGGCTTTGACCCCGACAAGACCTTCGTCGTTGCGGATGAGGTGATCACGCACACGCGCAAGCTGATCGAGCGGGGCGCGCAGGCTCAACAGGAGTGGCAGCGGGCTTACGAAAGCTGGGCTGCGGCCAATCCTGAGCGCAAGGCGCTGCACGAGCGGCTGATGAACAACGAACTCAGCCCGGGCTGGGAGGAGGTGCTGCCCAGCTGGTCGGCCGACCCGAAGGGCATTGCCACCCGGGCAGCCTCGGGTAAGGTGCTCAGTGCAATTGCTCCGAAGTTGCCGGAGCTCTGGGGCGGCTCTGCGGACCTTGCGGAATCTAACAACACCACTCCTGCAGGCGAGCCGAGCTTCCTACCAACCGACCGGCAGAGCAGGCTGTTTCGCGGTGGGCCCTATGGCAGGGTGCTGCATTTCGGCGTCCGCGAACACGCCATGGGAGCGATCTTGAACGGCATCAAGCTGCACGGGGGCTTGCGGCCGTATGGCGGCACCTTCTTGATCTTCAGTGACTACATGCGGCCCGCGGTCCGGCTTGCGGCACTGATGGAACTGCCGGTGATCTACGTCTGGACCCACGACTCCATCGGTCTGGGCGAGGACGGCCCCACGCATCAGCCGATCGAGCATCTCGCGGCATTACGAGCCATCCCAGGGCTCGATGTGGTCCGTCCAGCCGACGCCAACGAGACAGCCGCCGCATGGGCGGCGATCTTGAAGAACAATGACAGGCCAGCCGGGCTGGCCCTCACCCGGCAGGCCGTGCCCATCTTCCCACGCGGCGAGGACGGCTTCACCGGCACCTCGGAGGTAGCCAAAGGCGGTTACATCCTCAAAGACTGCAACGGAACCCCGGACGTGATCTTGATCGGGACCGGCTCGGAGGTGCAGTACGTTGTCGCAGCCCAGGAGCTGCTCGCCGAGCAGGGCATCAAGGCACGCGTGGTGTCGATGCCGTGCCGGGAGTGGTTCGACGAGCAAGACCAGGACTACAAAGATTCCGTCATTCCGCCCGAGATCAAGGCGCGCGTCTCGATCGAGGCCGGAGTCGGCATCGGCTGGCGTGACCTCGTCGGTGATGCCGGGCGAGTCATCAGCATCAACCACTACGGAGCCAGCGCGGCTGCGGCCGTCTTGTTCAAGGAGTTTGGTTTCACTCCTGAAACGGTCATCGCAGCCGCGCACGAGAGCCTCGATGCGGCAACCGCGACTACCGCTCCCACGCATCCGGCAGCCAGCGGGCCCAGGGGTCCCGCAGATGTAGAGGCCCATCCGGGCGTAACGATCAGCTGACGCAGCTGACGCCACCACCCACTCATCCAGGAGAACTGATCATGAACGAACGGCTCAAGGCCCTCGCAGACGCCGGCGTCTCCATCTGGCTGGACGACCTGTCTCGGGAGCGCATTACTTCGGGCAACCTGGCCGATCTCGTGTCCAACTACTCAGTCACCGGCGTCACGACCAACCCGACGATCTTTGCGACGGCGCTCGCACAAGGCCACATGTACGACGATCAGGTCAAGGAGCTTGCGGCACGCGGCGCGGATCTCCACGATGCCATCAAGGTGCTCACCACCGACGATGTACGCAACGCCTGTGACATCATGGCGGCCACCTACGCGGCAACCAACGGCGTCGACGGGCGTGTCTCGATCGAGGTCGATCCGGATTTGGCCCACGAGACCGAGGAGACCACCGATCAGGCCACCGACCTGTGGAAGATCGTCGACCGGCCCAACGTGTTGATCAAAATTCCCGCGACCAAGGCCGGGCTGCCGGCGATTACCGCCGTCACCGGGGAAGGTGTCAGCGTTAACGTCACGCTGATCTTCGCCCTGGAGCGCTACCGCGAGGTGATCAACGCCTACCTGACCGGACTAGAGCGGGCCGCAGAGGTCGGCCACGACCTGAGCAAGATCCATTCGGTGGCATCATTCTTCGTCTCTCGAGTGGATACCGAGATTGACAAGCGGCTGGAAGCGATCGGCTCGGAGGAGGCGCTGGCGCTGCGCGGCAAGGCGGCCATCGCAAATGCCCGGCTCGCGTACGCGCTGTATGAGGGGGAGTTCAGCAGCGAGCGCTTCGCCGCGCTGGAGGCGAAGGGAGCCAACCGGCAGCGGCCGCTATGGGCATCGACCGGAGTCAAGAATCCGGACTACCCGGACACGATGTACATCACCGAACTCGTGGTCCCCAACACCGTGAACACCATGCCTGAGAAGACCATGATGGCCTTTGCCGATCATGGTGAGGTGCGCGGAGACATGGTGAGCGGAACCAAAGCTGAGGCGCAGCAGGTGCTCGACGACCTGGAGAGGGTTGGTATCTCTTACGACGATGTGGTTAACGTCTTGGAGAAGGAGGGTGTCGAGAAGTTCGAGGCGTCCTGGAACGAGCTAGTAGTCGACGTCAAGCAAGAGCTGGAGGCCGCCAAGGCTGCCCTCTGACCTCAACTCTTGGCATGAGCGCGGCCGGTCCCGAAATCCTGCTCCATACCGGAGCTGATGAGGTGGCGGAGGCTCTTGCCGCGCGCCTCATGGCCCGCCTCACCGAGATCCAGCGGGATTTCAGGATCCCCCAGGTGGCACTCACCGGCGGCTGGATTGCCTCGAGGGCCTATGAACGGCTTGGTAGTGAGGGACCGAACTCAGCGGTCGACTGGTCTCGTGTCGAGCTTTGGTGGGGGGATGAGCGGTTCGTGCCTGCTGATCATCCAGACCGGAACGCCAAGCAGGCTCTCGACTTGCTCGCAAAGCCGCTCCCGCTGAATCCTGATCGAGTTCACGAAATGCCAGCCAGCGATGGCCTCCTCGACCTTGATCAAGCGGCCGAGGCGTACGCGCGAGAGCTTGGCGACGTTGTTTTCGACATCTGCTTGCTCGGCATGGGACCAGACGGCCACGTGGCATCGATCTTTCCCGAGCACCCCTCCTCGTACGAAGAGGGCACCGTGATCGCGGTACGAGCAGCACCCAAGCCGCCACCGGAGCGGATCAGTCTCACGCTGCCGGTGATCAACCGGTCGCGTGAGGTCTGGTTCGTGGTGAGCGGCGGCGATAAGGCGGCTGCGGCGAAAATGGCGCTGCTCGGCGCGGGTCCGGTGCAGGTGCCGGCAGCCGGGGTGTCCGGGGTGGAGCGCACACTCTGGCTGTTGGACCGGGACGCGGCTGCGGAGTTGCCCCCTGACCTGGAGCAGCGGGGACGTATTTGATTGCCTCGCTCGCCAAGCTCGCTCATGACGCCACTTGGCACCGCTTACGTGGACGTGGCACTAGCTGCAGAGGGTGCGGAGTCCAACCAAGTGATGCGGAGTACGTCAAACAGTAAATTGGCGACTCAGTAGATGACTTCGCCGCGTTCGCGCCGGGCGCGGAGAGCCTGCAGCGCCTCGGTCAGGATGTCGGCCGCCTCCTTGTCGGTGCGCCGCTCCTTGACGTAGGCCAGATGGGTCTTGTAGGGCTCGATCTTCGGCGGTGGCGGTGGATTCAGGGAGTCGAGGTTCGCGGGCAAGCCGCACCGGGGACAATCCCACGTCTCAGGGATTGTGGCATCCGCGGCAAATGCGGGCCGCGTTTCATGACCGTGAGCGCAGTAGTAGGTGACGTAGAGGCGCGGCGCGGCATCGCCCCGCTCGGCCTCGCCCATCGGACCAGCGCCCACCCGGCTGCCTCGAATGGCACTTCCACCAGCCACGTTCGTTCTCCCTCGCCCTTCCTAGCTGTGGATGAGTCGGTGTCTTTGTTAAACGACCGGCCGGTGGTTGCGAGCAGTCAAGAGCCCAGCTTGTAAAGCAAGTTGAGCGCGACGATTGCCGCTAGCCAAACAACTCCGATGATGATGGTGAGCCGGTCAAGATTTTTTTCTGCGACTGATGACCCACCAAGGGAGGAAGAGATCCCACCACCGAAGAGATCGGACAAACCGCCGCCGCGGCCTTTGTGCATCAGCACGAACAACGCGAGCACGACACTGGTGATCACCAAAATAATGGAGAAGATCAGGATCGGCACGGTCATCATCGGCACGACAAGCACGGACGTTAGCCTAACTCACTGGGGCTATGCTTCTCGGATAACGGGCATCTCGTAAAACCGTGCAATAGCAGCAAACTCGTCGGTCTTCAGACTGGCGGCACCGACCAGGCAACCGTCGATATCGGGTTCGGCCATCAGGGCGGCGACGTTGCCCGCATTGACCGATCCGCCGTAGAGGATCCGAATCCGATCTGCGGCCTCGCTGCCGTGTCCCTCCCGGATCCAGCCGCGGATGGCCGCACAGACCTCCTGGGCGTCGCCCGGGGTGGCCACACGTCCCGTGCCGATCGCCCAGACCGGTTCGTACGCGATGACCAGGTTCGCAACTTGTTCTGGAGTGAGCCCCGAGAGGACGCCCTCCACGTGGTGCAGGGTGTCGGGCACCTGGCGGAACTGCTCTCGAACCGCGAGGCCCTCGCCGACGCAGACAATCGGGACCATGCCTCGCGATACTGCCTTCACGGCCTTGGCGTTAATGATGTTGTCGTCCTCGCCATGAAAGCGCCGCCGTTCGGAATGCCCGACGACCACATACCGGCAACCGAGCTTTGCCAACATGTCGGCGGAGATGTCCCCGGTGTAAGCGCCGTTGTCGAAGGCCGACACGTCCTGGGCGCCGTAGCCGATCTCCAGCCGGTCGCCATCCACCAGGGTCTGCACGGTCCGCAGGTCGGTGAAGGGCGGCAGCACGATCACTTCAGACTTCTCGGGGTCGTGCTTCTTGTCCTCCAGCGTCCAGCACAGCTTCTGCAAAAGCCCGACTGCCTCGACATGGTTGAGGTTCATCTTCCAGTTGCCGGCGATCAGCGGCTTGCGGGCCATCCCTAAGCCCCTTCTTCAAGCACGGCCAAGCCAGGCAGGGTCTTGCCCTCGAGATACTCCAGGCTCGCCCCGCCGCCCGTTGAGATGTGGCCGAACTGCTCGTCACGGAAGCCAAGATCACGGATCGCGGCGGCCGAGTCACCACCACCGATGACCGTCAGGCCGTCCACCTCAGTGAGCGCCTGTGCCACCGCCCTTGTACCGGCGGCGAAGCTCTCCCACTCAGCGACCCCCATCGGCCCATTCCAGAAGACCGTCTTGGCCCTGCTGATCACGTCTGCGAACACTTTGGCGGAGTCCGGGCCGATGTCCAGCCCGAACTGATCTGACGATATCGCGTCCGCGGCCACCACGGTGGGCTGGGCGTCGGCGGCGACCCGGGGCGCCACCACGATGTCGGAGGGCAGCACGATTTGCGTGCCACCAGAGGCAGCGTCGTTGAGGTATCCCCGCACGGTTTCGATTTGATCTTCCTCGAGGAGGCTCTTGCCCACCTCTTTGCCCTGCGCCGCGAGGAAGGTAAAGACCATGCCCCCGCCAATCACCAAGGTGTCGGCGGTCTTCATGAGGTTTGCGATGACCCCGAGCTTGTCGGAGATCTTGGCACCGCCCAATACCACCACGTACGGCCGTGCCGGCCTCTCGGTGAGCTGGCGCAGCACCTCGACCTCGGTTTGCACCAGCTTTCCGGCCGCATGGGGCAACCGCTGAGCTACGTCGTACACGGAGGCTTGCTTGCGGTGTACGACGCCGAAACCATCCGAGACGAACACGTCGCCTAGGGCGGCGTACCGGTCGGCCAGCGCGCCGCGTTCGGCTTGGTCCTTAGACTCCTCCCCTGGTTCATAGCGGACGTTCTCCAACATCCCCACCTCACGATCGGAAAGACTCTCGACGACGCTGCGCGCCGACTCCCCCACCACGTCCTTTGCCAGCTTGACATCGGCACTCAGCAACTCCGAAAGCCGCTTCGCGGCCGGAGCCAATGAGTACTCCGGGTTGACCTGACCTTTGGGTCGTCCCAGATGCGCCAGCACGATGATCTTGGCGCGCCGGTCTCTGAGCTCGTTCAAAGTGGGCAGCGAGGCACGAATCCGTCCATCGTCGGTGATCGTCTGGCCCTCCAGCGGGACGTTGAGGTCACAGCGGATGAGCACCCGCTTGCCGGTGAGGTCACCAAGATCAGAAACTGACTTCACGCTTGATCCTTTCCCGAGCATGATCGCGAGTGGCTACTCCAAGAGGTGCTTTGCACGGGCTCCTGACGCTCTGCACACGTTGCAACCCGTGCAGAGCGCCGGTTTCCTACGTGCACGTAGGAAACCGACTGCTACCGATGAGAGCTGGCTACAGGGACTCGCCGACCAAGCCGACGAGGTCGACGAGGCGGTTGGAGTATCCCCACTCGTTGTCGTACCAGCCAACCACCTTGACCTGATTGCCGATCACCTTGGTGAGCGGTGAGTCGAAGATGCAGGAGGCCGGATCGGTGACGATGTCGGTGGAGACGATGGGCTCGGTGCTGTATCTCAGGTAGCCCTTCAGGGGTCCGTCCGCAGCCGCCTGCATGATGCCGTTAACCTCCTCGACCGAAGTCTCCCGCGAAGCCTCGATGGACAGATCGGTTGCCGACCCGGTTGGAACCGGCACGCGCAAGGCATAACCATCCAGCTTGCCCTTCAGCTGCGGCAGCACCAGGCCAATCGCCTTGGCCGCACCTGTGGAGGTTGGCACGATGTTGAGCGCTGCGGCGCGAGCCCGACGCAGGTCCTTGTGCGGACCGTCCTGCAAGTTTTGATCTTGGGTGTACGCGTGGATGGTCGTCATCAGACCCTTGACGATGCCAACACCTTCGTCGAGCGCCTTCGCCATAGGCGCCAGGCAGTTCGTGGTGCAGGACGCGTTGGAAATGATGTTGTGTTTTGTGGGGTCGTAGTCACCATCGTTGACCCCCATCACCACGGTCCAGTCTTCGTTCTTGGCCGGCGCGGAGATGATCACCTTCTTGGCGCCCGCATCTAGGTGTGCCTTCGCCTTGGTCGCGTCGGTGAAGAAGCCGGTCGACTCGATCACGATGTCGGCGCCGATCTCACCCCACGGTAGGGCTGCGGGATCGCGTTCGGCGTAGGACTTCACCACCTTGTCGCCGACCTTGATGCCGCCCTCGACCACCTCTACGGGCATGTCGAGCCGGCCCAGGATGGAGTCGTACTTCAGTAAGTGGGCCTGAGTGTCGTCATCGAACAGGTCGTTGAAGGCGACGACCTCGATGTCGGCACCCGAGGCGAGCAGCGCGCGGTAGAAGTTGCGGCCGATGCGGCCGAAGCCGTTGATACCAACACGGACGGTCATGACACGGTCTCCTTTGGTAGCTCAAGGTCCCACGCATCGGGGCCAATGACCACCTTAACGAACTTCGATCCCGGGTGGCACGGCCGGTTTCGCTGGTTGCTTCCGCGCTATGACGGGCTGCCCACTTCGCCGACTGCAGGAGCTCGCGGCCGCGCCGAGTGAAGGCTGGCATTGTGCGCGAGCGACGAAGGAGGCGAATCTGGTGGGCAGCCTGTCAGAGCGCAAATCCAACGCCGCGCTATGACGGGCTGCCCACTTCGCCGACTGCAGGAGCTCGCGGCCGCGCCGAGTGAGCGCCGACTGCAGGAGCTCGCGGCGGCGCTGAGTGAAGGCCTAGCCCTTCTGCGCGAGCGACGAAGGAGGCGAATCTGGTGGGCAGCCTGTCAGAGCGCAAATCCAACGCCGCGCTATGACGGGCTGCCCACTTCGCCGACTGCAGGAGCTGTGCATCTATTCCTCGTCGAGCATGTCGGCGCTCAGGCTGGCCTCAGTGTTGGGTATACCCAGCTCGGCCGCCCGCTTGTCAGCAGTGGCCAGGAGTCGCCGGATCCTGCCCGCGACGGCGTCCTTGGTCAGCGGTGGTTCGTGCATCTGGCCCAGCTCCTCCAGGCTGGCCTGCTTGTTCTCGATGCGCAGCAGGCCAGCGGCCCTGAGATGGTCCGGAACATCATCGCCAAGGATCTCCAGAGCACGCTCGACTCGGGCACCTGCAGCGACCGCAGCTCGAGCCGAGCGCCGCAGATTGGCGTCATCGAAATTCGCGAGGCGATTTGCTGAAGCCCGTACCTCGCGGCGCATCCGCCGCTCCTCCCACACCAGGAGCGATTCGTGTGCCCCGAGCTTTGTCAACAGCGCTGCTATGGCGTCGCCATCGCGGATGACAACCCGATCGATGTTGCGGACCTCGCGGGCCTTTGCCGGGATTCCTAGCCGCCGAGCGGCGCCGACCAGCGCCAGTGCGGCCTCAGGGCCAGGGCAGGTCACCTCAAGCGCCATTGAACGCCCAGGTTCGGTCAGCGAGCCGTGTGCCAGGAATGCTCCACGCCAGGCAGCGACGCAATCGCAGAGGCCGCCGCTCACCACCTGAGGTGGAAGCCCGCGCGCCGGCCGGCCATAGGAGTCGATCAGGCCCGTCTGCCGTGCGAGCGCCTCGCCATCCTTGATCACACGCACCACATAGTGGGTGCCGCGGCGGATGCCGGAGCCGTTGACGATGACCAATTCGCTGGGGTGGCCGAAGACTTCGCTGATGTCGGTCCTCAGGCGCCTGGCGGCGGCGCCGGTATCGAGCTCGGCCTCGATGACGATCCGACCGCTGACGATGTGCAGCCCGCCCGCAAATCTCAGCGTCGCAGCAACCTCCGACTTACGGTCACAGGGCTTAGTGACCCTGATAGTCGCGAGCTCGGCTTTCACCTGGGCGGTCATGGCCATTGGTGAATGATTACATAGCTGACCCTCGGATCTCGGCGCTTTGCTCAGACCGGATCGCGCGCCGCCGTGCTGAGCTGAGGAGGAGAGGGACAGACTCCTCCTTTAACCCGGCGCGGAAACGAACGTGCACCTTCGTTCCTTTCACTTCACACACGTTGCAGAGGCTGTTGCAAAATGAAAAATGCCGTCGCGAAGTTAATGACAGACCGCGCTTCGGGAACAGATTTTGCTTCTCTAGCGCAGTGTCTCGCTAAGTTTTGCTGAATTTCGAGCCAGAAAAATGGGTCTCAGCTCATTCTGCAACAGCCTCTGCAACATGTGCATCGCATCAGGAGCGAACGTGTACGTGCGTTCCTGCAGAAGAGATGGAACCTGAGTGCCGTTGGGTGATGTGTCCGGAAGGACAAGTCGCGGTCCTGTACGGCCGGATCGTCGACCTCGATCCGCCGCGACTGCTGGTGATGACCAACCGCTGGGACGGTCAGAACGAAGCGTCGCTCGTCACGCTGCGACTGACCAGTGTCTCCGCAGGCACCACCCAGCTGGAGCTCGTCCATGAACGATTGCCCGCAGGGGAAGATCCGCAGCAATACCGGCAGGGGTGGGAGGCTGCCCTGGCGTCCTTGACCCGCTATCTCACTAAGGAAGGACCTGCAATGCCGACCGATGACACTGCCCGCGTGGCACGCGCCTACTACGAGGCGTGGACCAACCGCAAAGGAGCTGAGACATTACGCAAGGTGATGGGTGAAGAGTTCGTGTTCGATAGCGCCCTGATGCACATCGAGGGCCGCGAGAAGTTTCTCGCCGGCGCCGGCGCGGGCGGCTGGCCCGAGCGAGCAGTCACAACGCTCCTCGCCAAGGCCTACGACGGAGAACACGCATTCCAGCTCTACACCGCCACCAACGGCGGTAAGACCGTCAAGATCGCTGATCATCTCATGGTGCGGGACGGCGAGCTTGTGTCCAGCGAAGTGATCGTCGACAACGCCGACTTCATGGCCTTCATGGCTGGTTAATCACACCCCATGCCCATATCCCAAGACGTCCTCGATTCTTACGACCGACTCATCGCCACTCAGCCGAGCGTGCAACGCAAAGGCGCAACCATGCCGTACACCTCACTCAACGGACACATGTTCAGCTTCCTCACTTCGGACGGGCACCTGGCGCTACGACTCCCTCGCCCGAGCGTGACGGCTTCATGGACAGGTACCGCACGGGCCCATGCAAGCAGCACGGGAAGATCATGAAGGAGTATGTCGAGGTGCCAGACGACCTGCTGCACAACATCGACGAATTGAGGGTGTACTTCCAAATGAGCTATGCATATGTCAGCTCTTTGAAGCCGAAACCCACCAAGCGATAAGTCAGATTCCCAAGATCTCTGCGTACGCGTCGGCCAGGCGCAATGGGTCGTGTCGCGGCGAGCCGTCCCGGGCAGCGATGTCGGCGACGACGAGCCGCGCACCAAGGGATTCCGCCCGAGAGGCCAAATGTGGATCATCAGACGCGAAGCCGCTATCGGCGAGTACCACGTCGAGCCGCAAGTTGGGAGCATGATCAGCAAGCAGCTCGATGTGCTTGGCGGCCGAAAAACCCGCTGTCTCGCCCGCCGGTTCGAGATTGAGGGTGAGAATGCGTTTGGCTTCGGTGGTGTGGATCGCTTCGGCGAGTTTCGGGACCAGCAGATGCGGAATCACCGAGGTAAACCACGAGCCGGGACCTAATACGATCCAGTCGGCCTCCAGCACGACCTCGATGGACTCCGGGCAGGCCGGCGGATCATGTGGGATGAGCCGTACAGAGCACACTTCACCGGCAGTCGTCGCCACCCGCGCCTGCCCGCGGATCTCGCAGATCTCGTCCGGCCTGTCGACATCCAATCCGATCACCTCGGCGACGATTTCCAACGGCACCGATGCCATGGGGAGCACACGACCCTTGGCTCCGAGCAGCTTGGCCACCATGTCGAGGCCCGCGACTGGATCTCCCAGGCGCTCCCAGAGCCCAACGATCAGCAGGTTTCCGATTGCGTGATCATGCAGCGGGCCGTTGGTGCTGAACCGATACTGCATCACGTCCGCCCAGGTACGGCCAGACTCATCGTCACCACACAACGCCGCCAGCGCCATTCGAAGATCTCCCGGAGGCAGGCAGTCCAGCTCCTCTCGCAGCCGACCCGAGGAGCCGCCGTCGTCTGCGACGGTGACAATTGCGGTCAAGCGATCCGTCACGCGGCGAAGTGCAGATAAGGCGGCCGCGAGGCCATGCCCCCCACCGAAGGCGACCACAGCCGGAAGGCTGGGACCCAGGGAGGCCGCGGTGCGGACCAGCTCGCGGTAAGTCACTCTCGACCCAGGTCGCGGTGCAGAACCGTGGTCGGCAGGCCGGTGGTGCGTAGCCGGCGCGCCAACTCCTCCGCCATCGCTGAACTGCGATGTTTGCCACCAGTACAACCGATGGCGAGCGTGGCGAAACGCTTGCCCTCAGTGACGTAGCCGACTGACACGACGGCCATCAGGTCCTGCATCGAGTTGAGGAACGACTCCGCGCCCGGTTGCCCGAGGACGTATTCGCTCACCGGCTTGCTAAGACCAGTCTGGGGGCGCAACTCCGGAATCCAATGAGGGTTGGGCAGGAAGCGCACATCGAACACCATGTCCGCGTCCACGGGAATGCCGTATTTGAAGCCGAACGACAGCAGAGTGACTCGTAGCTGATCATCGGTGCTGCCTCCGTACGCGTGGGCGACCCGGGAACCCAGCTGGTGGATGTTCAGCGAGGACGTGTCGATGACGAGGTCGGCGGCAGCCCGAAGTGTGGCCAGCAATTCCCGTTCCCTGCTGATGCCATCCAGCAGGCGGCCATCCCCTTGCAACGGGTGCGGGCGGCGTACCGACTCCTGGCGCCGCACGATAACATCGTCCGCCGCCTCCAGGAACAAGATCTCCGGCAGTGTGCCGATGGCGCCAAGCTCGGTGAACATCGTCGGCAATTGCTCGAAAAAGCCGCGGGTCCGTACGTCGAGCACGACCGCGAGCCTTGTGACGTCAATCTCCCGGGCCTGTCGGCAGACTTCCGGAAGGACGCTGGGAGGCAAGTTATCCACGACATACCAGCCCAGATCCTCCAAGCTGTGAGCAGCCGTCGATCGTCCTGCGCCCGACATGCCACTGACAACGACCAGTCGGAGCGGCTTGCTCGGACTCTCGGCGTCGAGCTGTCCCGCGGGAGTCTGGCTGGTCACGTGCTCGATTATTCCCGGATGACGCTCTGCAGCACCTCGCCGGTGGCCATGTCGATTGCCTCCGGCTGCGGCGCCTCTTGGAGCACTGCCTTGATCGCAGCTGCTGTCTTGGGCCCGAAGCCAGGCACGGCGGCAATCTCTTCGACGGTCGCGGCGCGCAACTTCTTCAGCGCGCCGAAGTGACTGATCAAAGCCTTACGCCGCACCTCGCCAAGACCTGGTACCTGATCCAGCAGTGATTCCACCATGGACTTGCTCCGCCGCGCCCGATGGTGAGTGATCGCGAAGCGGTGGGCCTCATCCCGCAGCCGCTGCAGGAGATACAGACCCTCGCTGGTGCGCGGCAGGATCACAGGCTCCTCGATATCGGGAAGCCATACCTCTTCCAGGCGCTTGGCCAGGCCACATATCGCAACATCGTCGATGCCGAGCTCGTGCAAGGCATTCGCGGCGGCAGCTACCTGAGGCGGTCCGCCGTCCACAACCACCAGCGACGGCGTGTACGCGAACTTGCGAGGCGCTCCGGTCGTCGGGTCGACCAGCAGCGGGCCTTCATCTCCTCCCGAACCAGCCGCCAGCTCGGCTGCCCGTTTGGTCATCGCTGCACGATCATCGATGAGGCGGCGGAAACGGCGCGTGATCACCTCGTGCATGGCGGCAACGTCGCTTTGCCCCTCAACCTGTCTAATCACGAACCGCCGGTACTCGCTCTTGCGCGGCATCCCATCCTCGAATACCACCATGGACCCGACCACTTCCGTGCCTTGCAGGTTGGAGATGTCGTAGCACTCGATGCGAAGCGGCGCGGTCGGCAGCTCCAGCGCCTCCTGAATCTCTTCCAGAGCACGGTTCCGGGTCGACAGATCACCCGCACGCGTGGTCTTGTGCTTGATCAGGATCTCTTGCGCATTGCGAGCGACCGTCTCTATCAGTGCCCGCTTGTCGCCGCGCTGCGGGATGCGAATGGAGACATGTGAGCCGCGACGCTCCTCCAGCATCCGGGTCAAAGACTCCGCCGAAGGCGGCATCACCGGCACCAAGATCTCGCGCGGCACCGCATCCCGGGCATTCGTGGTGGGATCCGGTTCGGCGTAAAGCTGCAACAGGAACTGTTCGATCAGCTCCGCAGTGCCGCCATCGTCGAAACGGTCGGCGACCCAACCGCGCTCACCACGCACGCGCCCACCGCGTACATGAAAGATCTGTACGGCGGCCTCCAGCGGGTCCTCGGCGAGAGCAATGACGTCGGCGTCGGTCCCGTCACGCAAGACGACAGCGTTTCGTTCCATGGCTCGTTGCAGGGCACCGATATCGTCTCGCAGCCGAGCGGCACGCTCGAACTCCAGTGCGTCGCTCGCGGCTCGCATCTCGCGCTCCAGCTTCTTGATCATCGGAGCGGCCTGGCCCGACACGAACTGGCAGAAGTCCTCGACAATCGCTCGATGCTCCTCTGCGGTCACCCGGCCAACGCAGGGCGCGGAACACTTGCCGATGTAGCCGAGTAGGCACGGCCGACCGAGCTGCTTGTGATTCTTGAACACCCCGGGTCGGCAGGATCGCATCGGAAAGACCCGGAGCAGCAGGTCGACGGTCTCGCGAATTGCCCAGGCGTGAGAGTAAGGACCGAAATAGCGGGTGCCCTTCCGCTTCGCCCCGCGACCTACCATGACCCGCGGGAACTCCTCCGACATGGTGATTGCCAACCAGGGATAAGACTTGTCGTCCCGGTACTTGATGTTGAATCGCGGGTCGAACTCTTTGATCCAGGAGTATTCCAGCTGGAGCGCCTCGACCTCGTTCTGCACCACGGTCCAGTCGACCTTGGCTGCAGTGCTGACCATCGATCGGGTGCGGCTCATCAGTGAGGCGGGATCGGCGAAGTAAGAGTTCAGCCGGGACCGCAGGCTCTTGGCCTTTCCGACGTAAATCACTCGACCTTCGGCGTCGGAAAAGCGGTACACCCCAGGCTGATCCGGGATGGATCCCGGTGCGGGCCGGTATGCGGGCGCCGGCCGAGACGAGACTGGAGGTACCACACGCCCCAGCGTAGGACGAGTCACCGACGGAACCCGCAATCAGTTCGTTTCTCCGCACAAGTCCACGAATGAAGCCCGATTCCGCCGAAATCGACCACATTTGTGGCCCTGCGCGGAGAGACGCGTGGCCTCGAGGGTCTAGAGCACTGCGCGCGTTAACTGGTTACGTAGACCTTGCTTTGGAAGACAGTTGTCTTCGCTTCGGCAAGGGGCTTGGGAGCGGGCGGGTTGGTCACAGAGCCGTCCTCGATCGAATACTCGCTGCCGTGACAGTTGCAGTGAATGACCCCGTTACTGACTGAGGCCACCGGGCAACCCTGGTGGGTGCAGATCTTGCTGAAGGCCTTGAATTCACCCTTGGTCGGTTGGGTGATGACGTAATCAGCGTCCTCCAAGATGACACCGCCGCCAACCGGCACTCGGGACATCGCGACGTTTGGTCCGGTGGGCGCTTTCGCTGTCGATCCCGGCCTCCTTGCCGGCGCAGTTGGTGACGGCGATGCTGGTAGAGATGTCGATGGAGGAGTCGATTGAGCGACTGGCGAGGCCGAAGGCGAGCCGCTAGACGCCTCGGCGCAGGCGCCCAGCGCGACGGCGCCTGCACCGGTCAGGCCCAGGAGTCCAGCGGCCCGCAAAACCGTCCGTCGCGTAACGGCGGATGATTCTTGAGGCTGCTTTTGGTCGCCGAGCTGGGACATCAGAAGCACCCACTCTCCCCACAGCGAGCGTCGAGCATGCGAGCAGTGCCCAAGCTGCGTGCAGACCTACTTTTGGAGCCACACGAGATAGTCGCCCCTCGGGTTCAATCCCCACTTGGCACCCCTGACCTGGACGTGGCGCTAGGTGCAGATGGTGCGGAGTCCAACTAAGTGATGCGGAGTGCGTCGAAGGTGTTGGGTCAACATGCGCCCTGAGCTTGTCGAAGGGCGAGCTTCGACAGGTTCAGCGCACATGCGACGTTCTGGTGTTAACTGGCAACCAGCGCTGGCTGGGTCGCCCTGATGGGGACAGCCCGCCCATCGAGCACTGGTCTGAGGAACGCACCGGTATAGGACTTGGTGTTGGCCGCAACCTGCTCGGGAGTGCCCTCGGCGATCACCAGACCACCCCGCGATCCGCCTTCCGGACCCATGTCGATCAGCCAGTCAGCCGTCTTGATCACATCGAGGTTGTGCTCGATCACGACGACGGTGTTGCCGGCGTCGACCAGGCGGCCGAGAACGCCCAGGAGCTTGCGGATGTCTTCGAAG
>JBKPAB010000031.1:0-15811 GCA_046726195.1 Actinomycetota bacterium
ATCAGACCCAGTGCGACGCTGGCCATAGCGAACCGGATGGCAAGCAGATCGGCTACCGGAATCCGAGAGACCAGATCCTTGATGAGAAAGAATGTCGATCCCCAGATGGCGGTCATCGCCAGCAACGCGAGGAAGCCCAGCAGCTCGGTACGCGACCTGACGGCAAGCATCGCCCCAGCCTAGGGCGGTTACGAATTCAATTGCCTCGCTCGCCAAGCTCGCTCGGCGCGGATCGCGCCGTGGAGCGCGCCTACTTCGTCCTCGCTCGGGGACGAAAAGCGTGTCCCCTCCCTCCCCCTCAGCACGGCGCGTGGCGCGATCCGAATTCAGCGCGAGCCATCTCAAGACGGCCCGCGTGTGCTCGAATGCTGACCAGGTCACTCGTTGGTCGTCTTGTGACGCGAAATGGCTGGTCACTTGCGGCGCCGGTGGGCAATCTAGGGGACTTTCACCGGTGAGCTCGACGTCAGCGGGCGAGTATCGGTTCAGACCACGTACAGGATGACCGTCGAGCCTTTCGGCGCCTCGGTACGCGCCCCTGGGTTGCTGTAGAGCACATAACGCGCTCCTGCGGGGTTGATCCCGACCGGCTGCACCTTGATCCGGAAGCCAGCCTCCTGCAACACCCTCCGCGCCGCCGGAACCTCCATCCGCTGAACGTTGGGGACCTTGACCAACTTGGGACCCAGGCATTTGGTGAGGGTGATCGTTTCACCGGGTGAGCCGTGACCAGACCGCGGATCTTGGCTGAGCACATGATCCTTGGCGACCTTTTGCGAATACGCGCTCCGCTCCTCAACTCGGAAGCCAGCCGCGCTCAGCGCGGCAACCGCAGCATCGTACGGGGTGCCTTGGTAGTCGGTAATCGGGATGGGTTTGGGACCGCTGGACACCACCAGGTTGACGGGCGTGCCCTTCTTGAGGCGGGCCCCCGGTTGCTCCGAGGCACTGAGCACAATGCCGGCTGGGACGTGCTCGCTGAAACCGTCGGCGACTTTGCCCACAGCCAGCTTCGCCTTTTCGATCGCCGTCTCGGCCGCAGACTCGGACAGGCCAACAACCACGGGCATGGGATACCGCTCGGGCCCGCGCGAAAGCGCCGCCACGATTGTGCTGCCCTTCTCGATCTTGGTGCCGGGCCCAGGTTTGGTAGAGATCACGGAGCCGCGGGCGACCGTTTCGCTATGAGCGTCAGTGAAGTCGATCAACAATCCTGACTTGGTCGCTACGCGCTCGGCGTCCGCCTTGCTGAGTGAGGCAAGGTCGGGCGCGGTGGTGAACCGGCCTTCGGTCAGGTACCAACCCGCAAGCGCGGCCGAAGCCGAGAGCATCACAACCAGGAGGAAGGCCAGCCAACCCCTGCGACGCTTCCGGGCACGACGCTCGCGCTCGGCCGCCAGACGCTGCGGAGTCGGCTCGTGCAGCTGCCTGGCAACTTCGGGCGGCGGAGCATCGATCAAGGTGCGCGGCGCGCCTAAAGACCGCGGGCCTGCCCGTCCGGCGACGATCGGACCAGGCACCCGTTGGGTCACCTCATAATCGGCGCGGTCCCGCGGCTTAGGCCGCCCGCCAGCCGCTGGTGTAGGAATGCTGCGCAGCTCGGCGGTGAGTTGAGGGTCATCGGCAAGGCCTTGTTGCAGCGCCTTGCGGGCACGTCGCACCTGACCTAGCAGGACCTTCGCGTCAGGTTGCCGCGCGTTCGCGTCTCGAGCCGTTGCGCGGGTGACCAGAGCATCCACATAGGGCGGAATGAAGCCCGCGGTCGGCCCGGTCGAGGGCGGGGGGACGTCACGGTGCACGTGCGCGTACGCGATTTGGATCGGTGTATCTCCGGTGTGGGGCTTACGGCCGGTGAGCAGCTCGAAGAGCACTATGCCCGCGCTGTAAACATCCGATCGCGCGTCCGCCTTTCCGGACATGACGAGCTCGGGAGGGAGGTAGGAGACGGTGCCGATCAGCAGCCCCTGGGTCGCGGTGTTGGTTTGCGACGAGACGGCCTTGGCCAGCCCGAAGTCCGCGACCTTGATCTGGCCGCGCCCACTGATCAAGACGTTCTCAGGCTTCACGTCGCGGTGCACCAGCCCGGCATCATGAGCGACGGCGAGAGCAGCAAGCACCGGCTCCATGATCTCCAGCGCGCGGCTAGCAGGCAGTGGCGCGTCCCGATTGAGTATGTCGCGCAACGTCTGCCCCTCGACATGCTCCATCACGATGTAGGGACGACGATTGGAGCCTGCGACATCTTGACCTTGATCGAAAACCGAGACGACATTCGGGTGCGACAGCTTGGCTGCAGCCCGCGCCTCACGATCGAATTTGCGCGCGAACTCGGCATCATCACCGAGCCCGACATGCATCACCTTGACCGCGACGGTACGGGTCAGACGGGTGTCAACGGCGCGATAGACAGTGGCCATCCCGCCACGGGCCAGTCTTTGGGTGATCTGGTAACGACCGTCCAAGAGGCGACCAACCAAGGGGTCGCTAACGGTCGTCATCGTCACGTTTGCTCCGAACACGGTGGGGAAGGTGGTCGTGCTGGGTTCGGGGCTGAGTTTAGAAGTCACCTCGTACTGCCAAGACCTAGGCGCGCCGCTGTTGGTCGATTCGTCCGGCATCAGCGGCTAGTCGATTCGTCCCGCATGCGTCGAGGATGCCTCAGCGTAGCGACGAACCGGAATGCGTCCCGCGAGCCTGGCCAGCCGGCCAGCCCGTACCGCGTACTTCATCGCTTCGGCCATTCGGACCGGGTTTTCGGCCCGAGTGACCGCTGAGGCGAGCAGCACAGCATCGCAACCAAGCTCCATGGCAAAGGCCGCCTCGGAGGCCGTACCAATGCCTGCATCCAGCACTACCGGCACGGCAGCGTGCTCCACGATCAGTTCGATGTTGTGCGGATTGCGGATGCCAAGCCCAGAGCCGATGGGAGCCCCCAGCGGCATAACCGCTTCGCAGCCGGCATCGGCCAACTTGCGCGCTAACACCGGGTCGTCGTTGGTATAGGGAAGGACCACAAAGCCGTCGGCGACCAGCCGCTCGGCGGCGTCCAGCAACTCGATCGGGTCAGGCAGCAAGGTGAGCTCGTCGGCGATGACCTCCAGCTTGATCCAGTTGGTCTCGAGTGCTTCCCGCGCCAGTTGCGCGGTCAGCACGGCGTCTGCGCTGGTGTAACAACCGGCGGTATTCGGCAGCACGGCGATCTGGTGGCGGTCGAGGATCTCGATGAGCGAGCCAGGCGCGGCTACTTCGATGCGGCGCATCGCGACCGTCGTCAGCTCGGTGCCGGATGCCAGCAGCGCCGCCTCCATCACCTCGAGGCTGGGTGCACCGCCAGTACCCATGATCAACCGCGAGTTGAACTCTCTGCCGGCGATGATCAACCGGTCGGCCGTAGTGGTCGGTGCTGCGTCGATCGAGGAGCGAATATCAACCACCTTGCACCGCCTTGACGATCTCCACCTTCGCTCCCTCGGTCAGCTCGGTGGCGGCGTGCCGGCTCCTCGGGATCACCTCGCCATTCACCGCGACCGCTACGCCGCGGGGTGTCGTAGCACCCTCGGGCAGGTCGAGCACATCGCTTAGCCGGACCGGGGGGACGACCTCCCGCGGCTGGCCGTTGACGTGGATGATCATCGCGTACGTCCACCGGTCAGCGCGAAACGATCAAGGTTGAATGGGACAGCAACGCTGTCCAGCTCGCCGCTGATGATCAATGCCGAAATGATGTCTGCGGTAATCGGGGTCAGCAGTACGCCGTTACGGTAGTGACCCGTGGCCAGCAGCAGCCCATCGACGTCGCAGCGCCCAAGGATGGGCGCATTGTCCGGCGTCCCGGGCCGCCAGCCCACCGAGGCTTCGGCCAGCGCGTACTCAGCGCTCATCGGCATCACGGTACGTCCGTCCCGCAGCAACTCGTAGACCGCGCCGGCCGTCACGCGATGATCAAAGCCGAGTTCCTCAACAGTCGCGCCGAGCACCACCTCACGGCCACCTTCGCGAGGAACGAGGTAGACCTCAGAGCCGCGGACGTATGCGCGGATGGTCAAAGCCGGCGCGGGGAGCCTGCCAGGGTCGAGGCGCAGGATTTGGCCTTTGACGGGACGTACCGGAAGGTCGGGAAGTCCGCCGATCTGGCGTGCCCAGGCACCATTGGCAACCACCACCCAGCGAGCGCCGATGTTTTGCCCGTCCGCGAGCTCTACGCCGGTGACCCGATCACCTGAGGAGGTGACGCGATGGACAAAGCCGGCCACATCCCGTACACCGATCCGATGACCGGCCTCGATCAGGGCCCGCCAGAGCAGCCGGTTATCACAGCTCCAATCGCCCTCCACCAGCAGACCGGAGCGGATTGTCGGTGACAACAACGGCTCGTAACTCCGGCACTCTCGGCTGGTCAGCCGCTCGCCGGGATGACCTGCCCGCGCCAGGAAGTCGGCGAATTTCGCCAACCGTGCAGCATCGTCGGCGTCGCAGGCCACCGAGAGGTTCGGCGTACGGCGAAGTCCGGTTGGCATGCCGCTTGAGGTCTCCACCTCGGCGACGAAGTCGGGGTAGCGGCGGAGGGAAACCAGGTTGAGCTCCAGCAGTCGCTGCTCAGTGAACGTCGTCTCCGTGACTGGGGCAAGCATGCCGGCTGCGACGTTAGAGGCAGCTGCAGCCCGCTCACCAATGACAACCGCAACATCGAGGCCGGCCTGCCGAAGTCGCCAGGCGATGGAAGTGCCGATCAGGCCGCCGCCGATGACGACGACATCAGCGGTCGAGACCAGGGCGGAGCTCATCGAGTTATTTTAGTTTCGCCGGCGGCCGCGCATGCTCGCTGTCGCAAGCCGTCCGCCCATGCTCGCAGTCCCTGGCACGGAGCTCTCAACCCACGCCTACTGTGTGGGAAAGGAGTCTCGCCGGGAGGTGTTATGCGGCAATGGAGCTTGGGCTGACCACATTTGCTGAGATCACCGATCCGAGCGTGTCCCCGGGAGAGCGGCTGCGGCAAGTCGTTGAGGAGGCGAAGCTCGCCGACGAGCTCGGGCTCGAGGTCTACGCAGTCGGCGAGCACCATCGTCCCGATATGGCGGCCTCGGCTCCGGAGATCGTTCTTGCGACCATCGCGGGATGCACGAAGACGATCAAGCTGTCCAGTGCCGTCATCGTGCTTAGCTCGGCTGATCCGGTACGGGTGTTCCAGAACTTCGTCACCCTCGACCTGCTGTCGAATGGCCGCGCCGAGCTGATGGTCGGCCGTGGCTCGTTCACCGAATCTTTTCCATTGTTCGGTTACTCCCTGTCCGACTACGACGAACTCTTCGCCGAGAAGCTTGATCTGCTGCTTGCGCTGCGGGACGGCCAGCCGGTGACCTGGCACGGAAAGTTCCGGCCGCCGTTGGACGATGTCACCGTCTATCCCCGCCAGGAAGGCCGCCCGCTGCCTATCTGGATAGCTGTTGGCGGCACGCCGAACTCGGTGGTCCGGGCCGGCACCCTCGGCCTGCCGATGGCGCTTGCGATCATCGGTGGCCGGCTGGCCGCGTTCACGCCGCTGGTCGAGCTCTACCGCAAAGCCCTGGAGTACTCCGACCAGGATCCCGGCACGCCGCTCGCGATCCACAGTCACGGTTACGTCTTCGCTGACGAGCGTGCAGCCCGGGCAGAATTCCTGCCGGCGTACCGCAGAACCTTTGCCAAGATCGGCCGGGAACGCGGCTGGACACCGATGTCGGACGCGGCCGTGGAGGACCTGATCGGGCCAGACGGTGCCCTATTCTTCGGTAATCCCGAAGCCGTGGCAGACAAGATCATCCGGCTCCACGAGCTGATGCGCATTGATCGCTTCGAGCTGCACCTCGCCCATGTTGATCATGCATTGATCATGCGCTCGATTGAGCTTTTTGGTGGCGAGGTCGCGCCGCTAGTGCGCCAGGAGCTGGCTGCTCGATCCCCAGTCTGAGACGACCGTCTGGCGGAGACCGTACGCATCCGCCGAACGCGAAAGAATGACGGGATGCGCGAGGTGGTCGATGGAGTCATCGAAATCTCCATCGGATACGTAAACGCCTACGCCGTAATCGACGACGACGGCGTCGTGCTGGTCGACACCGGTCTTCCGGGGCGGGCCGACAAGATCGCAGGTGCCATCCAGGACGCACGGCGACGGATCGGCGAGGTGCACACGATCCTCCTGACGCACTGGCATCCTGATCACGTCGGCAGTGCGGCCGAGCTCCGACGCCGGTCCGGCGCTCGGATCGTGGCTCATGCGATGGACGCACCGGTGATCTCCGGCGCAGCACACCATCCGAGGAGCGCCTTCATGCGCGTCGTAGCGGCCATCATGCCTCCGCCGGAGTCGGTTCCCGTGGACGAAACGCTGACCGCGGACGGTCCCATATCGGTGCCGGGCTTTGCCGCCTTTCACACCCCAGGCCACACTCCCGGACATGCCTCGTTTCTGCTCGACCGCGCCGGCGGCGTGCTGTTCGCAGGCGACGCCGCCCGCAGCGGGCGCAACCGACGTATCCGCCGGTCGCCACGAATCGTCGCCGAGGACCGTGCAGCCGAATCGGCGAGCATTTCCCGGTTAGCGGATCTCAGGTTCGAGTCGATCGTGTTTGGTCACGGCAGGGCCATCTCCCACGACGCGGCGCACCGGTTCCGTGAGTTCGTCGCGCGAGGCTAGCGGCAGGGCCTGGCTGCTCGATCCCTAGTCTGAGACGCTCGCCAATCCGAAACAGCGCGTGGCAAGATGCGTTTTCGTGGTTGCTCTCCAGATTCGCGGGGTCTCCGAACCCACTCGTCGCGCGCTCTCGAGCGAGGCAAGGGTTCGTGGGGAATCTTTGCAGGAGTATCTCCTGGATCTGCTTGATCGTGAGGCGCAGGAGATCGAGAACCGCCGACTCTTTGCCGAGTTGGCGGCCAGTCACCTGAATGAAGTCCGCCCGGTGGACCTTGCGGAGATGATTCGTTCCGCTTCGAGTGAGAACGCCGAAAGTCGTCGCTGACTAGCACGGCCACTATCGTGGCCTCGTGACTGCACTAATGGGTGTTGAGGCACGGCTCAGGCTCGCCCGGCTCTACCTGTGCACGGACACCCGGGAAAACCAGGGCGATCTCGAGAGCTTCCTTCAGGCGGCCTTTGCTGGCGGCGTCGACATCGTGCAGATTCGCCAGAAGGGTATGGAGCCGGAAGCTGAGCTGGCAGCCCTTGAGATCGCGCGGCGGGCGGCAGCGCCGTACCAGGCAATTGTCTGCGTCAACGACTCAGCCGAACTGGCCCGACGCTTTCAGGCCGATATGTTGCATCTTGGTCAGACCGACGGTTCTTCTGCCAAGGCGCGCCAGTACCTACATCCATGGGCGCTGCTCGGCCGGTCCACCCATGCACCGCGCCAAACCGTCAAGGCAATCAAGGACCGCAACGTCGACTACTTCTGCGTCGGACCGGTGTATGCAACCTCGACCAAGCCCGACTACCCGCCGGTGGGGCTGGACCTGGTCCGTTATGCCGCCCGGAAAGCGCCGGTTGCCTCCATCACCTCCAAGCCGTGGTTCGCAATCGGCGGGATCGGGCTCGAGAACATCGACGATGTCATCGAAGCCGGAGCCCGGCGGGTCTGTGTGGTACGCGCCATCACCAAGGCATCCGATCCGCAGGAGGCCGCGCAGCGACTCAGCAGCAGGCTGCACGCAGCCTGGAAGGCCGACCCGGCCATGGAGGGGTACACGCTCCAGGCATTGTCGGCGCCTGGCACTTCGCGCGAATCATCGTCATCTCGGTAGAAACGGTCCCCTAGCCGCAGCTTCGGAAACGCATGTACGTTGCCGACCGCGGTGACTAGAACTCGCGCCGCACTGCAGCGTCGGCCAGGGCCGTCAGGGCGGTACGGCCCTCATCGGCGATTTCGGTATCGTGCAATGCCTTCAGGGCTCGCTCGTAGTTCTCGTTGATCATCGCTTCCACCGCGTCGCGCGCCCCTGACTCGGTGATCACCTGCTGCAGCTCACTGATCCCGGCGTCGTCGAGCCCGGGGTCACCAAGCCGCTGCAGCAACAGCTTCTGACCGGCCTCTTCAGCGTGCGCGTACGCGTGCGCAACAAGTACCGTGCGCTTGCCTTCGCGAAGATCATCTCCTGTGGGCTTGCCGGTGATCTGCGGATCCCCGAAAACACCGAGTAGATCGTCGCGGAACTGGAAGGCTCGGCCGAGCGGCGATCCGTACGCGCCGAGGGCGAAGTACAACTCGTCATCGCCGCCACCGAGCGCTGCGCCGATTTGGCACGGGCGCTGCACGGTGTAGCGCGCAGCCTTGTACTCCACAACTCGGCTTGCATCATCCAATGCGAGCTCGATCGTGGGGCGCAGGGATCCGATTGCTGGAGCCCGCTGTCGCAACGGGTGAGCCTGCGCCACCATATCGAGGTATTGCCCGCAGGTGACCTCCGTACGCATCGCCTCAACTATCGGCAGTGCCCGCTCCAGAGCCGTCTGTTCCAAGCCAGCGCCGTGCAACATCTGGGCCGACCACATGATCAGCAGATCGCCTAGCAGGATGGCACCGGCCTTGCCGAAAGCAGCCGAGTCACCAAGCCAGCCGGCGTTTGCATGTAGCGCCTCGAACTGCCGGTGGGCGGCTGGACGCCCTCGGCGCAGGTCGGATGAATCCATCAGGTCGTCGTGTACCAGGGCACTCACGTGCAGCACGTCAAGGCTGCCTGCCGCAGCCAGCAGCGGCTTGAGCTCTTCGTCTGAAGGGATGCCGGCAGCAGCGACATAGCCCCACACGCAGAAGGCGGGCCGCATACGCTTGCCACCGCACAGCATCTGGCTGGCCAAAAGATGGACCGGGACCAGTTCGGGCCCCATAGAATCGAGCACCGCTGACTGCTCGGTGAGAAAGGCGCTGATCTCCGCCGATACCGCCTCCCGGAACGCTTGGGACAGCGGCGCCTGGGGATCCAGGACGGCATCAGCGCTGGTTACCAGTGGGTTGTTGACCACATGCTGAGCCTACGGAGCGCAGCTGTGAACGCGTCTTTAGGGTGTTCGCATGCCGGGCCGCGATCGTCTCTGGCGCCCGCGTTCTCCCAGCATCGCCGACCTGCTGGCCGCGGGGCGTCGACCATTGTTTTCCTTCGAGTTCTTCCCGCCGAAGGATGAGATCCAGCAGCGCCAGCTTTGGCAGACGGTGCGCGAGCTGGAGTCGCTAAGCCCTGATTTCGTTTCCGTGACCTACGGCGCCAGCGGCTCAACTCGGGAACACACGATCAGGGCAACGGAGGCAATCGCCCTGCACACCACCCTCCGGCCCATGGCGCATCTCACCTGCGCCAGCCAGAGTCGCGAGCAGTTACGACGGGTGATCGGTTCGTACGCGGGAGCTGGCATTCATCATGTGCTTGCGATCCGGGGGGACATGCCCGGTGGCCCGACGGTCCCGTGGGAACGTCATCCCGAGGGCCTCAACAACGCAACTGAGCTGGTCGCGCTCGTGCGGGAGCTCGGCGATTTCTGCATCGGAGTAGCGGCGTTCCCCGACGCACATCCGGAGCGACATGACTTTGATCTTGATGCCCGGGTGCTGGTCGCCAAAGCGAAGGCCGGAGCGAGCTTCGCGATCACCCAGCTGTTCTTCACCGCCGATCACTACTTCGATCTGGTTGCCCGGATCCGCGCCCTCGGCTGCGACCTTCCGATCATCCCGGGGATCATGCCAATCACCAACGTGCGTCAGGTGACCAGGTTTGCTGAGCTGTCCGGCGCCGCCTTGCCGCGCTCGGTGACGGACCGGATCAACGAGGTCGCCGATGACGATGATCAAGTTCGGCGGGTAGGCATCCAGATCGGAACCGAGCTGTCCGAAGAGCTGTTGAGCCGAGGCGCACCTGGGCTGCACTTCTACACAATGAACAGGTCCCGGGCTACCCGAGAGATCTACGCCAACTTGCATCAGGTGCGGCGTCGAGCGTAACCAGCCGCTGGGTCGGCCGGGTCAGCGCCACGTAGAGCGCCCGCACCCCACCGGGCGACTCGGCCACGATGTCATCCGGTGTGATCACCAGGACCGCGTCGTACTCAAGGCCCTTTGCCTGCAGCGGTGTGACAACGGCGACCCGTTCCATACCCGACAGTCGGGCCTGCTCGAGGTGAGCCCCCAGCTCCTCCCTGGTTGACGGTGGGCAGATCACACCGACGGTGCCTTCTACCTCGGCGAGCAGCGACCGTACGATGTTGATCATGGCCGTGGCAATTGTCGGGTGCTGAGGGGCGACGTCAGCCGGCACCATAAGTCGCGGCTCGTGGCCGGTTGAGCGCACTGCCGTCGGAAGGTCTGCCTCGGGGAAGTCCGTGACGACTACCTTCGCAGCTAGGTCGAAGACCTCCGAAGGGCTGCGATAGTTAGTGCTCATCCCGAAGTGCCGTACTGGGGCGGTCCCGATGATCTCCTCAACGGCACGATTGGATTCCTCGGTATCGGGCCAAGCGCTCTGGGCAGGATCGCCCACGATGGTCCAGCTGGCACTTGCACCGCGTCGCCTCAGCATCCGCCACTGCATCGGGCTGACATCCTGCGCCTCATCGACGAGCAGGTGCGCGTACGTCTCGTGGGGCAGCTCGAACGGGTCACGTTCCCGTGCTGCCGGGGACAGCAGGTCGGCTGTCGTGAAAACCTCCAGCTCAGATTCAAGATCGGAAAGGCCGGGCACCCCCGGCTCCTCTGTTACCGGCACCGGACCCAACAGCGAGACCAGTTCATCAAGCAACGCGCCGTCGGCCGCCGTCCACTCCGTCGCGTTCCGATAACTCGCGCTGAGCAGCTCGCACTCCGCTTCGGTCAAGATCGATGTCGAGATTCGCGTCAGCAGCGCGACGTCGGCCAGCCGGGACAGCGCTGCCGGCGCGCTGACAGCCGGCCACCACGCGTTGCAGAACATCTTGAACGAGGCGAGGTCGGAGACTCGGTCGTAGAACGCTTCCCGTTCATGATCATTATCGAACGTGTCGTCTGGATCGGGCTGCCGGGCCCGCCAGAGCGCCGCGAGCAACTCCTTCTCCGCCGCCTCTCGACCGGTGTTGAGCTTGTGGTGGGCAAGCACCTGAGAACGAATGCGCGCCAACGCATCGGCAGGCAACACCAGCACGGTGCCGTCCACGGTGATCCGCAGCTCAAGCGGCACCTCCTGCGGTGGCTCGTGCACCAAGCGACGCATGATCTTGACCATGCGCAGACTGCCTTTGATCGCAGCCGTAGGTGGGTCATCGACCCGGTCACCAGTGATCCGAACGACATCGGAAGCCACCGCGCCGATAGGGCGCAGAGTGACCGAATCCTCACCAAGGGAAGGCAGCACCCGCGCGATGTAGTTCATGAAGACCCGGCTCGGCCCGACCACCAGAACACCGCCGGACTCGAAGCGGCGCCGGTTTGAGTAGAGCAGGTACGCCGCCCGGTGCAATGCCACCACTGTCTTCCCGGTACCGGGTCCGCCGGAGATCATTGTGAAGCCCTGGTACGGCGCACGGATCGCCTCGTCCTGCTCGGCCTGGATGGTGGCAACGATGTCTCGCATCGTGTGATCGCGAGCCCGTGTCAGTGCGGCGAGCAGCGCCCCTTCGCCGATCACAACGAGCTCCCGGTCGGCGTTCTCGCCGTCGAGCAGGTCGTCTTCGATCCCCACTACGCGGTTGCCGCGGCAGTGCAGCACCCGGCGGCGGATCACCTGCATCGGGTTGGTAGGCGTGGCCCGGTAGAACGGCTCGGCGGCGGGCGCGCGCCAGTCAATGACCAGGGGCTCATAGTCGGCATCACGAACGCCGATGCGGCCGACGTAGCGGACTTCACCGTCGGTCCGATCCAGCCGGCCAAAAACAAGACCGTCTTGCTCGGCATCCAGCACAGCCAGCCGTCGAGCCGCCTGGAAAGCAAAGACATCACGTTCGTACAGGCCGGTACCGTCCTCCTCGCGAACGTATGAGTTGCGGTCGGACTGGTAGAGGGAGAGGCCGGCCTTCGCGACCTGCTGGGCCGAGCGGGTCGCCTCGGCGAGCCGCGCATACACCAGATCCACATGGGCCTGCTCGGCGGCCAACTCGCGCTCGATAGTGCTGACGGGCGGCGATGCGCTGGTGACGCCACCGGGACTCGCGTCGCTCTGCGCGTGTGTCAAGGAAGGGTGATCCTTACTCGGAAAGAACAAACATTTGAGTATACGGAGGTTGTCAGGGTCCCCCAAAGTTGCCGAGTTGGCTCATCCAAATGCCCGCGTAGAGATTGGACAGCCGCCCTCAAAAACCGCCGCTGGTTTCCGCAACACCCCGTGACGCGCCTACCGCTACCAGGTGTTGATCTTGGACGAGCTGGCCCGGCTCGGGGTGAAGGTGCATTTCAGCGACGCCCCCAACCTGGCACCCGACGACCCGCAAGCGGTTTTGCTCACCCAGGTTCAAGGGGTGATCGCCGAATACGAGAAAGCCAAGATCGCCGAACGGCGCCGGCGCGGCAAACTGTTCCGGGCCCGCGCCGGAGAGATCACCACCTGGAAAGCTCCCTACGGCTACCGCCGCATCCCCCGCAGCGACACCACCGGGCCGGCGCACCTAGAAATCTATGAACCCGAAGCCGCCCTCGTGCGACGCATCTTCACCGACCGAGCCGCCGGTGTTTCGGTCCGCCAAATCTGCTGCAGCCTCAACACCGACCAGATCCCCTCACCGGCCGGGAAGCCGGGCTGGCCCTACTCCACGGTGTCCCGGCTGCTGCGTAACCAGGCCTACATTGGCCGGGTCTCCTACAACCGCACCGAGTCTGTGCCCAACCCGCGACGCATCCACCGCAACCATCAGGTGCCGCGCGGCCGCCAGGAATGGATTCCCCTCGACTGCCCAGCCCGATGGCCTTCCACCGTTCGCAGGCTCAGATACAGACGTTGGGCGATCTCGGCGTTGGTGTATCCGGCCGCGATGAGCCCAAGAACTTGGATCTCGCGATCACTCAGCTCAGCGGGCGCAATGTCAAGGGTGGCGAGTCGGGCGCCGATGGTCGGATGCAGATAAGTCTCGCCACGCAGCACGCAGCGGATCGCGATCGTCAACTCATCCGCCGCCGCTTCTTTGAGCAGATAGCCTCGCGCGCCTAGCCGCAATGCCTCCCGGGCAAATCCCGGCCCCGAGGTCAACAGCGCCTGAAGCGCACCCAGCTGTTGCAGCGTCTCGTCGTGTAGCTCGCGAGCCCACCGCCGCCGTTCGTCCTCTCGTCCTTGAAGCCACTCGCGCAGCTGTTCACGATGCTGTTCATCCTCAGCCACCACTGCGTCCGCCACGGCCCACTGCACGTCGTGCAACCGGTCCCGGGAGTACGCGCGCGTGGGCTGATCGACGAGCAGCAGCACCGTCGGAACGTCGGCACATCGACTGCTCTGGGCGAGCAGCTGGCCTGGTCGATCATGCTCCAACGCGGGACGGACAGCTGCCAGCTACCACTCCCGGTGGGCTCCACCCGAACGGACCTGGGCTACCGGCAGGCAGCTCTGCGGCACCACACAGCAGCGACGGCCGATCTGCTCCGGCACCGGCGACCGCCGCAGCAACCCGCACCGACCAGCCCTCCCTGACCCGGACGACGATGAGCACCTGCCGGGCTTCCAGCGCCATCATGGCGGTGAAGGCGACGGCGTCCAGCGCGCCGCGGCTACGGTGAGCGCGGTCGCCGCTACGTTGTGTAGCCATGAAACACTTCGTCGTACGTGTAGACCAGGATTCGCGCGTAGCTACCCTGCCCGTCCCGAACCAAAACGGCCGTTGAACGATCTTAGGGCAGGGCTCCGGCTGCGATTTTGCCGCAGCCCACTTTGCGGGTTTCTACCGTTCGCCGTAGATCTACAGACAACCAGCGTCAGCGGGATACGCGGCTTGAGCGCAGGCCGTGCAGACCGGTGCGCGAAGGGTGGACGGTGAGCTTCGCTGGACTGACGCCAGCTGCGCTGCGTCATATGACCTCCGACGAGCTAGCCTCGCTGGCTACTGACATTCGGCGCTACCTAGTCGACACCGTCTCCCGGACCGGTGGGCATCTCGGACCGAACCTCGGTGTCGTCGAGCTGACGTTGGCTCTACATCGCGTATTCGACTCGCCCCAGACCCCAATCGTTTTCGATGTTGGCCACCAGTGTTACGTGCACAAACTCATCACCGGTCGAGGCGCCGACCTGGCTCGACTGCGTAGCGCGGGAGGGCCTTCGGGATACCCGAACCGCGCCGAGTCGGTCCATGACTGGATTGAGAATTCGCACGCCTCCACTGCGCTCGGCTACGCGGACGGCCTGAGTCGGGCCTTCGAGCTGGCCGGGCGGCAGCGGCCGATAGTCGTTGTCGTCGGCGACGGGGCGTTGACCGGCGGACCGGCCTGGGAGGCGCTCAACAACCTGGCCACCGCCCAACGGCCCGTCATCATCGTGCTCAACGACAATGGCGACTCGTACGCGCCCACGGTGGGCGGGCTGAGTGACCACCTCCGGCGGCTCGCGGCCCGCAGCGGTATGCAGCACGTGGTCGAGCAGATTGGCGGTGCCGGCGTTCCCGTCCAATCCACGCCGTTCGACACCTGGTTCGGCATGCTCGGCCTGGACTACCTGGGACCCGTCGACGGACATGACCTGGCCGCGCTGGAATCTGCGTTTCGGCGGGTAGCCGACACCAAATGGCCGATTGTGGTCCACTGCGTGACTGTGAAGGGTAAAGGACACCCGCCGGCTGAAGCCGACCCCGTCGACCACCTGCATACCGTGCCGCAAGCTGCTAGGCCTGGAGCGCCCCAGGCCGCCACCTGGACGGAGGCTTTTGCCGATAGCCTCGTCGCACTGGCGACGCGGCGTGGCGACATCGTCGGCGTTACCGCAGCTATGGCGGGCCCGACGGGCCTGTCCAAAATGGCAGCGCACTACCCTTCCCGAGTCATCGATGTGGGGATCGCTGAGGCGGACGCGGTGCTAGTGGCGGCCGGTCTGGCGATGGGTGGCGTACGTCCAGTGGTGGCCATTTATGCCACGTTCGCCAATCGCGCCTTCGATCAAGCGCTGCTCGATGTTGCGCTGCATCGGCTGCCGGTGACTTTCGTGCTCGACCGCGCCGGCATTACCGGGTCCGACGGGCCGAGCCATCACGGCATGTGGGATCTTGCCTTGTTCGGCCTCATGCCGGGCATGAGCGTGGCCGCACCACGCGATGCAACACAGCTCGACGTGCTGCTGAGCGAAGCCGTGGCACGATCCGGGCCGTCAATGATCCGCTTCCCCAAAAGCAAAGTTTCCGAGCCGATCATTGCCGTGGCTCGCTGGGCGGACCTCGACGTGTTGCGAACGGCTCCGGGCGCCGACGTCTTGATTGTGGCCGTCGGCACGATGGCCCGCGCTGCCGTTGCTGGAGCGAACCTGCTGAGCGTCGAGGGCATCGATTGCACTGTCGTCGATCCCCGCTGGGTGCTGCCGGTCTCGCCGCAGCTGCCAGTGATCGCTGCCGGTCACCGGGCAGTCTTCACAGTCGAAGATGGGCTCCGTCGCGGCGGCGCGGGGACGCAGATCGCCCAAACGTTGCTCGATGCCGGCCTCGGCGTACCGATTCAGGTGCTCGGACTCCCCACCGAATTCGTGCCGCACGGAGAACGGGCAGCGCTGCTGCAGGCGTACGGGCTCGACGCTGCCGGGATCGCCGCCACCGTGACACGGGCTGTGCGACGGCCGTCGTCGGTAACGAATGGTGGCAATGGGCGAAAAACCCAACTGGCCGCCACGCTAGTGAAGGGGCGCTGATTAAGCATGCAAC
>JBKPAB010000032.1:0-12904 GCA_046726195.1 Actinomycetota bacterium
GACACCCACCTATCCGCCCGCGTGGTCTGATACATCTTCGCCGAGTTGTCATAACTGTGCTGTGATAGCGCACCCATCAGTTCTGACAACTCGGAGGGTTATCCACAGATTCGGTTTGGCTGGCCGTTTCTGTTTGCCATCACCTCAGACTCGTCGCCATGTACATCATGGCTTTACTCATCCACGCCTGTCGCAATTGGCCGAGACGCAGCGTGGTGTCCTCACACGTCAGCAACTGATAGGTCTCGGCGTGACGCTGTCGACCATAGATGCACAACTATCGGCCCAGCGATGGACAAGGTGGGGGTCGCATGTTGTGATCATGCACAACTTCGAACCGACGCGTGCTCAACTTATGTGGGCGGCGGTGCTGGATGCAGGTTACCCAGCTGCCCTGGCCAGTCACACCGCGCTCGAACTGCACGGCTTCAAGCCCTTTGCAAAGGAGGCTAGTCAGATCCATTTGCTCATCGAGCGCGGTGCGAAGGTGACAACGCATCCCCTGGTCACAGTTCACGAGTCACGTCGGGTGAAGCCCGAATATCACGTGCAGGCTCAAGGCTTACCATGCACCGAAATCGCGCGATCGGCTATCGATGCGGCCGCCTGGCAGCCCTGGCCCCGCTTTGCGTGTGCGCAAGTTGCAGCAGTGGTCCAGCAGCGGCTGTGTACTGTCGAGGAACTCGAACGCGCCATGCAATATGTCGGACGAGTGCGTCATAAGGCACATCTCCGCGAAGCAATCCGCGACATCAGTGGAGGATCGCAGGCGCTGAGCGAGATCGATCTTGTGCGGCTATGTCGCCGATTCGGCTTGCAGGAGCCAGACCGGCAGGTCAAGCGATCGGATCAGTACGGTCGGCTGCGATACCTCGATGCAGAATGGAAGCTTGCCAATGGCCGCAGAGTGGTACTCGAAGTTGATGGTGCCCATCATCTCGACATCGATAGCTGGCAGTCAGACATCCGCAGAGAGCGAGGGGTCGTGATCGGCGGCGCCCAGGTGCTGCGGGCTACATCTATCGAGGTCAGAGTGGAGCCATCGCAGATCGCGGCAGACCTTTTCGCTGTCGGAGTACCCAGAGTTGTCAGAATCCAGCAACGCTATAGCGCTGCTGGATTCTGACAAGTCGGCGGTGTTAGAGAGTGGTGGCGCGGCCGATTTGGACGAGTTTCCAGCCGGCGTTACGCCAGGTGGGGGCATGCAGTTTGAGACGGCCGTCGATGATCACCTTGGAGGCGACCAGCTCGCCCAGTCGGTCTGGATCCAGCTGCCGAAACTCCGGCCACTCGGTGAGGTGCAGCACCACGTTGGCTCCGAGCAGTGCCTGCTCGACGCTGGCCACCTGGGTGAAGCCCTCGCGGGGTGCCAGCCGGGCCTGTGGGTCATAAATGCGTACGTCCGCGCCGGCGGCGTGTAACTGATCGGCCACGGTCAGGGCGGGGGAGTTGCGGGTGTCATCGGTACCGGGCTTGAACGCCGCACCAAGCACCGCGATGCGTTTGCCGGCCACGTCTCCGCCCGCCTGATCGATCGCCAGTTCCGCAAGCTCGGCCCGCTGTCCGGCATTGATCGCTTCCACAGAGTGAATGAAGTCGCTCAGGACATGTACGCCAAGCTCGTCGGCACGTACGGCCAGTGCTGCGATGTCTTTGGGTAGGCAGCCGCCGCCGAAGCCCAACCCCGCATCGAGGAACTCCCGCCCGATCCGCTTGTCATACCCGAGAGCGTCAGCCAGCAGTACCACGTCGCCGCCCGCCGCCTGGCACATCTGTGCCAACGCGTTGATGAAACTGATCTTGGTCGCCAGGAACGCATTGGCTGCGACCTTGATCAGCTCGCTGGTTGCAATGTCGCATCGAATCACCGGAGTACGGTCGGTGATCGGAAGCGCGTAGATTTCCTCGAGCAGTTCCAGAGCGCGACGGGAGTGCGTGCCGAAAACCAACCGGTCGGGGCGCAGCGTGTCCTCGACCGCGTACGCCTCGCGCAAGAACTCCGGATTCCAGGCCACCTCAACACCGTCTCCGACGGGTGCGGCGGCACGAAGGCGCTTCTCGAGCGCCATGGCTGTGCCGACTGGCACGGTCGACTTGCCGACCACCAGCGTCGGTTTGGTCAGCAACGGCGCCAGCGCGTCTATCGCCGCGTGCAACTGACTCAGATCCGCAGCGCCGCCGGGCCTTGAGGGAGTCCCCAATGCCAGAAAGTGCACGTCCGCCCAGTCGGCAATTTCGGCGTAATCGGTGGTGAACCGCAGTCGCCCAGACGCGGTATGCCTCTCCAACAGGGGTTCCAGGCCCACCTCGAAGATGTGCGACTGCCCAGCGTTCAGTGTTTTGACCCGATCGGCATCGATATCAACCCCGATCACGTGGTGACCGAACTCTGCCATGCCAGCGGCATGGGTCGCACCCATGTAGTTGGTGCCAATGACGCTCACCTGCAATGTCACCCGGAGATCCTCCCACAACTCGCCAACTTCGATAGGCGGCTTCGACAATGCGGTCAACCCGGTGTTAGCAGGGTTCTCGACACCGGCCATGCCCGCCCGTGACCTGTTCACTAGGCTTGCTGAGGTGGACGGCGACGCTGACTGTGACAGATCCTTAGCCCCATGCAGCTATGACTAGTGCCGTTCTCAACATCCTGCTGATCTTGCTGCTCGTGATCATCGGGGGTGTCTTCGTCGCTGCCGAATTCGCGTTGGTCTCACTCCGCGAAAGTCAGGTCCGCCAGATTGCCCACCGCGGCCGGCGCGGGCAGCTGGTTGCAAAGCTGACCTCGAATCCGAACCTCTTCCTTTCTGCGGTCCAGGTCGGAGTCACGTTGTCGGGCTTCCTCGCCGCTGCTTTTGGCGCGGACAGGTTGTCAGGGGATCTGGCACCGCTGCTGGAGCGCCTGGGCCTCAGCGCCGGTGTCGCCGACACGATCTCGCTGGTGCTGATCACCATCGTGATCTCCTACGTCTCGATCGTGATTGGTGAGCTAACGGCGAAGCGACTGGCATTGCAGCGCGCCGAAGGGGTCGCTCTCACGGTGGCGCCGCTGGTGAATTTCACCGCTAAAGCGGCGCGTCCATTGATCTGGCTCCTTGGGGCCTCCACCAACGTCCTGGTTCGGATTTTGGGTGGGGATCCGAAGGTCTCCCGCGAGGAGGTGACCAACGAGGAGATCCGCATCATGGTGAGTGACTCGACCACTCTTGGCGACGAGGAGCGCGAGATCGTGGACGATGTCTTCGCGGCCGGTGAGCGCAGCCTCCGCGAGGTCATGTTGCCGAGGACCGAGGTCGACTTCCTTCCAGGGGATATGCCCGCGCACCGCGCGGTACGCGAGTTGATCAAGGCGCCGCACTCGCGTTATCCCGTGATCGGCGACTCCGCCGACGATGTCATTGGGTTCGTGCACGTTCGCGACCTGCTCGATCCTGATGTCAGCTCACGTACCACACCAGTGGCCGAGCTGGCACGTCCGGTGCTTTCCATGCCTGACACCGTGCCGGTGCTCCGAGCGCTCAGCGAGATGCGGCGCAGCTCAGCGCACCTGGCCATCGTGCTGGATGAGTACGGCGGCACGGCGGGCATCGTGACGATGGAGGACCTGGTCGAGGAGCTGATTGGTGATATCACCGACGAGTACGACGTAGTCGCGGAGGAGCGGGTCAGCGTACCCGGTGACCTGGTCATCGATGGCCTAACCACGTTAGACGACTTCGCCGAGAGGACCGGTTTGGTGCTGCCCGAAGGTCCGTACGACACGCTTGCAGGATTCTTCATGGCCAGGCTCGGCCAGTTGCCGAGCGTGGGTGATGCGATTTCAATCGAGCTCGCCTCCGTCGACCAAGAAGATCCGGAGCTTGCGCAAGTTGAGCTGCGGGTCAACGAGCTCGACGGGCGGCGGGCCGCCTCGTTCGTGCTGCGCCGTCAGGACGGGAAGGACTTCACCCCTGCCGCATCGTAGGAGACAGGGCGATCTATGCGCCCTGAGCCTGTCGAAGGGCGCGCACGCTTCGACAAGCTCAGCGCGCATGCAGGGTCGCTAGACGTTGTCGCCTGCCGTCGCAAGAGCGCCCGGAGCCGCCGAGGCAATGGAGGGCTCCTCATCGGCTGACGAATGCCAGACCCATCCGGCGATTTCTGGCATGTCTTCGCCATAGCGGCGGATGTAGTGCTTGTGCTCGATGATCTTGTCGACGAGCTCTTGTCGTACGTGCGCCGCGCTCGACCCAAGCTGTGGCACCCGGTCGATCGCGTCGATGGCCAAAGAAAAGCGGTCGATTTCGTTTAGGACACACATGTCGAACGGCGTCGTGGTCGTGCCCTCCTCCTTGTAACCGCGCACGTGGATGTTGTCGTGGTTACTGCGGTGATAGGTAAGCCGGTGAATCAACCATGGGTAACCGTGGTAGGCGAAGACGATCGGGGCATTCGGCGTAAACAGGGAGACGAATTGCAGATCAGTTAGCCCATGTGGATGCTCGCGGTCGTCCTGTAGACGCATGATGTCCACGACATTGATGAAGCGGATCCGCAGGTCAGGGAAGCGCTTCTGCAAGATCTCTGTTGCGGCAAGCGACTCCATTGTCGGCACATCACCCGCGGCCGCCATAACGAGATCGGTCGGGCCGTCCTGGTCGCTGCTCGCCCAGTCCCAAATACCGATGCCCTTCGTACAGTGTTTGATGGCGTCGTCCATGGAAAGGTACTGCGGGGCGAGTTGTTTGGGAGCAACGACCACGTTCACGTACTGACTGGATCGCAGGCAATGGTCGGTCGTCGAGAGCAGCGTGTTGGCATCCGGCGGCAGATAGACCCGAACGATCTCCGCCTTCTTATTCATCACATGATCAATGAACCCGGGATCCTGATGGGAGAACCCGTTGTGATCTTGACGCCATACGTGACTGGACAGCAGATAGTTGAGTGAAGAGATCGGACGACGCCACCCGATGTCGTGGGTGACCTTGAGCCACTTGGCGTGCTGGTTGAACATCGAGTCGACGATGTGAATAAAGGCCTCGTAGGTGGACAAGAATCCATGCCTGCCGGTGAGCAGGTATCCCTCAAGCCAGCCCTGAATCGTATGTTCGGACAAGATCTCCATCACCCGGCCGTCTGGCGCCAAATGATCGTCGTAGTCGTAGGTTTCGGCTTGCCACGTACGATCAGTGACTTCCAGGACGTCCTGCCACCGGTTCGAGTTGTTCTCATCGGGCGAGAAGAGTCGGAAGTTGCGGTGATCTTCGTTGACCTTCATCACGTCGCGGAGGAATGTGCCCATCACGCTGGTTGCCGCGGCGACTGTGTGGCCTGGCCGGTCGATCTTGATTTCGTAGTCGCGGAAGTCTGGCATCCGCAGCGGGCGGCGTAAGCTGCCGCCGTTGGCGTGCGGGTTTGCACTCATGCGACGCCCGCCGACCGGATGAAGGTCGGCAATTTCTGGGACCGGACGACCCTCGGAATCGAACAGTTCCTCCGGTCCGTAGGACAACATCCACTTCTGTAGCTCCAGCAGGTGCGCGGGGTTCTGCCGGGTATCGGAGAACGGCACCTGGTGGCTCCGCCAGTAGTTCTCGACAGGTTTCCCGTCGATCTGTTTCGGTCCGGTCCAGCCTTTCGGCGAACGGAAGATGATCACGGGCCACGTCGGACGACCGGTGGCGCCGCCTTCCCGGTGATCATGTTGTATTTCGGCTATGCGATCGAGGCACGCATCCAACGTCGTGGCGAACTGCTGATGCATTGTTGCTGGGTCATCGCCTGCGACCAGATGTGGCTCGTAGCCATATCCGCGGAACAGTGCCAGCAGCTCATCGACTGGAATGCGGGCAAGAACCGTGGGGTTCGCGATCTTGTAGCCGTTGAGATGCAAGATCGGCAGGACGGCGCCGTCGCTCGCCGGGTTGAGGAACTTGTTGGAATGCCACGAGGTAGCAAGAGGGCCGGTTTCTGCTTCGCCATCGCCGACGATGCAGGCAACGATCAGATCCGGATTGTCGAACGCGGCGCCGTACGCGTGGGAGATCGCATATCCGAGCTCGCCACCCTCATGGATCGACCCCGGAGTCTCCGGAGCTACGTGGCTTGGGATCCCTCCGGGGAACGAGAACTGGGTGAAGAGCCGCTTCATGCCACGGCCGTCCTGGGTGATGTTGGGGTAGGTCTCGGAGTAGGTGCCTTCCAGCCACGCCGCGGCGACAGGAGACGGCCCGCCGTGCCCCGGACCGATGATGTAGATCATGTCAAGGTCGCGCTGCATAATCGCGCGATTGAGATGAGCGTAGAGAAAGTTGAGCCCCGGTGTCGTGCCCCAGTGCCCGAGCAGGCGTGGTTTGACATGCTCGGGTTGCAGCTCCTCCCGCAACAGCGGATTGTCCATCAAGTAGATCTGACCGACCGACAGGTAGTTGGCTGCGCGCCACCACATGTCCATCCGGCGAAGCTCGTCTTTCGACAACGGGCCCGCGGTGATAGTGCTGGACCTACCGTCCCGGTTCGCCTTTGCCTTCCTTGATTGGGTCTTTGTTTTCGAGATCGTCTTAGCTGGCATGTTGGCTCCGATCCGATTCATCGGGAGTTTCTGAGTCTAGGGGTGGTCACTCATCGTCAATCCACGACCGGGTTCGGCCCTAGCGGAGAAAAGCTCGAGCTGCGAGCGTCGGGAAATCGCGCACCGCCGTGCTGAGGAGGAGCGAGCGGAGGCGCTTTCCTCTGCGAGCGACGACGAAGTAGGCGGATTCCATGCGCGATTGCGCGAGCAGCTCCAAAGGCGGAGCGAGGAGCCAGACGCGTGAAACAATGGCGCCGATGTGACCTGGAAAGGAATATCCCTACCTCATGCCCTCACATGGCAGTGCTGGCAGACCTCGCGTGCTTTCCCTTGCCCAGCCCACCGCTGACTCGCTCCACCTCGGCAACTTCCTAGGAGCGTTGCGCCAGTGGGTGCCGCTGCAAGAAGATCATGAAGCCTTTTATGGGATCGCCGATCTGCACGCGCTCACCGTCCCGACCCCTCCGGAGGTATTGCGAGAGCGGACGCTGCGCAGCGCGGCGCAGCTGCTCGCAGCGGGCATCGATCCTGCGAAAGCGACGGTGTTCCTTCAGTCGCAGGTCCCCGAACACACCCAACTCAACTGGGTACTGGGCTGCTTGACGGGCTACGGCCAAGCCCTGCGGATGACCCAATTCAAGGACAAAGCGGCCAGGATGGGGCCCGAGGCCACCAATGTCGGTCTGTTCACTTATCCAGTGCTGATGGCCGCCGACATCCTGCTATATCAGGCCGATCAGGTACCCGTGGGGGAAGACCAGCGGCAGCATCTCGAGCTCACCCGTGATCTCGCGGTGCGTTTCAACTCCCGCTACGGGCAGGCATTCGTAGTTCCGGAGCCGTACATCCTGCCCTCCGTGGGCAGAATTGCTGATCTTGCCGAGCCTGGCGCGAAGATGAGCAAGTCGCTGTCCTCACCCACGGGCCTCATTGAGCTGTTGGACGATCCCAAGATCAACATCCGCAAGATCAAATCCGCGGTGACTGACTCTGGTAGAGAGATCATCTTCGATGAGATCAACAAGCCCGGCGTCTCCAACCTGCTCACGATCTTGTCGGCACTTACCGCTACGCCGGTCGAGGAGCTCGTCCAGCAGTTCGATGGGCGCGGTTATGGGGATCTGAAGGGTGCTGTGGCTGATGCGGTCACCGCCTTCGCGGTGCCATTCCGGGATCGGACTTTTGAGCTCATGGAGGAACGCGGCGAGCTTGAATCGATCCTTGCGAAGGGAGCCGACCGAGCCCGCGAGGTGGCCAGTGCCACGCTGGCCGATGTCTACGCCAAAGTTGGTCTCGCCTAGCTCACGACAAACCTCACCCAATCAGCTCGTCGATGTAACACCAGCGCCAGGACTCACCCGGCTCGAAGCTGCGTACCACAGGGTGGCTGCTGTGCCTGAAGTGGCGCTCCGCGTGCCGCCCAACTGAGGAGTTGCAGCAGCCTACGTTTCCGCAGGTGAGGCAGATGCGCAGGTGTACCGTACGCGTGCCCTCGCGTACGCAGTCCTCGCAGATCCCGGGACCATTCGGCTTGATATTGGCCGGCGAGTGCTCGAGGTGATCACAGGGACCGGCGGCAACGGTCGGTGTGGTGACTGGCACCTCCTCGACGAGCCGATCCGCCCGTTCCGTCGCGATCGTGAGCATGGACTCTTCAATGTCGAACGATCCGAGTACCTCCTCGATGATGTCGTGGTCGACCGTGCCGCTGGAGCGGATCTTCAGCACCTCGTTCCGCTCGACATCGAGAGTCTTCAGTCGTAGTCGCCGATACTGCTCGGCCGGAGTCTCGTCGTCGCCAGGCCTGCCAAGCTTCTCCCACATCGCATCCGGGCGGGCTGCGATGCGGTCGCGCAGCAGCTGCACCGTCTCCGGAGCATCGTCAGGTCCGACAATGTCGCCAAGATGCGCGATGGCGGAATTGCTGGATGTTTGCAGCACGGTAGCCGCCTGCAAGGCATCGGAACGGGCGTCCGGTCCGCGCAGTCCCAGCGCTCGGACCAGATAGGGCAGCGTCAGCCCTTGCAGCAGCAGGGTGCCTGCCGTGACAACCATGGCGGCGAAGATCAGGGTTTCGCGATGGGGCACACCTTCCGGAATCAGGAAGGCGGCTGCGAGGGTGACCACCCCTCGTAGACCGGCCCACCCAATCACGAATGCGTACGACCATGGGACCGCGCGACCACCGGTGTCTCGGTCACGGCGAAACAGGAATGGACGGGTGCCGAGGACCCAGAGCAGCCTGATCACGATGACCCCCACCAAGACCGCAATGCAAAATCCGGCAATCTGCGGCCCGGAGAGAGTGGACTCTGAGTTTGCCTCGATGATCCGGCGTGCCTGGAGTCCGATCATGAGGAACACGGTGTTCTCGAGCAGGAACTGGATGGTTACCCAGTTCACTCGTTCACTCAGCCGGGATTGGCCCGACTGGATCACAGGGGACTTGTGGCCGAGGATCAAACCTGCGGTGACGACTGCGATGACGCCGGAGCCATGAAAACCACCGATATTCAGCACTTCGGCAGGCAAGTACGCAGCAAATGGCACCAACATCGAGATCGCGGTGTCGAAGGCCGGCTGAGTGATCCGCTCTCGGATGGGAATGGCAACCAGCGCCACCACGAGTCCGACTGCAAGTCCGCCCAGAACCGCGATCAGGAAGCCGACGGTTGCTTCCGCCGCTGTCAGGGTCCCTGCGATGGCTGCGATAGCCACCCTGAGGCAGGTAATGGCGGTCGCGTCGTTCACCAAGGACTCGCCCTCCAGGATTGTCACCAGGCGACGCGGGAGTCCGACCCGGCGGGCAATCGTGGTCGCGGCTATGGCATCTGGCGGCGCCACGACAGCGCCCAAAGCAAACGCCACCGGGAAGCTCACCGGGAGGATCCACCAAGTGATCAGGCCGATCCCCAAGGCAGTGACGACCACGAGCAACACCGAGAGCTGCGCAATTGATCGGCGATTCGCGCGAAAGTCGATCACCGATGTCCGGATGGCTGCGGCGTACAGCAGCGGCGGGAGGAAGCCGAGCAACACCAGTTCCGACGTGAGCTCGGGGATAGGTACTTCGGGCAGGAAAGACATCCCGATCCCAACCAGCATCAGCAGTAACGGCGCCGAGAATCTGATCCGATTGGCCAACGCCGTCACCGCGAGCACGGTGGCAACCAAGGCCAGGATCGTGAGAGCAACTGTCACATAGCCATGCTTCCATCCGTTCCTGAAGCACTGTGCCAGCGGTGTGTAAAGATCGGGTGCGTGACCGTTTCGGGTGACCCCGACGGGTCGACCTTGCTGACTTCGGCCGAAGTGAAGGACCTGCTCTCGGCCGCCGTCGAGCATGCCGGTGGCAGCCTTGTCTCATGGCGGCTGGATCACGTGGATGCCAATCCGAGGCATTCCACGACCGCGACGTATTCTGCAGCCGTCGACTGGCCGACCGGACGACGTACAGAGCTGCTCGGCGCGAGCACGCGAGTAGGAGGGCGCCGCAGCGGCACCGACGAACGGGCCATGATTCTCGGGGACGGGGCCCGCGAGGTCGCGGTCTGGCTGTACCCGAACGACCCGGATCTGCCCGGATTGCGCCGTGCCGCCGTGCCAGATGGGCTAGCCGCGCTGCTCAGCGAGTATCGAGTCCTTGATCATCCCGTGGTTGCCGAGAACATCGCTTTGGAGATGATCAGCTACCGCCCCCGGCGCCGCGCCGTGTTGAAGGCCACCATCAGAACCAGCAGGGGGCCGAAGACCTTCTTCGTCAAGGTGTTACGCGAATCGGTGTACGGGCCCACCTTGCAGCGGCACGAGCTGTTGCGGCGCGCTCGATTCCCAGCCGCCGCGGTAGCAGCGGCGACGGCGGACTTCATCCTGGTGTTCCACGAGGTGCCAGGCCGGCCGCTGGCACAAGCGATCTTCGATGAGCCGATGCCCTGCACCGCCGAGAGCATGATCATGTTGCTCGACTCTTTGCCGTCGGCGGTAGCTTCGTTGCCCCGCCGACCGCCGTGGACGGACGCCGTCGCAACGTACGCCGAGATGATCGCAGCTGCGCTTCCGGCGCTGGACCCGCAGCTGCGATGGCTGGTCGCGCAGATCTCCGGCGGGCTTGCCGGTATGGCGCCCGGCGTGGAACCCACCCACGGTGACTTCCACGAGGGTCAGCTCTTCGTCGCAAAAGGCCTGATTACCGGCGTACTCGACATCGACACTATCGGCCCCGGGCGGCGAGCTGATGACCTTGCGTGCATGATCGCGCACCTGTCCACGATGCAGCGGATGACGCCCGAACAGGCGGTCGGCTTGACGCGACTGATCAATCTCTGGCTGCAGGTTTTCGACACCCGGGTGGACCCGGGCGAGTTGCGGCTGCGGGCTGCCGGTGTCATCGTCTCGCTCGCCACCGGGCCGTATCGGGGCCAGGAACCGAACTGGGAGAGCGAGACGGTACGCATGATCGAATCGGCTGTCGCTCTGGTGCAAAGCTCGGGCCGGGTCTGACACTCAGGGCCCAAACAACGCATGCAACTATGCCCAGGTGAGCGCACAGACGGAGTCTGGAACCCCATTCAAGCCGGTGTACCGGCCGCAAGACCTGGCCGGATTCGACCCTGATACTGAGCTTGGTGAGCCCGGTCACTATCCCTATACGCGCGGCATCTACCCGTCGATGTATACGACCAAGCCGTGGACCATGCGCCAGTACGCGGGCTTCGGCAGCGCCGCGGAGTCCAACGCCCGCTACCGCGAGCTGATTGCACACGGGACTGCGGGTCTTTCGGTCGCTTTTGATCTGCCGACCCAGATGGGCTACGACTCCGATGCGCCAATCGCGGCCGGCGAGGTGGGCAAAGTCGGAGTCGCGATCGATTCCATCGAGGACATGCGAGAGCTTTTTTCGGGCATTCCCCTCGACAAAGTTTCGACATCGATGACGATCAACGCCCCAGCGGCGCTGCTGTTGCTGCTGTACCAGTTGGTCGCAGAGGAACGCGGTATTTCCTCGGCGGTCCTCTCCGGAACCATCCAGAACGACGTCCTCAAGGAATACATCGCGCGCGGCACATACATCTTTCCGCCGAGCCCGTCCCTCCGCCTCGTCAGCAACACGTTCGCCTACTGCCAAGAGCAGTTACCGCGCTGGAACACGATCTCGATTTCTGGTTATCACATGGCAGAGGCCGGCGCCACGCCGGCACAAGAGATCGCATTCACGCTGAGCAACGGGATCGCTTACGTCGAGGCGGCCTTGTCAGCTGGTCTCGACGTTGACGACTTCGCGCCTCGGTTGTCCTTCTTCTTCGTATCCCGCACCACGCTGCTTGAGGAGGTAGCCAAGTTTCGGGCCGCTCGACGCATCTGGGCGCAGCTGATGCGTGATCAATTCGGCGCGCAGGACGAGAGGTCGATGATGCTTCGCTTCCACAGCCAGACTGCTGGGGTGCAGCTGACGGCGCAACAGCCGGAGATCAACCTGGTGCGGGTCGCGGTGCAAGCCATGGCAGCAGTGTTGGGAGGTACCCAGTCACTGCATACCAACTCCTACGACGAGGCGATCGCACTGCCGACTCCTAAGGCTGCTCGGCTCGCGCTGCGAACCCAGCAGGTGCTCGCATACGAGACAGACGTGACAAAGACGGTTGATCCGTTCGCCGGCTCATACGCCGTCGAGTCGCTGACCAACGAGATCGAGGAAGTGAGCCGCCGCCTTATGCAGGCGGTCGCGGACCGGGGTGGTGCCGTCGCGGCGATCGAGCAGGGCTTTCAGAAGGCTGAGATCGAACGCTCGGCTTACCAGCTGGCGCGTCAGATCGACATCGGAGAGCGGGTCGTGGTCGGCGTTAATCGGTTCAGTCTCGACGAGGAGGAGCCGTACGAGCCGTTGCGGGTGGATCCAGGCATCGAGGCCAAACAGGCTGCGAAGCTTGCCGCGCTACGGGCTGGCCGGGATCAGGCTGCCATCGGCGCCGCTCTCGGCAACATGCAAGCTGCGGCCCACGGCACCGGTAATGTGCTCTACCCCATGAAGGAAGCCCTCAGGCTGAAAGCTACCGTCGGTGAGGTCTGCGATGCCCTTCGCGAGGTCTGGGGCACTTATCGCCCGCGAACCTAGCTGCGCCCACGACGACGGGGATTTCGCGATGTTCGCGCCGCCGATCTGCAGCAGGTAATGGCGGCCGTCATGGATGAGCGTTTTCGCGACTTTGGTGGGAAACGTACGCTCCAGCAACCAAAACCCGAAGTTTTGCCACCAATTGGTGGGAAACGTGCGCCCCGAGCTACCGAGTTGTTACAACTCAGAACGTTCTCGTGTTACGACTCGGAGCGTTTCAGACCGGCTAGGCGTCGGCG
>JBKPAB010000033.1:0-28871 GCA_046726195.1 Actinomycetota bacterium
GGGTACAGCATGGGCCAACTGCAGGTGACCACCAATTCATGGCGCCCTGGCCGTCCCTCGGGATCGCTCGTGGTTGACTTCGAGATTCAGGGCACCGGCGGTCGGGTACCCGATATCTCGCGCTGGGCGAGCCCTATGTCCTCGTGCGGCATGGTGGATGCCAGCGCGATGATGCCGGCACAGAGCACGGCCGGCACGATCATCGTGTACTGGATCCCAAGCTGGTTGATCAGGAAACCCACGAAAGCCGGGCCTATCAAGAAGGCGGCGTAGCCGAAGGTTACGACCACGGCGAGGGCTCGGCCCCCGCCGAGGTGCCCGGAGAGCGCGTAGACCTGGGGGGCAATCATGCCAACACCAAAACCAACCAGTGCCCAACCAATGAGCAGTAAGGGCAGGCCGCTTACCAGCGCGACGGTCAGATATCCGACGGCGGCGCAGAGGCCACCAAAACGCACGACCGCTCGCCGGCCGAAACGGACGACCAGCCGGTCGCCTAGCAGCCGGATCGCAACCATGAAGGCGCTGACCGCCGCCAGGCCGAGCGCACCGGTTGTCGAGTCGACGCCGGCGACGTCGGTGACATGCAGGGACGACCAGTCCAGGGCTGTGCCCTCCGCGAGTCCAAAGGCTAGGGCCATCACAGCCAGCACCCAGGCGACCGTCGGAATCGGAGTCCGTACGCCGTCGACGGTGTGATGCACCACCGCCGCCTTGGGTGTGATCTTGAGCAAGACGCCTAGGGCGAGAAGTGTCAGGACCGCGATTGAGACTGACAGCGGTGTGACGATCTCACCACCCTTGAGGCCGAGCAAGGTGGCGAGCAGCAAGACAGCTCCCGCCCCGATGAAGTTGCCGACGGACCAGAAGGCGTGAAAGAAGCTCATGATCGGCCGTTGCCGCGCTGCCTCCACTTGCACGCCGATGGCGTTCATAGCTACATCCATGGCACCGTTGCCAAGCCCGATCAGGATGCCGCCGACGATCGCAATTGAGTAGCCCGATGCCAATCCGATCGTGATCATCCCAGCGATGAGGAACGGCACAGCGGCCAAACTGACCTCACGAGCGCCGATCGCATCGGCGACTCGACCGCCGATCTGCATCGCGATGATGGCCGCGATGCCGCCACAGAAGAGCATGATCGCAATCTGGGTGGCATTCAAGCCCAACTTTTCACGCAGAGATGGGAGCGAGCCGCCGAACCCGCCAATTACCGTGCCGTTGACGACAAACAGCAGCGTCACCGCAGTAGCAGCGAGTCGCGTCGATAGCTGGCTGGCAACAGGAGCAGACGTGGTCGTTCGGCTTTCTGTATCGATTTAGAATGGTGAGCCCTCACTGTGCGCAAGTTCGCGCTTGTTGGCAAAGAAGTCTAAAGGTAATGCCGGGATGCGGCCCGTTCCCGCGATGCGTACGCTTGGCTCTGGCCGATTCAAGGGTTGGTCACGTGGGGCGAAGCGACCTCGATTCAGAGCGGGTAGCCCGCAAGCGCGCTCCGGATGGGAGGATTGGCCGGGCCCCAAATATTCCCCGGTTGGTCTGTCGGCAGGGCCCGCCTGACTTTGAATCAGGACTAGCGACGTAGGTTCGACTCCTACCCGGGGAGCGGAGCGTCACTCAGCTAGTTAAGGAGTCAGCTGTTGCCCGTCCACCCCGACCAAGCTCCGGGCCCGATCGCCGCTGTCGTCATCTTGGCAGCAGGCGAGGGGAAGCGGATGAAGTCCTCGCGTTCCAAGTTGCTGCACGAGATCGCGGGCCACTCGATGCTGAGCTACGCGATAACGGCCGCGAACGCCGTGCAGCCAAAACACATAGTTGTCGTGGTTGGTCACCTGCGTGATCAGGTCGAGGCCCATCTCGCCGAGATCGCACCACATGTGCAGATCGCGGTTCAGGAGAAGCAACTGGGTACCGGCGATGCGGTGCAGGTCGCGCTCAGCCAGCTTGCCGACATCACCGGGGATGTGATCGTCACCATGGGCGACGTTCCGATGCTCACCGGCGAGACTCTCGTCGCACTGCTGGAGGAGCATCGGACCCGCGAAGCTGCCGTCACCGTGTTAACTGCGCAGGTACCCGATCCGACGGGGTACGGGCGAGTTCTGCGCGATAACGACGGCATGGTTACCGGCATAGTGGAGCACCGAGACGCTGATGAGGCTCAGCGGGAGATCATCGAGATCAACTCCGGCATCTATGTCTTCGACGCGGCGACACTTCGGTCAGCACTTACTGAGATCGCCCCAGACAACGATCAAGGTGAGCTGTACCTCCCCGATGTGTTGACCGTGGTCCGCAAGGCGGGCAAGTCGGTGGGTGCATATGTGATCGACGACCTATGGCAAACCGAGGGCATCAACGACCGCATTCAACTCTGGAGGATGAATGCCGAGATGAACCGACGAATTCTGCACGGCTGGATGCGTGAAGGCGTGACGGTGGTGGATCCGGCAACGACCTGGGTCCATGCCTCGGTTGATCTGGCACAGGATGTGATCTTGCTGCCCGGGACGTCGTTGCAAGGCGCGACCTCGGTCGCGGCGGGTGCGCAGATCGGGCCCGACACCACACTGATCGACGTCGAAGTGGGGGAGAACGCTGTGATCACGCGAACCCACGCTTCACTCAGCGTGATCGGCCCGGGCTCCACTGTCGGACCGTACGCCCATCTGCGGCCCGGCACGACGCTGGGCGCGGGCGGCAAGATCGGGACCTTCGTGGAGGCCAAGAACGCTCGCCTCGGACCCGGAGCCAAGGCCCCGCACCTCAGCTACCTGGGCGACGCGGTGATCGGGGAGGGCGCGAACATCGGGGCCGGCGTGATCTTCGCCAACTACGACGGCGTACGCAAGTCGACAAGCACGGTAGGCGCGTACGCCTTCGTCGGCAGCAACTCGGTACTTACCGCACCGGTCGACGTCGCCGATGGTGCCTACATCGCGGCCGGTTCGACGATCACCAGCGATGTCGGGGCTGGTGATCTTGCGGTGAGCCGAAGCCGGCAACGCAATGTGCCCGGCTGGGTGTCACGTAAGCGAGCAGGCACCAAGACCGCGCGAGCTGCCGAGGCGGCGCAGGAGCAGAAGGAGCCGTCGTGAGCGGTCTGAAGCGACCCAATGACAAGCACATGATGCTGTTCACCGGGCGGGCCCATCCCGACCTGGCCAATGAGGTGGCCGAGCTGTTGAAGGTGGAGATCGTGCCAACCCGGGCGATCAGCTATGCCAACTCCGAGATCTATGTGCGATTTGAGGAATCGGTGCGCGGTTGCGATGCCTTCGTCATCCAGAGCCACGCCGCCCCGGTCAACGAGTGGACGATGGAGCAGTTGATCATGGTTGATGCGCTCAAGCGGGCATCTGCCAAGCGGATAACTGTTGTTGCCCCGTTTTATCCCTACGCCCGACAGGACAAGAAACATCGCGGTCGCGAGCCGATCTCTGCTCGACTCATCGCGGACTTGTTCCACACTGCAGGTGCGCACCGGATCATGTCGGTCGATCTGCACGCTGCGCAGATCCAGGGTTTCTTTGACGGACCGGTTGATCATCTGTGGGCACTGCCGGTGCTTTCGGATTATCTGTTGACTAAATACGACACCTCGGAAATGACGGTGGTATCGCCTGATGCCGGCCGGGTGCGGGTCGCTGATATGTGGACCGACAGGCTGAACTGTGCACTGGCGATCATTCATAAGAGACGCGACCCCAAGGTGGTCAACACGGTCGCCATTCACGAGGTCGTCGGCGAGGTGGAGGGTCGCGTCTGCCTGGTGGTCGACGACATGATCGACACGGCGGGCACCATCTGCCAGGCGGCGGAGGCGTTGAAGGCGCGTGGCGCGAAGGCGGTCATTGCGGCGGCCACACATCCGGTGCTCTCGGGTCCCGCCATTGACCGGCTGAAGGCTACTGAGTTCGAAGAAGTGATCGTCACCAACACTTTGCCGATCCCCGAGGAACGTCGCTTTGACTCCCTCACTGTGCTGTCGATCGCCCCCTTGATCGCGCGAGCCATCCGGGAGGTCTTTGAGGAAGGCTCGGTGACCAGCCTCTTCAATGGGCACGCGTAATTTTTGGGCTTGTCTGCTCGTTCGTTCGTCCAGGACAGCGGCGCGCGATCCGACGCGCATTAGATCCGCCCAGTTCGTCGTCGCTCGCAGAGGAGAGGCGTCTCTGCTACCTCCTGCTCACCACGGCGGGCGCGCGATTTCCGACGCTCGCAGACTGACGACTTTCTCTGGTTTCGATGTGAGTTAGCAACTATGGCACCTTGTCGGCTAAGGTTGAGCGGTTGCCTGGGCGAGGGTCGCAGGACCGTGATCGACAAGGTCGAACGAACTGCATTCCCTCGCTGAGGCTTGATCGTGAATACCGATGTCAGTTCCGAGGAGTTCCTTTCGTGCCCGAGGTGAAGCTCACAGCCGAACTGCGTACGGAGTTCGGCAAGGGCGCCGCCCGCCGGATTCGTCGCGCCCACAAGGTGCCGGCCGTGCTGTATGGGCACGGCACCGCCCCGATTCATATTTCCTTACCCGGTCACGAGACCCTGCTCGCATTGCGTACCGCGAACGCACTGCTGTCAATCGAGGTCAACGGCAGTTCCCAGCTCGCATTGCCCAAACAGGTCCAGCGCGACCCGCTGAAACACACCATCGAACATGTTGACCTGGTCATCGTCAGACGGGGCGAAAAGGTCACCGTTGACGTACCGGTGCAGGTCCAGGGCGAGGCTGGCCCGGAGACTTTGGTTGTGGTCGACCACAACGCCGTCCCAGTGCAGGCGGAGGCCACTCATATCCCGGAGCAGATCGTGGTTTCCGTTGAGGGGTTGCCGCCCGGTACCCAGATCTTGGCTCGTGATCTGAAGCTCCCCGCGGGTTCGTCGGTCGACCTCGATCCCGAAACCTTGATCGTCAATGTCACCAACGCGCCGACCGCCGAAGCCGTCGAGGCCGAACTGGCCGAGGCAGAGGCGGAGGCAGGCATCGAGCCGACGCTTGCTCCGACTGCCGAGCCGACGTCGGAAGAGGCGCCGGCCGAGCCTGAGAGTGAATAGCTGGCAGCTACAGATGCCATGACCACATGGCTGGTTATGGGCTTGGGCAATCCCGGTCCGGCCTTCGCGTCGCACCGGCACAACATTGGCTACAGGGTGGCAGATGAGCTGTCACGACGCATGGGCGTGCGGTTCCGAGTGGCGCGCGGCATGCGCGCTGAAGTCGCCGAGGCCAGGCTCGGACCAGCTGGAGCAGATGCCACGCGGATGATCTTGGCCAAATCGCGGACGTTCATGAATGAGAGCGGTTGGGCGGTCACCCGGTTGCTCGCCTACTACAAGCTCGAGCCGACGCAGATGATCGCGGTGCATGACGAGCTGGACCTCGATCCTGGCCAGCTTCGCGTGAAGTTCGGCGGCGGCGACAATGGGCACAATGGCCTCAGATCGATCCGGACCTTCCTTGGCACTGGCGACTTCTATCGCGTGCGCATCGGTGTCGGCCGCCCACCCGGTCGGCAGGATCCCGCGGATTTCTTGCTCAGCGACTTCCCCGCCAGTGCGCGAGAAGACGTTGAGGAGGAGATCATTCGTGCTGCGGATGCTGTCGAGTCGCTCGTTCTGGTTGGGCTCGACAAGACCCAGAACGTCTTCAACAGCTGACCAACAGCTGACCCCAGAATCCGGCAAGACCCCCCAACCGCGGCCCCTTGCGCAGAAACGAACGTGCACGTTCGCTTCGGGCGCGTTGCATCCGTTGCAACGTGTGCAGACCGCCAGGAAAGCGTGCACACCTTGGCACAACGGTTGTCGGCTCGGGCTACATGTCCAATCTTAGAATCCGCAACTGTGACCCAGTACCGAGCCCACTTCGACGCTGAGGTTGAGTTTGCCAACGGCGGCCGGCTGACCGCAGAAAGCTTCCGGCTCGATCTTCCAAGCCCTGAGCTTTCCAACGAGCAGATCGCCCAGCTTTTGTACGACATCTGGGTCTGGCGCTTGTCGGGAACGTGGTGCTGCAATCAGTCCAGATCGTCGCCGAACCCCATAAGGGATCTCGTGGCATTGCAACAGCATCGATGTCTGAGTCGCGCGGCCAGTTGGTGGATCTGAGTCACACCATCTTTGCCGGCCTGGTTACCTATCCGGGCATTCCGGCGCCCACCGTTCACCCGTACCTGACACGGGAAGAATCACGCACCCATTACGCGGAGGGGACCGAGTTCGCGATCGACGTGATCACCTTGCCCGGTAATACCGGGACCTATCTGGACACCCCGTATCACCGCTACCCGGATGGCGCCGACCTCGCCGATCTCGAGCTTGCCACGTTGGTTGATCTCCCGCTTGAGCTGTTCCGGCTGACGGAGGCGACAGAGCGGGGGATTCCAGCCACGGTGTTTTATGACCGCGAGCTTCACAGCACGGCCGTGCTGCTGCACACCGGCTGGGATCAGCACTTTGGCACACCGGCCTACGCGACAGGTGCGCCATACCTTACCGGTGATGCCGCGGCGTATCTGATCGAGGCGGGCGCCGCTCTTGTCGGCATCGACTCGATCAATATCGACGATGCCGAGACCAGCCGGGAGCGTCCGGCACATACCCAGCTGCTGGCAGCCGGGGTACATGTTGTGGAACACCTCACCAACCTGGCCGCTGTGCCGCCCACGGGCGCCCGTTTCACAGCAGTGCCACCTAAGATCCGTGCTTTCGGGACATTCCCGGTTCGCGCGTACGCGCGACTGCCGTGACGTCCGCGCCGACGACGGAGTGGTCGTCTGGTGCGCTCTCCGGCCCTAGGAAAGCGACGCCGCAGCGGACGCGACCCTCACCAGCCGCCGCGCGGCGCGCAAAAGGCTTTGGTGCCGTGCAGGGCTGAAAAGGTTGGTCCCGTATTGGACGAGATCTTTGGCAGCAAGCGCAACCTCTAGATCCCGGGCATGAGCCTCACCGTCCGGTTCGACCTGTTCCAGCAGGGCCAGGGTTTCCCGATGGTCCTGACCGCGCGACCGTTTTCCCATGTGGGCGCAACAGATCGCGTCGGCGGCCGCAATCGCGGCCAGGACAGCGCAGGCGCCAGAGGCTTTCCGCTGGGCACCTTGGTCCCACGGCTCCCCGATCTCGGCCAGTTGCATTTGTTCCCGCGCGTACGCTGCGCGCTCGCTAGCGATAGCGCGATTGCAGGACTGGATCCGGCTCAAGGCATGCTTACCGCTCGATGGATCAGGTCCTCCAACTCCTCGCCCGCTAGCCAAATACTGTCGCGCCTCCACCGCGGCACAATCGGCTCACCTTGAGCGACAGCTCTGTCGAATTCTGCCTCACTTAGCTCGAGCCATGACAACGGTAGCCCCGTCCATGCGCGTGCATTGCGGGAGAGTTCAGCCAGCTGGGAGCGCCAAGCAAGATCGTCGAAGGAAACCACTTCCGGGCGAATCGCCAGCAGGTCAATATCGCTGCCTCGCTTCGCCTCTCTCCGCGCGGCCGAGCCGAAGAGGCTGACATGAATTGGTTGGATTGGCCATTGTGAAATCGCAGCCTCCAGCAGCCGCATGAATTCCTTGTCGGCGTGAATGATTTGGAGCAATGGTGACGTAAGAAGATGTGAACGGTTCAATCGGAAAAGAACTGCCCGGCCGGCTGGTTCGCTCAGCACAACGCCGTCCCGAAGGAGCTGATGCAGCACCTTGAGCGCTCCGTTCTGACTTAGCTCGGAGAGGTCGGCGATCACGCGACCTGTGAGTCCGGCGTGAGTGCCACTCAGTGTTCGGAGCACCGAGGCGAGACCTGGCGAGAGGAGCCCACTTTCGGGGTGTGCGAGATCCATGGAGTCCAAATCTAACACTCATGGTTGTCATATGACAACCATGAGTGGTCATATGAGCGAAAGTTGTGGAGGCATGAGGGATCCATTGACCGTGAGCCGAAACTAGTTAGCCCGGGCGAAGTCAGCCGGTAACCTCTCTGGGTGACCCTCACGGGACTCGTTGACCTTTTCTGTACCGAACCCACACTCATCCAGACCATCGGTGACGCGCGTACGCGGCGACTGCCGGTGCTCGACCTCACCACACCTGCCCCGATGCGGCCGCTGATCGCCGCCGCCTTGAGCGCCTCGGCTGAACGCGGTGGTGCCGGTCGCCCGGTGCTGCTGGTCAGTTCCACCTTTCGTGAGGCGGAGGAGCTGGCGGCTGCGCTGCAGTCCCTGGTCGGTGCTGAGGCTGTGGCGTACTACCCGGCATGGGAAACCTTGCCGCACGAGCGCCTAAGCCCGCGGTCCGATACGGTCGGCCGTCGGTTGGAGCTGCTGCGGCGGCTCGCCGGGAACAGTGAGCTGTCGCCGCCGCGGATCGTGGTTGCCCCGGTGCGCAGTGTCCTCCAGCCACAGGTGAAGGGTCTTGGGAAGCTGAGGCCGATACGCCTTGCGGTCGGAGACGAGATCGATCTGACCGAGCTCGCGACCGCCTTGGTCAATGCCGCGTACACCCGCGTCGATTTGGTCGAGCGGCGCGGTGAATTCGCCGTCCGCGGCGGCATCGTCGATGTCTTTCCACCGACCGAAGAACACCCGGTACGCATCGATTTCTTTGGCGACACCATCGAGGAGATTCGCTACTTTTCCGTCGCCGATCAACGGTCCAGCGACAACGCGCTAACCGAGATCATTGCGTCACCATGTCGGGAGCTGCTGCTGACCGATGAAGTGCGCGCCCGGGCAGCAGCACTCGCCGAACAACATCCCGAGCTGATCGAGATGCTGGACAAGATCGTCCAGGGGCACCCAGTCGATGGCATGGAGGCACTGTCGCCCGCCCTGGTGGACGGCATGGAGCTGTTGATCGATCTGCTACCGACCGATACCCACGTGCTCATCTGTGACCCGGAGCTGGTACGCGGCCGCGCGATCGAGCTGGTCAAGACCAGCGAGGAATTCTTGCACGCATCCTGGGCCGCCGCCGCGGGTGGCGGCCAGGCACCAATCGACCTGGGCGCCTCGGCCTATCAGCCGCTAGCCGAGGTGCGGGCCGCTGCACTTGGCCGGGGGATGGCGTGGTGGACGTTGTCGCCGTTCAGCGCAGGTCCGCTCAACTACGCCGCGGCCGACGGCGACCAGTTCGGCCCCGTTCGGACTGAGGACGGGGAGATCATCGACCTCTCGGATCGGGTCAGCGGGCCAGGGGTCGAGTCGAGAACGGTTCCTGGCCAGGTTGCCGAAACCTATCGTGGCGATACCGAAGCCGCCGTCAACGACATCACGAAGCGGGTACGTGACGGCTGGCGCGTCGTCGTGACAGCCGAAGGCCGAGGTACAGCTGATCGGATCGTGGAGGTCCTCGGCGAGCACGGGGTTCCGGTTCACAGCCCATTGGCGCTGGACGAGCCGCCGCCGCCGAGCCTGGCGTCCGTTGTTACCGGCCAGCTAAGCCACGGTTTCGTGGCTGACCAGATCCGGCTCGCCTTGTTCACCGCTGCTGATCTCTCTGGCCAACGGGCCACCGACAGGGCGAGCCGGAGAATGCCAGCGCGCCGTCGAAATCAGATCGACCCACTCGAGCTTGTCTACGGCGACCCCGTGGTGCATAGCCAGCACGGGGTAGGCCGTTATATCGAGATGGCGCAACGCACCGTGGCTGGTGCAACGCGTGAATACCTGGTGATCGAGTACGCGCCGTCGAGACGCGGTCAGCCCGGCGACCGGCTGTATGTCCCGATGGACTCTCTTGATCAAGTAACCCGTTACGTCGGCGGGGAGAACCCGGCACTGGACCGTCTGGGCGGCGCGGACTGGGCCAAGCGCAAGGGGCGGGCGCGTAGGGCGGTTCGCGAGATCGCCGCGGAATTGATCAAGTTGTACGCGGCTCGGCAGGCCACCCGCGGCCACGCCTTTTCACCCGATACGACCTGGCAGCGAGAACTAGAGGACGCGTTCGCCTATGTCGAAACCCCGGACCAGCTAGGCGCGATCGAGGATGTCAAGCGCGATATGGAGCAGATCGTGCCCATGGATCGGCTGATCTGCGGGGACGTCGGCTACGGCAAGACTGAGATCGCCGTACGCGCCGCGTTCAAGGCAGTTCAGGACGGCAAGCAGGTGGCGATTCTGGTTCCGACTACTTTGCTGGTGCAGCAGCACTACGCCACCTTCTCCGATCGCTATGCGGGATTCCCAGTCAATGTCGCGCCGCTTAGCCGGTTCTCCTCCGACGCCGAGGCGAAGGCGACAATCTCCGGACTCGCCGACGGCAGGGTCGATGTCGTCGTCGGCACCCACCGGCTGCTCTCGGACGACATCACCTTCAAGGACTTGGGCCTGGTTGTGATTGATGAGGAGCAGCGCTTCGGTGTTGAGCACAAGGAACAGCTCAAACGGCTGCGCACCCACGTCGACGTGCTCGCGATGTCAGCCACCCCGATCCCGCGGACCCTGGAAATGGCGATCACCGGCATCCGTGAAATGAGCACCATCATGACCCCGCCGGAGGAGCGTCATCCGGTGCTCACTTTTGCCGGACCATACGACGAGGCTCAGGTGACGGCGGCGATCCGGCGCGAGCTGCTTCGCGAGGGACAAGTGTTCTATGTACACAACCGGGTGCGGAGCATCGACAAGGCGGGACGCCGGGTCGCCGAGCTGGTGCCCGAGGCGCGGGTGGTGACCGCGCACGGCCAGATGAGCGAGCAGCGCCTGGAACAGGTCATGATCGACTTCTGGGAGCGGCGGGCTGATGTGTTGGTGTGCACCACGATCGTCGAGGCAGGCCTGGACATCTCGACCGCCAACACGCTACTGATCGAACGTTCGGACTTGCTGGGACTTTCCCAGCTGCACCAGCTGCGCGGCCGGGTGGGCCGCGGGCGCGAGCGCGGTTATGCCTATTTCCTCTATCCACCTGAGAAGCCGCTGACCGAGACCGCGTACGACAGGATTTCCACCATTGCCGCACACAGTGACCTGGGTTCAGGCATGGCCATCGCCATGAAGGATCTCGAGATCCGCGGAGCAGGCAACCTGCTTGGGGGTGAACAGTCGGGCCACATCGCCGATGTCGGCTTCGACCTCTACATCCAGCTGGTCGGTGAGGCGGTAGCGGAATTCCGCGGCCAGGAGGCAGCCCCAGAGCCCGAGGTCCGGATAGAGCTGCCCGTTGACGCTCACCTGCCGACCGACTACGTCGAGTCCGAGCGACTGCGGCTGGAGATGTACAAACGGCTTGCCGAGGTTCGCGCCGAAGCCGACGTCAAGGCGGTGGAGGCGGAGCTGCACGACCGCTACGGGACCCCACCGCCGGAGGTGCTCAACCTCATCGAGGTGGCCAGGTTCCGGTTGCTCGCCCGCTCCACCGGGCTGACTGAGATCGTGACACAGGGCAGATTCATTCGGTTTGCGCCAGCCCACCTCCCAGAATCACGAGTGCTGCGACTGCAGCGGCTCTACCCCGGCAGTGTGGTCAAAGACGCTGTTGGATCCGTGCTGGTGCCTCGGCCCGTGAGCCCGACCACCCCTGTGGAGCCGGCGAAGGACACTGCGTTGCTCCACTGGGGTACGGGATTGATTGAGTCGATCTTCTCCAACCTCTGAGGTGTGCGTTTCCCACCAAAAAGTGGCGAAACATTCGGGCCGGGGGCATCTGAGGTGTGCCTTTCCCACCAAAAGTGGCGAAACGCTCAGTCCAGGCCCCCTTAGGCGTACGTTTTCCACCAAAAGTGGCGAAACGTTCAGCCCGGGCGCCCCTGAGGCGTACGTTTCCCACCAAATGGGGCAAGACGTCCACCGAGTCACAGCACGGCATCCGGTTCACCCGCATATGGGTCAGACGATCCATGGGTCTTCGATCTGCTGTCGTAAGATCACCTGCGGTAGTCATCTCGCTGAGGATGGTTAATGGGATTCTCCGGTCACCGCAGGTCGCGCGCCATACGGGTTGCCGCGTCCGCCTGCATCCTCGTGGTCACCTTGTTAGCCGCCGGCTGCGCCAAGGCAGAACCTATCGTCGTCGCGTACGTCGGCCCCTCGAAGATCACTCAACAGCAGCTGGACGACGCCATCGAAGGCGTGTCCACGATCTTGCAAGAGGGCCAATCGGTGTCGCAGGCGGCCATCGTCAACGCCATGATCCATGGGGAGATCGCAGAGCAGCTCGCGGCCGACAACAAGATCGTGATCAGTGACGGCGAGCGCGATGCGCTGATCAAGAACAGCAACCTTGCTGGCCTGCTCAACGTGCCCAAGGGACGACCGATCGCATACGACGTTGCAGATCAGCAGATCGTGTCAGACAAGATGGGGAGCGCTGCGTACCTGGCTGCTGTGGCGAAGCAGCCGGTGACTCTCAACCCTCGCTTTGGTGTGCTGGATCCGAACCAGAAGACGATTATCACCGATAAGTCGGCGTCCTTGGCCCAGCCGATGTCCACTCCGACGCCGTAGGCGGCCCCGCGTGCGGCTGCCCGAGATGGAGCGACTGGTCGAGGTGATGGCGCGCTTGCGCCAAGAGTGCCCTTGGGATGTTCAGCAGACCCATCGATCGCTCGCCCAGTACCTGATCGAGGAGACCGCCGAGACAATCGAGGCCATCGAGGTCGGTGACCAAGATCATCTTTGCGAGGAGCTCGGTGACCTGTTGCTGCAAGTGATCTTCCACGCAGAGATCGCGAGTGAGCAGGCCGACGGCTTTACTCTGGAGGAGGTCGCTCGGGGAATTGCCGACAAGCTCATCGCGAGGCATCCCTACGTGTTTGCGACCGCAGAGGTGCCCAGCGACCTGCATTTCACCTGGGAACAACGCAAGGCGGCAGAAAAAGGCCGTACCTCCGCGCTGCAGGGGATCCCCGACCAGCTCTCCGCGCTGGCTCGGGCGAACAAGATCATCAGCCGAGCGCGATCACGCCGGGTAGCCGTAGCTTTACCGGCCGACGCGATGACGGGAGAGGAAGTGGGTGCGCAGCTCCTGGCGCTGGCCGCCCACGCTCAGGCGGCCGGAATTGACCCAGATCAGGCGCTTCGCGATGCCGTACGCGCCTTGGAGTCCGATGTTCGAAGCGCCGAGTCGGCCCGTAACGATCGAGGCCCATAGATCAGGATCCGGGACCCTAAAATCGGGCGCACTATTCTGTGGACATGTCCGAGCCACCAACCCAACGGCCGGCCCCCGAGGGGCATCCGCCCCAGACGTATCCACCTCAGAACAACCCTCCGCAGAACAATCCACCTCAGAACAACCCTCCGCAGAACAATCCACCTCAGCACTACCCTCCGCAGAACAATCCACCTCAGCACTACCCTCCCCAAAGCAATCCACCCCAGCACTACCCTCCCCAAAGCAATCCACCTCAGAACTACCCTCCGCAGCACTACCCGCAACAAAGCCCGCCCCAGAATTTCCAGCCGAATCCGACATCTCCCTATCCGGTCCCGCCGCAGTATCGCCCAGCACCGCGCAAGCCGAGCGAGGAGTTGCGACGCGACACCGAGGCCGCGCTGGCAGCGCGGATGGAACTCGGGTCGGAATACACCGAATACGTTGCTGCCGGCTTGGCCGAACGAATGGAAGATCTCGCCGCCGCCCGCGCCGCAGAGCTCCGGCATGAGGCCGAGCTCTCCAACCGCGAGCAGGCGGCCGAGCAGAGCGGCCGGAAGCGGCAGTTCGCGCTGGCGATCGTCTCTCTGGTGATGGGCATCCCGATCACTGGCATCACTGCCTCTGAAGTCGACCCAGCCCTCGTCGGGGTGGCTGTCTCGTGGGCGGGCATTGTCGGCGTGAACTGGATTCACGCCCGGTCCCTCCGCAAGCGAAAGTAACTAAGCGGCCGAGCAAAACGCCGATGTCCGGAGGAGTCCGTCCTTCGTGCGTGCGCCGCCACCATCTGATCCGGGACGCGCCGATAGGCTGAGGCCACTATCGGTTTCTCTGCCCTGGTCAGCGAAGTTGGCGATTCCGGGGGAGCATCGGAAAGGCGGCACTCGTGGCGAGCATTGAATTCATTAGTGCGCGAGAAATCCTCGATTCCCGCGGCAATCCGACAGTCGAAGTTGAGGTCATTCTGGACGACGGCTCCGAGGGCAGAGCCGCTGTCCCCTCGGGTGCCTCAACCGGCGCCTTCGAAGCGGTCGAGCTGCGTGATGGTGAGGCTCGGTATGGAGGCAAAGGCGTCAGCAAGGCCGTGCTCGGCGTCATTGATCAACTCGGGCCCGAACTCATCGGTTACGAAGCTAGCGAACAGCGCCTGGTGGACCAAGCAATGCTCGATCTTGACGGTACCGATAACAAGTCCAAGATCGGCGCCAACGCAATCCTGGGGGTGTCACTGGCTGTTGCGCACGCGGCTGCCCGCTCCGCAGACCTACCGCTCTACCGCTACATCGGTGGGCCCAACGCCCACCTGCTTCCAGTGCCGATGATGAACATCGTCAACGGCGGGGCACATGCCGACTCCGATGTCGACGTGCAGGAGTTCATGATCGCCCCGATCGGTGCAGCGACATTCCGCGACGCCTTGGAGATGGGAGCGACCGTCTACCAGTCGCTCAAATCGGTCCTGAAGAAGCAGGGCCTGGCGACAGGCCTCGGAGATGAAGGCGGCTTCGCGCCGAACCTGCCAGCAAATGTCGCTGCCCTCGAGCTGATCTCCACCGCAGTGCAGTCCGCGGGCCTCAAGCTGGGCAGCGACATCGCGCTCGCGCTAGACGTGGCAAGTACCGAGTTCTTCGACAACGGCAGCTACACCTTCGAGGGCAAGGCGCTGTCGGCCGACGAGATGACCGGAATCTACGAGCAATGGATCAACGACTTCCCGATCGTCTCAATCGAGGACCCTTTGGCCGAAGACGACTGGGCCAGCTGGAGCGCGCTCGTCGCCAAGATCGGCAACAAGATCCAGGTGGTGGGCGACGACCTGTTCGTGACTAACGTGTCGCGGCTGCAGCGCGGCATCGACGAGAAAGCGGCCAGCGCCCTGCTGGTCAAGGTGAACCAGATTGGCTCGCTGACAGAGACCTTGGACGCGGTTGAGCTTGCCCACCGTGCCGGCTTTCGTTGCATGATGAGCCACCGTTCGGGCGAGACGGAAGACACCACGATCGCTGATCTTGCGGTTGCTACCAACTGCGGCCAGATCAAGTCCGGCGCTCCGGCGCGTACCGACCGGGTGGCCAAGTACAACCAGCTGTTGCGGATCGAAGAGGATCTCGACGATGCAGCCCGTTACGCCGGCGCAGCAGCCTTCCCAAGGTTCAAGGCCGGATAGGTGCCATCCGGTCCGCGACCGACAGCTCGCCCAGGCGCAGGTCCTGGGCGGGGAAAGCCGCGGGTTCCGACTCAGCCACGCAAGCGGTCATCGGCGAGGCGCAGTCCTAAAGCCGACGCCGCCGCACGAGAGCAGTCACCGGCGCCAATGGGGCGCGGATCCAGCCTGACGGCACGCGCAATCGCGCTGGTGGCGGTGCTGCTGATCTTGACCATCTCGTACGCCACGTCGTTGCGGATCTACTTCTCCCAGGCCCACGAGATCTCAGCGACCACGGCAGAGATTGTCGAGCGACAGCAGCGAATCCGTGATCTTCAAGATGAGCTGGCGCGATGGGACGATGAGGCGTACGTGAGAACCCAGGCCAGAGAGCGGCTGGGTTGGGTAGTGCCGGGGGAGACCGGCTACGTCGTTGTCGATGCCGACGGTAGGCCGCTCGGCGGAGGAGCCAAGATCAACGCTGAGGCGGCGCCGGAGGAGCAACAGCAGGACGCGTGGTGGTCCAGGCTTTGGGGCTCGGTACAGGCCGCGGATCGGCCGGCGCCGGTCCAACCCCAGGCCAAGGAGAAGACGATTACGGTCAAGACCAAGCCGAACTGATCAAGCCTGGGTTGCCAGAAAAGCGTCGACGGAGGCGGCCGTGGGCAGGCTTTGGCTCGCTCCCTGGACAGTGACCGCCAAGGCACCGGCGGCCAGGCCTCGGCGCAGCGCAATCGACAGCGAGGCGCCAGCGGCCAGGCTCGCACCCAGGGCGCCAGCGAACGCATCGCCAGCAGCGGTTGTGTCTACCGGCGTCACTGTGAGGGCCGGATACTCCTGCGCCCCTTCGCGACCCATCGCGAGCACACCATGTTCGCCCCGGGTGATCACCGCGATAGTGACACCACGGTCGAGGAACCATCGCGCGGCGCGCACGGCCGAGTGGTGCGAAGTGACCGCGATCCCCGTCAGCGCCTCCGCTTCAAGCTCGTTAGGGGTGACCAATGAGACACCCCGCCACACCCCCGAAGGCAGGATTTGCGCTGGTGCCGGATCCAGCACGAGCCGGAGCTCGCATGCCCGACAGACCTTCGCGACCCGCGCCACAACTGGCAGCGGTATCTCCAGCTGAACCAGCACAACGGCGACCCGATCACGTAGTTCCAACAGCGCGGCCTCGGCGTCGTCCGGGCTCAATTGGTAGTTGGCGTTAGGAACAATCACGATGTTGTTCTGGCCGGAGGCAGCATCGACCCGGATATGGGCGATACCTGTTGGACCGTGTGTGACGCGTACGCCGCTGATGTCGATACCCTCACGGGCCAGCGCGTCGAGTGCCGTCTCCCGGAAGAGATCGTCGCCGACAGCTCCGATCATGTAAGTGCGGGCACCGGCACGCGCGGCGGCAACTGCCTGATTCGCGCCTTTTCCGCCTAGCATCAAGGAGAAATCGGTGCCGATCACCGTCTCGCCGGGCCGCGGCAGCGACGAGCTGAAGGCCGTCAGGTCAACGTTGATGCTTCCCACCACCGCGACACCGGTGCGGCCCTCCTCCACACCGGCAGCCTATTTCTTTGTGTGCTGCTCGCGCATCGCGCTCTGAACCCGCCGACGTCGTCGTCGTTCGCCGACGAAAGCTGCGAGGATGACGGTGTGCTCGAGCCCATGACCTCAGCTGACGAGGCTGTTGTCACCGCGCAGCTGCAGCGAGCGCCGCGCGGGGTCGTGGGTGTCGGATACCGCTGCCCATGTGGCAAGCCAGCTGTCGTGATAACCCGGCCCCGTCTGCCCGACGGCACACCGTTCCCGACGACGTATTACCTCACCTGCCCGCGGGCAGTCGCTGCGTGCTCGTCACTTGAGTCTCAGGGTTTGATGGTCGAGATGAACCAACGGCTGAGCCGTGATCATGACCTCGCTATGGCGTATCGCCAGGCCCACGATCGATACCTTGCCGATCGGGAGAAGATCGACTCGGTGCCTGAGCTCGCGGGTATCAGCGCCGGTGGGATGCCGGATCGGGTGAAATGCCTGCATGCGCTGGTGGCTCACTCGCTGGCGACCGGGGTAGGAGTCAACCCACTCGGCGACGAGGCGGTGCAGGCACTGGGCGCGTTCTGGGTCCGACCGTGCCTGGAGGACACCCGATGACAAGAGTCGCCGCCGTCGACTGCGGGACCAATTCGATCCGGCTGCTGATCGCGGAACCAGACGGTTCGGGTGGTCTGACAGACCTGGAGAGGCGGCTGGAAATCGTACGGCTCGGCCAGGGTGTCGATGCCAGTGGTGTGTTCCACCCCGACGCTATGCGCCGTACGTTTGCGGCGGTCGATGAGTACGCAGAATTGATCAAGAAGGCCGATGTGCCTATTGAGAAGGTGCACTTCGTGGCAACCTCGGCCACTCGCGATGTCAAGAACCGCGAGACTTTCTACGCCGGCATCCAAAAGCGGCTCGGCGTGCTACCCGATGTCATTAGCGGTGAGACTGAGGCGCGTCTTTCCTTTATGGGAGCGCTGAGCCGGGTTACCCCCGTGGGCGAGCCGGTCCTCGTCATGGACATCGGAGGCGGCTCCACGGAATTGATCACCGGCAGCGCCGACGGCGCCTTGCACAGCGCGATCTCTCTCGACATCGGGTCGGTGCGGGTTACCGAGCGGTTCTTGGTGCAGAATCCGGTCTCAGATCATGATCTTGAGCGGGCCGCCGAGTACGTCGATGACCTGCTGGCGCGAAGCGATGTGGTCTTCACCTCGATCGGCGCATGGATTGGAGTCGCTGGCACCGTGACGACGCTAGCCGGGGTGTACCTCGAGTTGCCGCGTTATGACCGTGAGCGGGTGCATGGCGCCAGCATCCCGCTGCCGGCGATCGAGGAGCTGCTCCACCGATTGGCTGGGATGACGGTTGATCAGATCAGGGCATTGCCGTCGATGCATCCGGGTCGCGCCGATGTGATCACGGGAGGAGCGCTGGTTACCTCCCGCATCGCAGCGCGCCTGACCGTAGCGGACCTGATCGTCAGCGAGTCGGACATCCTCGATGGGATTGCGCTGCAACTCATTCACGGTGACACAAGGCCGCGATGACCTCACTTGCCATTACGGTCGTCGGCCACGACCGGCCCGGCATCATCGCACAGGCAGCCGATGTGTTGTCGCGATGTGGCATGAATCTCGAGGACTCATCGATGACGCTGTTGCGCGGGCACTTTGCGATGACCCTGATCTGTGCAGGCGAGGCTGATGCGGCGCAGGTCGAGGCGGCGCTGCAACCTTTGGTGAACGGCTCGCTGGACGTCACCGTCCGCGAGGTAGGTGAGGAGCCAGACGTAGCGCCGTTGGGATCCACCTACTTGGTGACCGTCCATGGCGCGGATCGGCTCGGGATCGTCGCGCGTCTGGCTGGTGTGATCGCGGATGCAGGCGGCAATATCACCGACCTCACAACCCGCCTCTCGGGAACGCTTTACGTGTTGCTGGCCGAAGTCGACCTACCCCGATCGGCCGATGTCGCGGCGCTTCAGCGGCGACTCGCAGAGGTGTCGGCCGAACTTGGTGTGGACACCACGATGCGACTTCTCGAGAACGACCAGCTGTGAGCCTGGCGCTGCCGACGCTGCCGCGTGGCCGGGTGCTGGGTGTGGTCCGGGCCCCAGACCATGTGTTGTCAGTTTCTTGTCCCCCGGTCGATCCCGCCGATCCCTCGGTGGTACAGCTCTGTGCCGATTTAGTTGCGACAATGCGGGTTTCACCGGGTTGTGTGGGGCTCGCCGCACCTCAGGTCGGAGTGGCGGCGCAGGCATTCTGTGTCGAGGTCTCGGCCCATCCGAAGGCACGCACCCACCACGGTCTGATCGTGCTAGTGAACGCAGAGATTGTGGATGCGAGCCGCAACGAGAAAGGTCGGGAAGGTTGCCTGTCGGTGCCCGACCTTACCGGTGACGTGAAGCGGGCGACCAAGATCACCGTGGCCGGCCAGCTGCCATTGATCGGCGAGCGAGCGCTGATCACCACAGACGCCTTCGAGGCGCGCGCGCTGCAGCACGAAATCGATCACTGCAATGGCGTACTCTTCCTGGACCGTGTGACCGGCGCGCACGCGCTCCACGCTCGGAAGGTCTATCTGGATCCCAGGTAGGGTCGGGCATCGATGAACGGTCCGGTACGCCCCCGGCGAGTCCTCCTAGAGGACTTGGGAAGAGCGTTGTTGCTCACTCTGCTCGCCGCTTTGGCTGCGGCCCCACTTGCGGCGGTCTGGGGGATCAGCCATGCCCGGGTGGATGACTACCTCGGGCCGCATCGGGTGAGCTTCGCCAGCAACTTCCGTGGTGAGGTCGAGCTCAATCTTGGACCGATCGGCAACGCCTACCTTGCCAGCCCGGTCACCCCGATTGGGCTCAGCCTCACTGTGGGCGGCGTCGGCTCGGCGTCAGAGAATCCGGAGTCGTTGTTCTCAGAGCAGACGTTGGCCGCGTACACCAGCCTGTACACAGAGCCGGAGGAGGTGTTGTCCGGCATCGTCGAGGGTCTTGTGCACGACGCAGTAAGGGAGGGGCTCAAGGCGGAGGCTGTCTTGCTGCTGGGTGTAGTTATATGGCGGCTTCGTCGCCAGCTGGTGGCTCCGTGGCTCGTGACGGCGGTAACCAGGCGGCGCGCCGTGGCCGTCTACGTGGCCGTTGTCGCACTCGTTGTCGGATCCATCCTGGTACCTCCGAAGCCGACGGATCCCCGCTTTCCCGTGTCCATCGCTGAGGGCACTCGGTTCTCCTCGCTGACGGTGGACAGCCTGCTGCTGGCAGACGTGTTGGATCGTGGGATCAAGGGCATCAGGTTGCTCACCGCACGCCAGCAACGCGCGGTGAAGACCTACCTCGACTCGGCTACCGGGAGCCTGTCTTCACAGCTGGATGACCTGCCGAAACCAGGTTCGGACGAAACGATGATTCTCGGTTTCAGCGACCTGCATTGCAACCAGGTCATGGCCGAGCTGATCTCTCGGCTAGCCCATGCGACTCAACCGTCCATTGTGCTGAGCACGGGTGACGACACGGTCAATGGGACTGCGGCCGAGCGTGGCTGCATTCGCCGTGAGGCAGCGATTCCAGACCGGGTGCCTTTCGTGGTCGCGACCGGAAACCACGACTCTGACGTCACAGAGGCCCAGATGCGAAGAGTCGGCATGACCGTGCTTGACGGCCAAGTTATCGAGGAGGCCGGGCTGGATGTGCTCGGCGACGACGACCCGGAGCACAACATCCCCTTCAGCGTGGACCGTGTCAAGGAACGGCCCGAAAGTGAAGAAGACATGGCGCAACGGCTAGTCGATGTGGCCCGCGATAGGCACACCGACGTGTTGTTGGTGCATCAGCCTGTCGCCGCGCGTGTGATCCTGGCTGCACCGGATCTTCCGGTCCCGCTTGTGCTCTGGGGTCACTACCATGCAGAGTCCGGTCCAGCGGTGATCATGCACAACGACGGTTCCTGGACAGTCGGTATGCAACAGGGCACCGCAGGCGGGGTTCACGAGCCGATGATCACCTCCTTCAGCACACCGTTCTCCCCACCGCTGATCAGTGCCGATGTCTACTTTCACTTCCGCGACGACAGCACCGGCCTGATCACAGGAGTGCAGCCCGTACACTTCCGGCCGGACGCGACGGTTGTCATCGAGGACCGCATCGCTACCGGCGATCTCGCCAACCTGCCGCTGGAAACCCGGATCAAGCTGGGTGGCGCCTCGGCGACACCGACCGTGGAGGCGTCTCGCTGACCGACGGCCGCAGCTAGGATCGCACCGGCCGTACGGTAGCCCGGCCCCCGTAGCCCAAATGGCAGAGGCAGGCGGCTTAAACCCGCTCCAGCATGGGTTCGAATCCCATCGGGGGCACTGTATTGGATTGCCTGGCTCGCCAGGCTCGCTGGGCACGGATCGCGCTTGGGAAGCCGCCGCCGTCGTTGTCGCTCGCGGAGGAAAGAACGCCTCCGCTCGCTCCTCCTCCGAACGGCGGCGCGCGCGATCCGGGATTGGATTGCCTCGCTAGACGTCTCAAGACGGCAAACGTGGGCCGTTTCGCCGTCGGACACACTCGCTAGCCATCTCAAGACGGCAAACGCAGATCGAAGAGGCTGCAGTCTCGCCAACATGCGCCCTGAGCCTGTCGATGGCGATGCTAGACGCTTCGACGAGCTCAGCGCGCAAGAAGCTCACAGCTTCTTCCAAGCCTGAAAGAAAGCCCGGCTCCCCTTCGTTCACCTAAACTGTTTGCAGTGCGCCAGCCGAGGCGCCTGACCAGGAGGACATATTCCATGTTGCGCAGTTCGAACCCGATCCTCTCCAGGCAGGACGCGTTCACACCTGCAGCACCGCCCCAGTACAACCAGAATCCTTACGCCCAGTCGTCGAGCGGCTATGCCCAGTACCCGACCCCCGGGTATCAGCAGGCGCCGGTGGAGCCGCTCGAAGGTCGGATGACTCTTGATGATGTCGTCACCAAGACCGCCGTCACGATGGGCGTATTGGTGATTGCAGCGGCGCTGGCGTGGATGTTCGTACCGGACACGCTGTACTTCCCGGCGCTGATCGCTTCAGGGCTGATCGGCTTCATCGTCGTCATGATCGTCGCCTTCCGGCGGAACGTGTCGCCCGGTCTGGTGCTCGTTTACGCCGGCATCGAGGGCATCTTCATCGGCATGATCAGCAAGATCTTCGAGAGTTATTACAGCGGCATTGTCGTACAAGCCGTAATCGGCACGTTTGCGGCTGCGGCTGTCACCCTGGCCGCGTACAAGTTCTTCAATATTCGCGTTACGCCGAAGTTCAGGAGGGTCGTGATCATTGCGACGATCGCCTTCGCGGTGGCCCTGCTGATCAACTTCATACTGGCGCTGTTTGGTGTCAATCTGGGGTTGCGCGACTCCGGTACCGGTGCAATCAGCCTGCTGGCTGTCGTGGTCTCCCTCATCGGTGCCACGCTTGCAGTGCTGAATCTGGTGCTTGATTTTGACTACATCGAGCAAGGTGTCGCGATGGGTGCCCCTGCGAGTGAGTCATGGCGTGGCGCATTCGGCCTGACCGTGACCATGGTCTGGCTGTATATCGAAATCCTCCGTTTGCTGTCCTACCTACGCAGGTAGCCGCCAGCGGATGAATGCCCCTGAGGGCCGCGCTTCGAGCAGAAGCTGCGGCCCTCACTTACTCCTGCCCGTAAAGTCGTGAATGTGGAGTACGTCAACGCACTGATCGAACTTGTCGGCCACACCCCGCTTCTCAGGCTGTCTCGGGTCACTGGTGGCGTCAGGCCAATGATCTTGGCCAAGGTTGAATACCTGAATCCCGGCGGCTCGGTCAAGGATCGGATTGCGCTGAAGATGATCGAGGCCGCCGAGCGGGAGGGGAAGCTCGTGCCGGGCAGCACGATCGTTGAGCCTACGAGCGGCAATACCGGGGTAGGGCTGGCCATGGTCGCGCAGACCAAGGGGTACGCCTGCGTGTTCGTCTGCCCCGACAAGGTGAGCGAGGACAAGCGCAACGTACTAACCGCGTACGGCGCAAAGGTGGTCGTCTGCCCCACAGCTGTCGAGCCGGAACACCCAGACTCCTACTACTCGGTCTCGGATCGGCTGGTCCGAGAGATCGAGGGAGCCTGGAAACCAGACCAATACAGCAACCCGAACAACCCGGCTAGCCATTACGAGACCACTGGTCCAGAGATCTGGGACCAAACTGAAGGCAAGATCACCCACTTCGTTGCCGGGATCGGCACCGGCGGCACGATCAGTGGCGCCGGTCGTTACCTCAAGGAGGTCTCCGATGGCCGCGTCAAGATCATCGGCGCTGATCCGTCGGGCTCGGTCTATTCAGGCGGTACGGGCCGGCCTTATTTGGTCGAAGGGGTCGGAGAGGACTTCTGGCCAGTCAATTACGATCCCACGATCTGTGACCGGGTAATCGAGGTATCGGACGCGGAGTCCTTCGCGATGACACGGCGGCTGGCGCGGGAGGAGGCGCTCCTGGTCGGCGGGTCCTCGGGGATGGCCGCAGCGGCAGCCATCCGGCTCGCGCACGAGATCGACGATCCGGAGGCGGTGATCGTTGTGCTGCTGCCCGATTCCGGCCGAGGGTATCTCACCAAGGTGTTCAGCGATGCCTGGCTGACCCGCTACGGCTTCGCGCCCCGACCTGACCAATTCGTCCGAGTTGTCGGCGACGTATTACGGGAGAAATCCGGCGACATGCCGTCCCTCGTCCACACACATCCAAATGAGACCGTAGCCGAAGCCGTTGCGATCATGCGGGAGTACGGCGTCAGTCAAATGCCAGTGGTGCGCGCGGAGCCTCCCGTCATGGCCGCCGAAGTAGTCGGCTCGGTCAGCGAGCGCGGACTCCTCGAGGCGCTGTTTAGTCACCGAGTACGACCCGCGGATGCGGTCGTCAGCGTAATGGAGGAGTCACTTCCGATGCTCGGGGTAACCGAGCCGGTTTCCGATGCGGTAGAGGTGATGCGGAGCTGCGACGCTTTGCTGGTCCTCGACGATGGAAAACCAGTCGGTGTACTCACTCGGCAAGACCTTCTCAGCGACATCAACATCCACTAGGCACACGTAACTAACGTGCCGAGGAGTCTGCCAGCAGCTCCGACAGCAGTAGCCGCCAGTTTTGGGTCCACGACACTGCACGCCAAGACTCCAGCGGCACCCACTGAGCCGACTCAGTTGTGCCGTCCGTGTCGAGCACGACTGGCTCGGTGGGGTGCGGACAGGTTGCGCGATAAATCAGGCGTACCGCATGGAAGTCCTCAATGGTTCCGCGCGGGCTACGACCGACCCAGTGCGAGGTCTGCACTTTGATCAGCTCACCGAGAATGATCTGCTGGGAGGTCTCTTCGGCAACCTCACGGAGCACAGCGGACGTCGGTGGCTCATGATCATCGAGGCCGCCGCCCGGCATGCCCCAGCGGCCGGTTACCGCAGTACGACCGGAGTATTCGGTGGCGAGCAGTCCTCGACTCGATGTCACAACTGCGTACGCCGCGAAGCGCTGCCTGACAACGGGTTGTACGACATCACCGAGTACCAAGCCGATGTCGCGTCCTTGTCGCCGTACTGCGGGACGTGGCTCGTCGACCACTGGACGTACCAGCAGCCGGAGGATCAGCTCACCAGTACTCGCCCGGTTGGCGTCGACAGGACGGACGACGACAAAGCCACGATCGAACGCGAGCACGTCGGGATCGGCGCCGTGCTCGAGGAGTGCCTCGAACGCGTGCCCACCATGTTCAGTGTTGCCGACGACCAGCACCTGGTCATCATTTCGCAGAATCCTGCGTCAGATGCGGCCGTCGACATAGCGCTGGACGGTCGGGCCGATGTCGGCTACCAGATCCTCTGTTGGGCGGTTCGCCAACACTGGCATTCGCAACACATAGCGGCCCATCAGCAGGCCAAGTATCTGTGATGCGACCAGGCCTGAGCGCCGGTTTGCCTCCTCGGTGGGCAGATCGTCGCGGCGTAACACATGACCGATAACTTCGAGCGTCAGGAACTCACCGACCGACCGCGTCAAGGCAGGGTCGGTCAGCGTGGTGCGGATCGCCGCGACGAGAGACGGCTGGAGCTCAGAGTCCCAGACTCCCAGGACGGTTCGGACGAGGCGCTCGCCGAGATCGTTCCGGCTCCCGGCAGCAACCTTCTCCACGATTCGAGGCAGCTCAAGGGGCAGCGCGACCGTGGCGAGGAAAAGCTGCTGCTTGCTCTCGAAATAGTGGTGAATTAACGCCGGATCCACTCCCGCTTCCGCCGCGATGGCCCGCATCGACGTACCCGCGAAACCCTTCTCCGCAAACGCGTGCCGGGCAGCCGTGATGATCTGGCCGCGGGTGTCCTGGTTGCCTGGGCGCCGACCAACTTTGGGTTCTCGTTGGGCGGCCACAGCTCCTCCTCGACGTGGGCTTCGGACGACATCTCCGCGGAACTCAAGTCTGACAGCACGCCCGACCCGCTCAGGTAGCGTTGGGCGACGTGCGGATCAATCGTGGGTCTCGATGATCGACGCCTTGGCGTACACCGTTGTTGCACTTGCCGGCATAGCTGTGATCTGGGGTTTGGTGACCGCGATAGCCAACAAGCCGCCGGGCAAGGCGCAGTTGTTGTACGCCGCGGGCGTCGAAGCCGTGACCGTGATTCAGTCGATCATCGCCGCTGCCAAGCTGGTTGGCGGCTTTCGCCCGGCCGAGCTGGCAACCACGATCGGCTACTTGATCGGGATCGTGATCTTGATCCCGATCGCGTGGTTTTGGGCCAATGTGGAGCGCAGCCGGTTCTCTGGGATCGTGCTTGCCGTAGCAGCTTTCGCGGTCCTCGCCATGACCCTTCGCCTGCTCGTGCTCTGGACCCCGGCTGGATGACTGGCGTCCCGACTCAGCCGGCCAACTCCGCTGTTCGCACGACCAGCAGCGGAGCCGGTCGAGTCCTTGTGGCGGTCTACGGGATCTTCGCTCTCGCCGCCACGGCGCGAGCGAGCGTTCAGCTCCTCACGAAGTTCGAACAGGCCCCACTGGCTTATCTGCTCTCCGCGCTCGCGGGGGTGATCTACATCGTGGCAACGATCACCTTGGCGCGTGGCACGCGCACGTCGCGTCGAGTGGCTCTGGTGGCGATCACTATCGAGCTGGTGGGCGTGCTGACGGTCGGGACCCTGAGCGTCGTCTACGCCGAGGCCTTTCCGCGGGCCACAGTCTGGTCGGTGTACGGGATCGGCTATGGCTTCGTACCCCTGGTGCTACCGATCTTGGGGTTGGCCTGGCTTTGGCGTACCCGGCAGGTCACGCAGCAATAAGATCATCAGGCGCGAAGACCCGTAACTCGACGTCGTTCGCAAAGTGCACCGGCCACATGGAGACGCTATGGTGATCGGCTGCCGAGTTGAGGTAGCGGGCCCAGCTGCGATCCGCATCATCCATCGGGTTGCTGCCCGGTCGGGTCAGTAGGAATGCAGCCGATCCCCCGGCACCTTTGCAGCCCACGATGTGTCGGACCATCTCCAGCAGCGCGTCGCACACTTGGGCATCCGCCCAGCGAGGGATTTCCTCGATCTGAACGAGCTGTGCGCTCATCATGTCGTCGGGGCCGATGAAGCCGATCCAGAGTCGCGGCTGGCCGAAGCCAAGTGGGCCCATCAGTGCCCGCCAGTGCAGGCAAAGGTCTTCGGCTTTGCGGATGGGCGGCATCTCGTGTGGAGGCCGCAAGGTCGGAATATCAGTCATGAGCGCAACGGTGTCGTCACCGAAGCGCTTGTGCATCACATGTTCTGCGCTATCCCCAGAATCTGTGGAAATGGCTAATCGGCCGGGCGGATCAGATCGGAATACTCCGGATGCCGGCCCATCCAGCCTCTGATAAATGGGCACAGTGCACGTACGTACAAGCCGCGGGCTCGGGCATCGTCGAGTGCATACCTGGCGATTGCGCTGCCTACGCCCTGGCCTTCATGTTTATCGGCCACCACGGTGTGCAGGAAGATGATGGTGTCGGGTGTGAGCTCGTACACGGAGACGCCAGCGAGTGCGCCGTCGACACGGGCCTCGTAACGGCTCTCCATTGCGTTGTCGGCGACTGTGACGCTCATTGTGGCCCACTGTGCCAGATTGCTGACTGATCGGTGTATCCGGCTCAGAGCTGTAAGCTTGGCCGGTCAGGCGTGCATCCCAGCTGCCCACGGTCGGAGAGACGTGAAATACAAAGAGGGAGCTGAGCTCGACCCGTCGCAGATGGGGGGCGGCCGAAGCCGGGGCGGAAAGATCGCGATAGGCGGCGGCGCGGGACTGATCGTTTTGATCATCGCGCTGCTGTTCGGCCTTAACCCGGGTGACCTCCTCGGCGGAACTCCTCAGGCGGGACCGGCGCAGTCTGAGAGCGCGGGTCAGTTCGCCCAGTGCACCCGCGGCTCGGACATCAACCGCGACCGCGACTGCCGCTTCGTGGCCTATACGAACTCGATTCAGGAGTACTGGAAGGACACCCTCCAGGGCTACCAAGAAATCCAGGTCGTGACCTTTCCGGGCAGCGTCAATACGGCCTGCGGGCACGCGACTTCGGCGGTTGGACCGTTCTACTGTCCCGCTGACACGACGGTTTACCTCGACCTCGGGTTCTTCGATCAGCTGACCAACCAGTTGGGGGCGCAAGGCGGTGACGCCGCTGAGGCGTACGTCCTCGCCCATGAGTTCGGTCATCACATTCAGAACTTGACCGGCGTCATGCGTCAGGTGCAGAGCACTCGCCAGGGGACCGGGCCCACCTCACCTGCGGTCCGGCTTGAGCTGCAGGCCGACTGCTACGCCGGCGTCTGGTTCCGACGCGCGACCGAGGATCCGGAGAGCCCGATTAGCGAGGTTACCCAGGAAGATCTGAGGCGGGCAGTGGACGCGGCGCAGGCCGTCGGCGACGACCGAATCCAGAAGAGGATGCAGGGACAGGTCCGACCCGAAACCTGGACCCACGGTTCGGCCGCGATGCGGCGTGAATGGCTCGCTCAAGGCTTCAATACTGGCGACCCGAACCAGTGCAACACGTTCGCCAGAAACGCCCTCAACTGAAGTTCAATGCGCCAGCAGCTCAACCGACGCTCCGTCGTTGTCACCGGTGCATCCACCGGCATCGGCCGCGCAACCGTCCTGGAGCTGGTGAACGCCGGATTCCAAGTGTTCGGTACGGTACGCCGAGAAGCCGATGCCGAGAGCCTGCGCAAACAGTTCCCCGGGGTCGAAACACCGGTGATGATGGATTTGCTCGACGAGGATTCAGTACGCGCAGCGGGGGAGTTGATCAAGGCGAACGGACCGCTGTTTGGTCTGGTCAACAACGCCGGCGCCGCCCTTCCTGGGCCGCTGGAGACTATGCCGATTGAAGTCTTCCGGCGCCAGATCGAGATCAATCTGACGGCCCAGTTGTTGGTGACACAGGTCATGTTGCCCGCGCTGCATCGCTCGGCCGAGGAGGTCGGCGATGCCCGGATCATCATGATCGGATCCATTGGCGGTCGGCTTTGCGGCCCCATGATGGGTGGCTATGGCGCCGCCAAGCATGGACTGGTCGGCCTCACAAGCACTCTGCGCGCCGAACTGGCACCGTTCAAGATCAAGGTCTTTCTGATCGAGCCTGGCGCGATCGCAACGCCGATATGGAGCCGCGGCATGGTCACTGGGGAGGAAGTGCAGTCACGCGATCCTGAGGGCAACGCCCGCTATGCCGATCAAATCGAGACAACAACAAGAATGGCTAAGCGGGCGGCCAGTTCAGGGCTTGATCCCTCCGTCCCAGCCAAGGTCATCCTCGATACGCTGCAGACCGAGAATCCACCGCCGCGGCAGGTGGTGGGCCGGCAGGCCAAACTGATCGCCGCGATGGTCAGAGTGCTGCCGTTCCGCGCGGTCTATGGCCTTACCAAGGCGAGGCGACGCTGACACTTCGATTGTCTGCTTGTGCGCCCTGAGCCCTTCGACAAGATCAGGACGGCGCCCTTCGACAAGCTCAGCCTGGATCCACCGATTTTGTGGCGGTGTGTGCGTGGCGTGGGGCCAGGAGTGCCTTTCTGACTTGGACAATCGTGTCTGTGAGGACCGATTAGTCCATGATCGAGAAAGG
>JBKPAB010000034.1:0-8656 GCA_046726195.1 Actinomycetota bacterium
GAGTAGACCTGGAGGGCGTTGAACACCAGCTGGCCCGACTCGGGCAGCTGGCCGAGGCTGAGGTTGAAGTCCTGGAACTGGCCCGGACGGATGCCGCCGCTAGTGGCGGTCCAGGTGACCGCGGAAACAACGGTATCCAGCTGCTCACCGAACATCTCGATGGGCTGGTCGAGGTGACGGGTCGCCGTAGTGATCTTCCATCCAGGCACCGGTGTGGTCTGGACCGATCCGATCGGCTGGTCCTTCGGCAGGGTGACCCGCACTTGGGTGGTGCTGGCGTTGTCACGCTCGTTCGGAACCCGGAACGCGACGACGGAGAAGCCGCCGCCTTCAGCGGTCCCGGGTTGCACAGTCACATGTGCCTGCGCAACCCCGGGTAAGGCCAGGATCGCCGCAACCGTGGCGGCGATGCCAATCCCGACCCGGGCAAGCGCGCGACGCCGTAAAGAGCTGTTCTGAAACATACTGATGACTCGATTCTTGTGGAAGGTGGCAGCAGCGACCGGCTGGCCGCATAAGCGCTGCCGACATGCTTGGTGATGATTCGACGACGGTCCGCAGACGGCTTGCCCGCAGAACCAGATGTCCGCCGTCAGACCGTCGAGACGGCCTTAAGAGCGAGGTTCAGGCGACCCGACAAACGGGCGGGCCGCGACGCGTGACGACACCGGCCGCCCACATCGAGACACGGACAGCAGCGGGAAGGTCCCAGCCAAGCTGAAGCCGAGGACAGTCGGTGGTCACGTTGGCGACGCCGCCGCAGGCCGTAGTCGTGACCGTCCGCCATGCGTCGACAAGCGGTCGTGCGGTGAGTGCCAGCACCACCCACAAAGCCCGCTCCCCGGCCACCAGCCACGCACCGACCACAACCGCCGCAGCCAGGTGTGCGAGCAACATGACCAGGTGCGAGCCACTCATCAACGGCGTCGCACCACCATGTGATGCCGTGGCGCAGTGGTGTGCCATCAGGTGGGCGTGGGCCGGGGAGGGCAGAGCCGCCAGAGAGGTAGTGGCACCACACGGGGTCGTCGTGGCCGTGCCAGCGGTTCCGCCGAGCAGCTGCAGCGCCGCGTGCAGCAGTCCCTGCCCGCCAACCACCAACGCCGCGGCACGTGCCAGTCCGATAGAGGCTCCGGCAAATGGCGCCGCGGCGACCACAGTGATGCCAAACAATGGAATCAGTACCGAGGCATCTGGGATAACGCCGTCGGCGGCCGCGTGGCCCGCGAGCCCACTGCTGAACAGCACCAATGCGAGCACCAGCGCGCGCACCCAACGCAACGCCGCATCACTCGTCATAATTCACCCCCGGACGGCAACCAACCTAGCGGGCAGAAGCGCAACCAACGCGGTTCCAACAGCCGATGAGACCGGCGCAGGGTCCAGCCTTGGGCGTATAGATCGCACGGCGGTGGCGAAGTCATCAGCAGGCAACGGTTGGAGCAAGATGGCATGGCTTATGATCCTGCCGACCTGGCTGCTGCGCTCCAGACGGGGAATACCGGAGCGCACAATTCGTGGTCGAGCTTCGCTTTACTGATACGACGTGGCCCCATAACCGGCAAGAAATTCTTGACGTGCTGTCCTGACTACGTGCTTCGGCCAGATACTCAGACCCGCCCGTCGCTGCGTAAGCGGTCTACCTACGTCGCGCTGATACGCAGAATGTTCACCTCACCTGCGTTGGGGCCGGCCACTCAGTGGCACTGGCCGGTCCCGCGGTCGAGAACCTCACCTTTCGGAGCGGCCGTGAACTCCCACGCGTACCCCCGCTTAGTCAGCTGCAGGCGCAGCACACCATCATGCCCGGTTATCCGGACTTTGCTTGTCGGCAGGGAGTTGCGGAATTTGTAATGGCTCCTACCACCTGTTCCTGCGACGAACTGCGTGACTCCCTTCGGGTCGGCCCCGTCGGCATTCATGGGTTTGAACCGCTCGTAGTCGTGGTCGTGCCCGGCAAGGACGACATCGGCGGATGCCGCGGCAAGGATCCGCCACAGTGCGTCCAGGTCGGAGTCGTTGCCGTGCGGTCCTGAGCTGAAGCGGGGCCGGTGCCAGTAGGCGAGCACACACTTACGTGGGTGAGCCTTTAGATCCTGGCGGAGCCAGCGGGCTTGGGGATCCGAATCGCCGCAGCCGCCAATCTCGTCACATTCGGAGTTCAACGCGACCAGGTGCCAGGCGCCGAGATCGTAGCTGTAGTAGCCCTTATCGGGCTCACCAGCCCGCTTGCCGAAGTAGGCAAAGTACCCCCGAGCGCCAGGCGTTTCATATTCGTGGTTTCCCGGAACCGGGAAGGTGATATCACGGTACGCACCCCAGGTGTCTGCGTACGATGCCTCGAAGTCCGCCAGCGAACCGCTCGGATACTGGTGGTCACCCAGGGTGAGCACCGCGTCAGGCCGGATCGCTTCAAGCACCTCGGCAGTGCCCACCATGCCGCAGGCATTGGATCTGTTCCGCCATCGCCCAGGCGGGCACGCAATGTCACCGGCCGCGCCAATGATCACCGATTCCGGGTCCCGCACGGGCTGGGCGCCGATGTACAGCGGCGTAGCACCCGCCTCGCGGGGCCGACGCGCATAGACCACACCATCAGCGGTGAGAGAAGCCAGGACCGCCACCACGACAACGGCAATCAAGATTCGCCACAGAGACCGGCCGGCCTGTCGCTCTGGCCGCTCGGCTGAGGGAGCGCGGGGCCGGAACCGGACATAAATGGGCGCGACCACAGCAAGGAGCAGCAGGACCAGCAGCGCCGCTCCAACGCTCAAAAATGCCATCCCCTTCCTGGATCGTCGGGGTTATCGATCACCGGGAATCTTGAACCGAAGGTCGTTGGATAAGGCTAGCTAGTTCTGGAGAGCGCCGTTTCCTCAGGGCTTATCGCCACGACAACGTCGCGGCTTCCAATCCGTCAGGTGCGGTAGCTTCAGGCAAATCAACGAGGGTCAACGCGTCGTCTGCCGGCATCAACCCGAGGCTGCATCTATACCGATTTCGGCCAACATCGCTGGCGACCCCTGTGAACTCACGTGAAATCGTCAGCACTCTTGCTATGTCGATTACGAAGCCTGACAGGAGCTTGGCCAGCCATGAAACCCAGGCATAAGCCGTTCTCCTAACTGACCAGAGCGCGTTGGCGCAGATCTGCCGCAATGATCTGGCCGACTGTACGAGTGCGGCACCATCGACATCGCTGAGGCCATTGCGATGCACCAGCCTCGACCTGATCAAGGTCTTCGCTTACCGCGGCTACTGGCTTGACCACCATTCGGGTTTGCCACCGAAATACGCCCAAGTGCAAAACCCTTATTTTTAAGAGAAGTTGGACCTCTTTGGACGTCCGTGGACACGCTGCCGATATCCGGGGGTCAAGGGTTCGCGAGTTCAAGTCTTAGGAGATGAGATTCCCTCAATATGTGGCTAGGTCATTCCCGCCGCGTCTCGGGTGATGACCGCTCGGCCACCGGAAATGCCGTAGGGGAGTGCGGGTCTCTCTCGATAAGGGAAGCGGTTATGGCCAAGCAGACAGTGAGGCAGGCAGCCAGGCTGGCAGCATCTCAGGCGTTCGCGACTCGTCGTCGTGAACGGGCCGAGCGTGACCGGCGGCTGGAGAAGCTGGCCATCGAGGTGCTGGCGGCGCTCGGAGAACGAGATGCCACCATCGCCGCCACCGAGCAGCGTGCCAGCGCGGCGTTGCAGGCGATGATCACCGGTGAATCCTTGACAGTGTCCGAGGCTGTGCAATGGTGCGCCGGAGCAATCAGTCATCGTGAGGCGACCCGGCTTCGCCATCTAACCGCAGGCCCACAACAGCCGGAGTGACTCGTCTTGGGGTGTAGTTGCGTTCAGGTGGTTCATGACACTAAAGACCCAAGTGCAGTCGGGTCGGGGACTGCTTGCAGATACTTCCCCACGTCAAACACATGTCCCGGCTGGATCAGCGGGCGAGTCGGTCAAACTTCGATAGTCCACACACCATGATCATTTCCGCTGTGTTCAGCACGGTTCTGCGACGTCAGCCGAGCTGACCCGAACTTCGAAGAGCTGAGCCAGTCGAGGGTGATTGCCCTCATGGATGCAATCACCATGACCGCCTGGAGCTTCCGCCGGCGCTTAGGGCCCGCAAAGCGTCCTTGTATCCACAGGTCATGGCGTACCCGACCTCGCGGCCGAGATCTGTGGCTTCATTGGAGGCCTTCTGAGAAAAGGGAATTGAGTGGGCAAGGAGCACATATGGATACCGAAGTCGTTGAAACGGTGGCCGGCGTCGCGCGCTTACTTCGACGCGCAGCTGAGCTGGTATGGACGCAGGCCGACGCAGCGGGTGCCCGGTCATCGCATCAACTACTCGCGTTGGGGATTGATTCTGCAGCGGATGAGGCATCAGGCCTGTTGCCTCGCCGCGCCCGGCTGGATGGGCCCACACCATTTGGGGACAACCCAGCTGATCTTCTGGCGTCGGCTGAGCAGTTGTTGCGCCGGATCTGTGTGGTGGGTGCACCATCGCGGCTGTTTGGTCTGAGGTCGCTGGTTGCCGAGTTGGTCTGGGAGGCGAATACCGGTGCCGCCGCCTGACCGCCGCACGATCGGTGAACTACTGGCCGATAGTGACGCACTGGCCCGCGAGACGCTCCTCGACGCAACGCCCGAAAATGCTCCGGCGATGGTACGAAGCTGGAATCAGCTGGTCGCGTCGGCTGCCCACCTGTGGGCAGCGCTGTCGGCGCCGCCGGACGATATATCGAAATCGGACCCGATGGAAGGCCTTCGGCTTGTCGGCGAGGCCATCGCTCGCAGCGTTCGCGCCGGGCACTGGCCCGGGCAAGGACCGACCGACGATCACCTGACCGAGATTGCCGACAACCTTTCACGGGCGCGGCATCTGATCGAGCGCGGCGGCCACCCGTCCGTGCCGGCGACCGCGGACAGACAGGCCCACACCCCAGATATTCACGGCCAGGTGATGCACACGTTGTATGTCGCCGCCCACGGAACGACTGTCGCACTCGGCGCATATGTAACGGAGCTGCAGCACCGACTGGAGGTCGGCACCCGCCGACGACAGCCAATGGCTGAGCGGCCAACCACCCTGGAGATCACCGAGGCGCAGGGCATGATCGCCCGTTTTAGCGGCTTCGAGCAGCTCGCCGCGGCACACATGTTCGGGCAGCCGCTCCCTTCCGCGGACCCTGGCCAGCGGAGGCCGGTGGCACAGGCCACGCGGCTGGAAACAGCCTTGGGTGCCTGGGAGGTTCAAGCGCACCGCACGCTGGCCGCCAACCCGGATGCAGCCGATTTGGTGCGGATCGCCCGCGTGCAGGCACTCATCACCAGCACCACAAGTGTCATCAGCGAAGCCGCAGCTGCGAGGGGCCATATCGACGACGATGTGATGCAACGGCTGGAGCCGGCGCTCGAGGCAAGCCAGGTTGCCTGGAGCAGGTCGGCGAGACGCTGGGGTGAACTCACCAACCCAGCCAGCCGCACCGACCCGGCGTTGGTCGGCGCAGCCAGCGAGCTCCGCTCCGCGATCGCGGCGACTGCCACCAACCAGACCGGATGGGCCACACCCGACCAGCTGGCCACTCGCGTCGACCTTCCCGCCACGGTCAGGACCCTTCATCTCAGCCTGGTGGCCTCGATCGACATCGCCTACGTCGTCCGCGACACTGCCGCCGACCACCCCGGCCTTGCCGCACCAGCTCGCATCATCGGAATGAGAGCCCAAGGCGAGGCCGAGATCGCGATCGAGCAGGGTGAGACGCGCTACGAAGGCGTCACCTGGACCACCCGCCGCCAGATCGCTGCCAATCGACTGATCCCGTTGCCGGAGCCGGCTAGACGCGGACTGATCAACCTCGCCGACGAGGTCATCGCCACCACAAACCGGGCTGTCGCCGCAGCCGCCCAAGTCGACCCCGGCAACCTCGCGCGATCGATTAGACCCGATCGGGCAACGAACCGCAGACGCTCATTCGAGTCCCCTCAGATCACCCGCACACAACATCCAGCGCCAAAAGGACCACGCCGATGAGACCGACTGCCACCGCCCGAGCAATACGTGGCAGCGTCTGTTGGCGCACAACCCACTGCCCGCGATTTCGCGCCTGAGGAGGAACCCGACTACCAGAAAGGAACCCGATCACGAAACCGCCAAAGGTCACGGCCGAGGCGACGACATGCTCAGGCTGGACCGAAGCGGCATGTACCGGCTGATTGCAGCCAAGCAACTGGAGTCGATCAAGATCGGCCGCTGCAGCGCGGATTCAGTCGCCTTGATCCGCCTCTCGCAGCTGAAAGCGCGGGGATGGAACTGGTTGAGGCGAGGACGGAGCGATCTGGTAAGTCGGCGACGCCGGAAGAGCCGGAGGGGCGGGCGGTGTGCTCTCGATGACCCGCTGTGGACGACAGCCGATGTCGCCGCATTTCTGTGTCCGGTACAGACAATCCCAACCCGCTCCGACCCCTTGCCATAGGCCAGACCCCGCCGGAAAGATCATGGGCAGGTTTGTGACATGTGCGATTGTGTGATCACACTCTGCGTCGCGATCGCCAACTGTCGCGTACATGATCATGCCCGCTCCACGCCTGCGGTTGAGCTGTCGGGGCACGGTGATCGACCCCGAAGTCTGGTAGATCAATTCCCAGGCTCCGTGGCCGGGGTGAAACGGCCTGACGACGCCAGTCACGTTCCAGCGCACCTGAAGATCACCAGCGAGATCCACAACCATGCGTCCAGGCAGCGGATCGGCGGAGTCGACTGAGGTCGGGCCGCTATGCAACTCGATCGGCCGATCCCACTGGTCCGAATGGATACACGGGTCATAGTAGGCCTGTTGCCGAGCGCGTGCCCCCGTCTCGGTCAGAGACTACGCCGAGGACCGTTCACGGCGACATGATGCAGGCACCGTGCTGATCGCCATGCAGAATTCTTGATCTTTGGAACCGGCCATGCGCTCCCGTCAAAGCGACGCCATGCGGCTGATCACGCTCGACGCGCAACCGTCGAGGCAACAGCGACGATTCACGAAGATCTTCCTGTCTTCGAACAAATCACTGCGGATAACCTGGACTTTCGCCACCGTTGCGCGGTACTTGGTTGTGGGGCCCGCACGAGGGGGGGTTCCAGTTAGTTGGCAGCACAAAGACCTGGAGCTAGCTGGAGTCTCCTGCTGAACTTTCCTCTTGATTAGTGATTGGCGTCTCGCACACCAGGCAAAGCAAAGCCGCGGTGTGGCTGTTGTTTCCCGATCATTGGACTGCGATAGCGGACCCGGCCACACAAGTGAAGCAGCTCGGACGCAGACTGCCGCGTCGAGACCGCACTCCATGACCTCCCTATCGCGACGCGGCGATAAGGGCTGCGCACGGCCGTGACGGATCCTTGGCAACGTTCCGTGCTTCCGCCAGCACCGCGGACCACGCGCCTGAAAGTTGGGGGTTTAATGGGGTCTCATCTATCATCAGAAACCTGACGACAGCAAAATCCCTAGCCACAGTGGGCCCCGTGGGACTCGAACCCACAACCTACGGATTACAAATCTGGCTTTTGGCAATGCAAATCACGACCCGTCATCGCCTCGCGTAGTCCCATATATTTAAGGGAAAGCGGCGTCCTCACGGAGCCTTGGCTTGATCAACTTCTGACAGCGTTTTGCGGCGTTTCTTGTGCCTAAGTTGTGCCTGATCGCTATAGCATCTGAGGGTGGGTAGACCAGGCCTTGTACTCGGCACCGCCGGAACGATCCGGATCTATCCTGTGGCACCCAGCGGATACAAGGCAGTAACCCGGTACCGGGATTGGGATGGCAAGGTGCGCCAAGTCAAGCGCCATGGTGCCACCAAAGGCGCCGCTCGGAGGAACCTAGCGGCCGCCATCAGGGATCGCTCGTCCGGCACCTCACAAATCGATATCAACGGAGAGACCAAGCTGAGCTTGCTCTCGGAGGTCTGGTTCGACGAGATCAAGGGTCGCGATCTGAGCCCATCAACTGTCCAGGCTTACCGAGATCGGCTCGACAAACAGATTCTGCCGTCGCTGGGGGAACTCAGGCTGCGAGAGCTATCAGTTGGAGTGGTCGACCGGCATCTCGCCGCAGTGAAGGCTGCGCACGGGCCATCCCTGGCCAAAACCACCCGCAGTGTTCTGTCGGGCCTGTTCACGCTTGCATGCCGATACGACGCGATCGCCACCAACCCATGCCGTGACGTCGGCCGAATCTCGGTGAAGCCCAAGCGTCCGCCGACCGCGCTGACCGTTGAGGACCTGAGGCGCCTCCACCAATGGCTCAGCCGCGATGAGCAATCGGTGGAGCGCGATCTGCCGGATCTCGTACTCTTCCTGACTGCTACTGGCCTTCGGATCGGCGAAGCGCTCGCCGTGCAGTGGCGCGATCTGGACCTAGACGAGTGCACGGTGGAAGTCCGGGGGACAGTTCTACGGCTTCGAGCTGGCGGCCTCATCATCAAGCCCTCGCCGAAGTCCGCGGCTGGACTACGCATCCTTGAGCTGCCCTCCTGGGCAGTGACAATGCTCCGGCGACGCCAGCCGTACGATGTCGGCGAGGATGAACTTATGGGTCAGCAGGTCTTCCCTGCGCCCCTTGCTGGCGGGCTACGAGACCCGAACAACACCCTCAAGATGATGCGC
>JBKPAB010000035.1:0-11502 GCA_046726195.1 Actinomycetota bacterium
ATCCCCCTTGTGTCTGGACAGCATTCCCTGGCAGTAGCCAGCAGGAGAGTCCCGGCGACCTAATAAACGAGTGCTCACGCCAACCCGGCGGGCACGACATCCCATCAGCGGTTCGACCCTCCCGACCACCGGCGGGGGCACCATCTGTGCATAGGACTCCCAGGGGGGTCCTGGTTGCAGGAGAGCTCACCCGCCGGCGGCTACCGGCACCGAGTCTGCACCAGAACCGGACCCGGTATCTCTTATTAGGTTGCAACCTGTGCAGACCGCACGCAGCCTACGTAACATAGTTTTCTGTCCGGAGGGCTGAACCGGTTACTGCCGGTCAAGGAACTCCATCACTTCGGTCTGGTCAACTCCTGGGAACGCCCCAGCGGGCAGACTTGCCAGCAGCGCGGAGTGCACGCGAGCACTTGGCCAGCTCGTCTCCTGCCAGCGAGCTGCGAGCTGCGGCGGGGGCAGCGTGCAGCATGTCGGATCGGGACAGCGCGACTTCGAGCGGTGCGGGGTGCCACGACCCCGGAACCACTTCACGTGCTCGTACGGTGTCCCGACCGACACCGAAAACGCCTCTCGCTCGCCCTGCTCTGCGACCGCAGTGCACCAGTAGGTTCCGCCGGGTGTATCGGTGTATTGCTGGTACGGCTTGGTCCAATCAGGCTGCTCGAAGACCCGACGGGCCGTCCAGAACCGGCAGACCCGCTGACCTTCGACGGCTCCAGTGCTGTCCGCCGGAAATGTGACCCCGTCGTTGGCGTAGGCCTTATAGATGATGCCGGCCTTGTTGGTTTTCATGAAGTGCACGGGGATCTCGAGATGGATGGTGGCCAGGTTGGTGAATCGATGTGCTGCCATCTCGTACGAGGTCAGATAACGATCACGCAGGTCCTCGATCTCCAGATCCTTGTTCTCTTTAGCTTCCCGCAGGTACGCCACTGCCCACCGCTGTGGGATCAGCACCGCCGCGGCGAAGTAGTTGACCTCCACTCGCTGCGCGAGAAACTCGGCGTAGTCGGCGGGCGGCTGGTGCTGAAGGACCACGTGTCCCAGCGCAGCAAGGGCGAGGGTGCGCTGGGACGCGCCGTCACTGGTCGGCAGAAAGATGCGTCGGCCAGCAAGATCGGTAACCGACCGCGTCGATTGCGGCAGGTTGGGCACCGAATGCAAGGTGAAGCCGAGCCGATCGGAAATCGCATTCACTCGATGCCGGGTCAGTGGCCCGCCATCATGATCGATACCCAGCAACAAGTCGTCGGCCAGTTCCTCGATGGCCGGAAAGTAGTTGTCGGAGGCGCGCATCTTGGCACGCAGATCGGCGTTGGCACGCCGCGCATACTCCGGAGTGCCGTCTCGCTCGGTGCTGTACGCGGCAAGCCGATCGTGCAGAGCCACCAGCGACTCCAGCGCATCCAGCGGGAGGCGCGGTCCAGTTTTCACCGCAGGGATGCCTAGTTCCGCGAAGGAGTGAGACCGTTGGGCTCGCTCGAGCTTGAGCTCGAGCGCAGCGCGCCGGCTGGGTGCGGCGTCGGTCAGCAGATCGGATAACTCGCAGTCCAGCGCCTCGGCGAGCGCAGCAAGGGTGGAAACCTTGGCCTCCCGCTTGCCCGTTTCGATCAGGGACACAGCCGAGGCAGAGAGCCCAATCCGCTCCCCCAAATCGTCCAGCGTGAGACCGCACTTCTTCCGCAAGTGTCTGACCCGCTTGCCGATCATCAGTAGATCGGGTCCATTCGAGCGGTTGATGTGGCCTGAGCCGCCCGAAGGTGCGGTTACAAGCCGCAACGCTCGGTCCGCGTCAAGATTCGCAGAACTTGACAAGCGGAAGCGTGACCTGGTTGCCATGATTCGATCTCAGCGGTTGGCGCAGAATTCTGCAAGCCTTCGGATTCGTCAAAAACGCTGGATCTTGACCAGCCCAGTTCCCCGAGTGGACTAATGACAAGGACGAAAGTTGTGGTCACGGCAACCAAGAACCGAGGAGTTCCCATGACCACGATGCTGCCTGCCACGGAGGCAACCACCCTGACCGCTGACCAGGTGCTGCAGCGCGACTGGGCCACCAACCCGCGCTGGGCTGGCATTGAGCGCAGCTACACTTCGGCCGACGTGGTCAACCTCCGAGGCTCCGTTGTCGAGGAGCAGACCCTTGCCAAGAACGGAGCGGCGCGCCTGTGGCGGATGCTGCACAAACAGACCTACGTCCGTGCGCTTGGGGCGCTGACCGGAAATCAGGCCGTACAGCAGGTCAAAGCCGGGTTGCGGGCAATCTATCTGTCCGGATGGCAGGTGGCCGCCGACGCCAACCTGGCAGGCCACACCTATCCCGACCAGAGCCTGTACCCGGCCAACTCGGTGCCGGCCGTAGTACGCCGGATCAACAACGCGATGATCAGGGCTGATCAGATCGCCTGGGCGAATGGGGAGAACCGCGACCGGCCGGGCGAGCTCATCGTGCCGATCGTGGCCGACGCTGAGGCTGGCTTCGGAGGTCCGCTGAATGCGTTCGAGTTGATGAAGCAGATGATCATGGCCGGTGCCGCGGGTGTGCACTGGGAAGATCAACTCGCTTCGGAGAAGAAGTGCGGGCACCTCGGCGGCAAAGTACTCATCCCGACCCAACAGCATGTCCGGACTCTCAATGCCGCTCGGCTTGCGGCTGACATCATGGGTACCGAAACCTTGATCATCGCGCGCACCGACGCCTTGGCTGCGACCTTGATCACTTCCGACGTTGACCAGGTGGATGCCCCATTCTGCACGGGGGAACGGACAAACGAAGGCTTCTACCGTGTCCGGTCCGGTCTTGGTGCGGTGCTGGCTCGCGCAAAGGCGTACGCGCCGTACGCAGACCTCATCTGGGTCGAAACTGGCACTCCCGACCTTGGCCTGGCGCGCGAATTTGCCACTGAACTGCATAAGGACTTTCCGGACAAAATGCTCGCGTACAACTGCTCACCGTCGTTCAACTGGAGGGCCAGCCTCGACGATCGGCAGATCGCCGAGTTCCAAGATCGACTCGGCGAGCTTGGCTACCGGTTCCAGTTCATCACTCTGGCCGGATTTCATGCGCTCAACCACGCGATGTTCAGCTTGGCCCGGGGGTACGCCCGGGACGGCATGACCTCCTACGTGGCGCTCCAGCAGGCCGAGTTCGCCGACGAGCCGTACGGCTACACCGCCACGCGGCACCAGGCTGAGGTCGGCACCGGCTACTTCGACAAGGTCGCCACAGCGCTCAACCCGCGCAGTGAGACGACCGCCCTGGCCGGTTCAACCGAGACCGCGCAGTTCCACTGATCACCAGGAGATAATCGTGACTATCACTGCTGAACAGCCGTCTCGAACCATGCCGCATTACCGGCACCAGCCCGTGCATGGCCGGCTAACCAGCCGGCTGAGTGTGCTTGGCGCCATGCAAGACCGCTTCGACGAGATTGTCACCGAAGAGGGGCTGGACTTCGTGTGCGGGCTGCACGGCCACTTCGCCGGTCGGCGGGCCGAACTGTTGGCGGTCCGGCGCAGCCGCAGCGACCAGGAGCGTCCGTTTCGCTTCCTGCCCGAGACGGCAGAAATCCGCGAAGACCCGACGTGGCGAGTCGCGCCGCTCGCTCCCGGCCTCGTGGACCGTCGCTGCGAGATCACCGGACCGCCAACCCGGAAGATGACCATCGGCGCGCTCAACTCAGGAGCGCGGGTGTGGATGGCCGATTTCGAGGACGCCACCTCGCCGACCTGGTTCAATATCATCGACGGACAGCTCAACCTGTACGACGCGATCCGCCGGCAAATCGACTTCACTGACGCCGACGGTCGGCACCATAAATTGAGCCCCGAGCCGGCAACGACCATGGTGCGTCCGCGCGGGTGGCACCTGACCGAGAACCACCTGGTTATGGACGGTCAGCCCATTCCCGCGGCTTTTGTGGACTTCGGTTTGTTCTTTTTCCACAACGCCCAGACCTTGATCAGCAACGGGCGCGGCCCGTACTTCTACCTGCCCAAGCTGGAGTCCCATCTCGAGGCGCGCCTGTGGCACGACGTGTTCGCATGGTCTGAAGACCTGCTCGGCATTCCCCACGGCACCATCCGGGCCACCTGCCTGATCGAGACCCTTCCAGCCGCGTTCGAGATGGATGAGATCCTCTACGAGCTTCGCGAGTACTCCGCCGGGCTCAACGCCGGCCGCTGGGACTACATCTTCTCCTTCATCAAGAACTTCGCCGACGACCCGAGCCGGGTGATGCCGAACCGGGAGACCATCACCATGACGGTGCCGTTCATGCGGGCGTACACCGAACTGCTGGTGAAGACCTGTCACCAGCGCGGCGCCCACGCCATCGGCGGCATGGCCGCCTTCGTGCCGAGCGGGGCAGACCCGGAGGCGACCTCAGTCGCCCTGGAACGTACTCGAGCCGACAAGGCACGGGAAGCCGGCGATGGCTTCGACGGTTCATGGGTGGCGCATCCCGGCCTAGTGCCAACCTGCACCGAGGTGTTCTCCTCTGTTCTGGGGGATCGGCCGCACCAGATTGAGCGCCGCCGCGACGACGTGGAGACGACCGCCGAGCAGATGATCGGGCTGGGTGACATGCCGCACTCAGTCACTCTGGCGGGCCTGCGCACGAACCTGCGCGTCCCGCTCGCCTACCTGTCGGCCTGGGTCGGCGGCCGTGGCGCGGTAGCCATCAACCACCTGATGGAAGATGCGGCCACCGTCGAAATCTCGCGGATGCAGATCTGGCAGTGGATCCGTCACAACGCGCAGATGACCGGCGGGATTTCGATCACCTGGGATTTGGTCGCGGCGATGCTAGCGGAGGAGGTCGAGCAGACACTCGAGGACACCGAACCCGATCAGCGCTGGCAGGTTACGGCGGCCAAGGACATCCTCGAGCACGGCTGTCTTGGTGAGGAGTTCCCCTCTTTTGTGACCAGCTACGGCTACAGCCACTACTTGGCTACCCGTCCCTGACCCATCGCGCTTCGTCCGGCTCCGTACGGCACGGTCTCAGAGCTCAACCACCGCGTTAGCCATCCCAAGACGGCAAACGAGGCACCCTCAGGACGCCACCACCCGCGTTAGCCATCATGGCACCCGCTCCCCCGCCAGTACGTCGGCAAGCATCCGTGCGAACACCGCTGTTGTCGTCGTGTGATTGCCCACGAAGGTTGGTGGGCGGCCCATCGAGTCGCGGCTGGCACGGATGTAGTCCTCATTCTCCGGCCGCGGCTTGATATGGAGGAACATCGGCAGCTCGTAGCGCAGGCAGATGAAGGCGACGAGCATCCTGGCGATGCGGCCGTTGCCGTTGGCGAAGGGGTGAACCCGTAGACACTCACCGTGAGCGAGCGCCGTGAAGCTGATCAGTGCGAGTATCTGGTCTGGGGTGGTCGGCGGTTTCCCGACGGGCAGTCGGACGTCGAGCTCATTGATGACTGCGTGCAACCCGGTGAACACCGCGTCCATCTCTTCACGAACCTGGCGCGCCCAGATCCCCATCTTTTCCAGATTGCCGTCCTTGAGCCGCGCACCGAGTCCGACCTCGTAATCGATCAGCTCCTTGACGGCCGGATCCCCGCGGAAATGTCCCACATAGCCGGCAACCGGCACGTCACATCCGGCGTAGAGCCGCGCATGCCAGCGACAAAGTTCCTCGCGAGTGGGCAGGATTCGCTGAGCGGCGTTGGCACGCAACTCGTCCACCAGCTGCGCTGCGTTGATCTGGATCTGGGAGAGATTCCTCGGGTCGTCTTCCTGCCATACCGGAGCCGTCATGCCAGCCCGGCACGCGCCGATCTGTAGATCGACGTCACGTCTCGGGCGAGGTGGGGACGGTCGACGGCTACCCGATCGACGGCGGCAGCAGGCTGAACAGGTCGGGTTTGCAGCGGCTCAAGCTGGCCCTCTCCCGCAACAAAGCGCTCCCAGCTACGCGCCTGGATTCGCTCGTATTGCTCCTGGGTTAGCTCGGCCAACCGATCCGCAGCGGCCCGCAGATCCTCGCTCAGCATCGCGCCACGAGCGACCACCTCGTGTTCGATCGCCTGCTCGATCAGCTCGTTTTGACTGATGCCCAATCGGGCGGCGACTTCAGCTGTCAGAATCCGAAGCTTCTCGTTACGCCAACGCAGCGGGAACACAGCTCGGGGTGCCATACCTCCAGCATGTCGCTTGGCTGAGTGATGTCAAGACCAGCGTGTGACATCACCTAAGACAGAACTTCAACCAGGCAAGACTTTTGCGGAGCGCGAGACATGCGGGGGCATCTGTCGTGACCAGCGTTGTACTCAGTGCGGTAGCCCAGCCAACAATTGCCGAGCCATCACGATCCGCTGGATCTGGTTGGTGCCCTCATAGATCTGCGTGATCTTCGCATCCCGCATCATTCGCTCAACCGGGTAATCCTTGGTGTAGCCGTAGCCGCCCAGGAGCTGTACTGCATCGGTGGTGATCTCCATCGCCACATCGGAGGCGAAACACTTCGCGGCTGCGCCGAAGTAGGGCAGGTCTGCGTCGCCCCGTTCAGACTTGGCGGCGGCGGCGTAGGTGAGCTGCCGCGCAGCCTCGAGCTTCATGCCCATGTCGGCGAGCATGAACTGCAGGCCCTGAAACTCCGCAAGCGCCTTGCCGAACTGCTTGCGCTGCTTGACATAGCCAAGTGCGTAATCGAGAGCTCCCTGGGCAATGCCGACCGCCTGCGCCGCGATGGTGACCCGCGTGTGGTCGAGGGTGCGCATCGCCGTCTCAAAACCGGTACCCTCCGCGCCGATCATGCGTGACTCGGGAATACGTACGTGGTCGACGTACACCTCGCAGGTCGGAGAGCCCTTGATGCCCAGCTTCTTCTCCGGGGCTCCGAACGAGATGCCCGCATCAGACTTCTCAACTACAAAAGCGCTGATGCCCTTCGAGCGCGCTTCGGGATCGGTCACCACGAAAACTGTGTAAAAGTCCGACAACCCGGCGTTGGTGATCCAGCGTTTGACGCCATTCAAAATGAAGTAGTCGCCGTCGCGTACGGCACGGGTCCGCATGCTTGCTGCGTCCGAACCAGACTCCGGCTCGGACAGACAGTACGACGCCATCGCTTCGCCGCGAGCAATCGGCGGCAGATAAGTCTGCTTGATCTCTTCTGATCCTGCGAGCAGCCACGGGAGCGTGGCCAGCTTGTTGACTGCCGGAACCAGCGACGTCGCGGCGCAGACGCGCGCAATCTCCTCGATCACGATCACTGTTGCCAAGGCATCAGCGCCGACCCCTGAGTAAGACTCGGGGATGTGTGGGGCATGGAAATCCGCCGACACGAGCGCTTCGAAGGATGCCTTGGGGAATTGCGCCAACTCGTCAGCCTCAGCGGCATTGGGAGCCACCTTCTCCTCGCACAGCTCGCGGACTGCGGCTCGAAACGCCTCATGCTCCTCGCTGGGCCGATACATTTCAGCGAAGTGGCTCATACGAAGGAGCCTATTCGGGCGGCCAGCCTCAGATCGTCTGCGCTAACGGATCCCAGTCCTCCGGCAGGAGCGCCGGTTTGTCGACCGAACTTTCGACATCGACGAAGGCACGCGACTCGAGCGACTCCCCGATCGCGATCATGGTGTCCAGGACGTGGTAGCCCAGCGCTCCCTGGGCGCGATGCGGCCTGCCTTCGCGAACGGCGCGGGCCATGTCCAAGACTCCAGTGCCACGAGCAGAGGAGGCCTTTGTGGTAGCAACGGTCTCCCAGTCCTCGCCGCCACGGCGTCTGATCGCAACCTCGCCGTCGAAATAGTTCGGGTCAGGAAACAGCATCGTTGCCTCGGTGCCGTTGACCTCCAGCAGGGTACGCGGAAGCGCCGAATCAAAAGAGAACATTGCCTGAGCTGATTGACCGGACTCGTATTGGACCAAAGCGCTGACGTGACTGGGCACCAGGACGTCGAACTCCTCCCCTGCCTTGGGTCCGGAGCCGATTACCCGCCGTTCCCGGGCCTTCGACCCAAGCCCCGCGACCGAGGAGACTGGGCCGAAGACCTGGACTAGCGAGGTGAGGTAGTAGGGCCCAAGATCGAAGAGCGGACCAGCGCCCACGGCGTAGAGGAACGCCGGGTTCGGATGCCACGACTCCGGGCCGGGCAATTGCAGTAGCGCCAGAGCCGTGAGCGGGGTACCGATCATGCCTTGCTCGATAAGCCGACAGGCCGTCTGGAGCCCAGGGCCAAGGAAGGTATCCGGCGCGCAGCCAACAAGCAGTCCCGCCTCCTGGGCGTCGTGGAGCAAGCTGCGGCCGCTAACACGATCGAGAGCCAGCGGTTTCTCGTTCCAGACATGCTTGCCAGCTTTGATTGCCCGGCTCGCGACCTCGGCATGTGCCGCCGGGATTGTCAGGTTCACGACGATCTCGATCTCTGGGTGGTCGAGAACAGTCGCAACCTCACCTGCGGCGGGAACCTGATATTTGTCGGCCTTCTCGCGGGCGGCCTTGGGGACGATGTCACCAATGGCCAGCACCTCGGTGTCAGCGAACGCGGTGAGGTTCTCCAGGTAGGTGTCGCTGATAGTGCCGGCCCCGATCACGCCGACAGCAACCGGGCTCATGATCAAACCCGATCGCTGAGCAGGAACTCCTGGCTGGCCCGCACGGCCTCGAATAGGTCGCCCTCGGAGTCATCCAACTCCACGACCCGGAGCGCGTCCGGGGCGGCGGCGATGATGTCCCGCACCGGCAGCACACCGGAGCCCACAGCCACCTGCTTGGTGGTATCGAGGCTCCCGTCGCCATCCTTGAGGTGCAGCGCCACAACTCGATCACCCAGGCGCCGGAGCAAGGCGGGGACGTCGGCACCGCCCGCGTACGCCCAGTAGGTGTCCACCTCCAAAACCACCTCAGGGTCGAGGTGAGTCGCCAGCACCTCGAGTCCATGGACGCCGTTGATCATGGACTCCAGCTCGAAGTGATGGTTGTGGTAGCCGACTCGGAGGCCCTGGCTGGAGGCTTTCCTCGCTGCTGCGTTGAGCTCGGATGCTATCTCGCGGATGTCATCCTCCGACCGCCAACGCGCGGGGTCGACGTAGGGGTCGATGACTGTTTGGATGCCGAGCTCGGCTGCGAGTGCGAAGACCTCATCCTGGTCGCCGCTGAGTACGCCAACATGTGTGGTCGGCGCGGCAAGGCCACTTTGTCGCAGTCCAGCGCGCAGCTGATCGGCGAACTTGACGAGCTGGAACGGCTCAACCTGGGTAAACCCCAGCGCGGCGAGCCTCCCCAAGGTGCCATTGAAATCCTGCTCCAGAGCCTCGCGCAGGGTGTACAGCTGGACAGACAACTCAGACATTGACCAACTCCTAAGGCGACGGATTGCTTAGTGGCGGTGGGCCCACCCTGCCTGTAAGTGGTCGCAAACAACAAGAGAATCGCCGAATTCGGTGTTGTTTGTGACCACTTTCGGAACGAGGCGGGCCGGCCTGGAAGTCGCTACGTTGGCTCGCCGAGGAGCTGACGAGCCAGCAGGGTGCCGCCTGCGGTCGCGATCGGAAACACCACCACCCCGGCGAACGGGATGGCCAGGAGCAGGAATGTAGGCACCGCGAAACCCAGAACGCGAAGCCGACGTGTCCGCATCGCAGCACGGCGATCCGCGAGCCGCAGCATCCCGCGTCGTTCGAACGCGGAGCCAATCAGCTCGATACCGAGCATCCAGCCGCCAAAGGTGGCGGACAGCACCGGCACGAGGGTTTGCCCGACGAGGGGCACGAAGCCGGACAGGAATAGTGCCAGCGCACCCAATATGGAGACCGCAATGAGCGTGAAGGCCTGCCGCAGTGCCCGTACCATGCCGCGCGCCACGTTCTCCTTGAGCTCGGGCAGCTCACCGAACTCTCGCTCCACAGACTCTGACAACTTGTCGTACAACGGCGATCCGAGGGCGAGCGTCAGCACGGTGAAGGAAATCACCGTCAGCAGCACCGCCCCTGCCACCAGTGCGGTGCCGACGAGAGCGCGAATCGTGAGGGCCAGGCCTCGCACCCAACCTTCCGCGAATGGGGTGAGCCACTCGACGAGCGGCTCCAGCTGAGTGATCAACGCGACGAGCGCACCAGTGAAGATGATCGAGGTGATTGCCGGTGGGATCGCACCGAGCAGAAACAGTCGCGGCCGGCGTGTGATCAGACTCAACCCTTTGGCGAGCAAGCCGGCACCAGCCAGCAGCTCTGCGACCGCTGTCCCCACTAGCGAGACTCACTGCCCTGGTTCTGCGCATTTGGGCGTACGGCGGCTCCTTTGGCCTCCGCAGCCTGCCGAAGCTGATCTTGGAAATCAATCATCTGCTGCCGCAGGCCGGGATCACTCGCAGCAAGGATGCGTACCGCCAGGAGTCCGGCGTTGCGAGCGTTGCCGATGGCGACGGTGGCCACCGGCACACCCGCTGGCATCTGCACGATCGACAACAGGGAATCCATGCCGTCGAGATACTTCAGCGGTACCGGGACTCCGATCACGGGCAGCGGAGTAACGGAGGCCAGCATGCCCGGCAGGTGGGCCGCGCCGCCTGCTCCGGCGATGATCACTTCGAGTCCACGGGTATGGGCCGCCCGTCCGTACGCGATCATGGCGTCGGGCATTCGATGGGCTGAGACCACATCGGCCTCGAACGGGACGTTGAACTCACGCAGCGCCATCGCCGCGGCACCCATCACCGGCCAGTCTGAATCGGAACCCATCACAATCCCGACCCGCGGTCGAGGGTTGCCACTAGGCATTGGGGTCTCCCATCAGGTAGGCCGCGGCGTGCCGCGCCCGATTCCGTGTCTCGTCAAGATCATCTCCGAAGGTGGTGACATGGCCCAGCTTGCGGCCGGGTCGGAACTGCTTGCCGTACAGCTGCACCCGTAGCCGCCGGTCGCGGGCAAAACAGGGCAGCAAGGCCGATGGCAAATCCTCGATGCTCCCGCCGAAGATATTGGCCATCACCGTCCACGGCTCCTTGCTCCTCGGGTCGCCGAGCGGTAGATCGAGCACGGCGCGTAAGTGGTTTTCGAATTGCGACGTGTACGCGCTGTCGATCGTCCAGTGGCCTGTGTTGTGTGGCCGCATGGCCAGCTCATTAACTACCACCGATCCATCAGCGCGCTGCATCAACTCGACGGCGAGCACGCCGACAACACTGAGCTCATGGGCGATCATCAGCGCCAGCTGCTGTGCTGCGACGGCTTGCTGATCGTCGAGACCCGGCGCCGGCGTGATCGTCTCGACACAGATCCCGTTTCGCTGCAACGATTCCGAGATCGGGTATGCCGCGGCCTGGCCGGATGGTGAGCGAACGACGAGGGCACTCAATTCACGGCTGAAATCCACGAACTCCTCGCCAATGATCTGCACGCCGTCCGTCACCTCCGCGAACGGCTTTCCCGCCTCGGCGGCCGAGTCGAGCCGCCACACGCCTTTGCCGTCGTAACCGCCGCGGGAGGTCTTGGCCACGATCGGCCAGCCCTGCTCGTCACCAAAAGCGGCCAATGCCACC
>JBKPAB010000036.1:0-3504 GCA_046726195.1 Actinomycetota bacterium
CGCTCATTCCTCCTCCCTGCGGCGGCGCGCGATTCCCGACGCTCGCAGCTGGTTCTAAGCTGCTCGCGTAATGTCTGATTGCTCGCTCCGCTCGCGCGGATCGCGCTTGGAAGCCGCTGCCTTCCTCTCTCACTCGCAGACGAAAAGCGTGTCTGCTCGTTCGTTCGTGCAGGACAGCGGCGCGCGATCCTGGGCGCTTGGAATCCGCCGCCGGAGGAGGAGCTGCGTGATCTCATAGTCCGGATGTAACAGCTGATCAGAGGGATCGCCCCTAGTCTGACCGCCGTGCTGAAGATCGCCCGCGAGCACGTGGACGACATGATCGCCCACGCCCGGGAAGATCATCCGGACGAGGCATGTGGCGTGATCGTTGGTCCGGAGGGCTCCGATGTGCCGACTCGTCTAGTCCGGATGATCAACGCCGATCGGTCGCCCACCTTCTTCCGCTTCGAGCCTCAGGAGCAGTTCGCCTTGTACAAACAGATGAGTGCGGCGGGTGAGGAGATCGTTGTTGTCTACCATTCCCACACGGCGACCGAGGCCTACCCGTCGCGAACCGACGTTTCGCTCGCCACCGAACCGCAGGCACATTACGTGATCGTGTCGACCGCCGAGTCCGGCGCATCGGCTGGCCCGGTGAGCGTACGGTCCTTCCGCATTGTCGATGGTGTGGTGACCGAGGAGGAAATCGACGTCACGGAATAGGGCCCCGTGACCAGTCGTTGGCAGGAGTACCCAGGGACACAGGAGACACTCGATGTCAGTAGAGGTGAGGATCCCGACGATCCTCCGCACGTTCACCGGTGGACAGAAAGCTGTGCACGGAAACGGGGCGACCTTGCAAGAGGTGCTCGACGACATCGATGGCCGCAACCCCGGACTGAAAGACCGAATTGTGGAGGCGGAGACCCTGCGTCGTTTCGTGAATGTCTACGTCAACGACGAGGATGTCCGCTTCAGCGGTGGTCTGCAGGCCCCAACCGCGGACGGCGACATCGTGGTAGTCCTGCCCGCCGTCGCGGGCGGCTGACCGGAGTCGTCCATGGTCCGGTACGCCTCGCTCGTCGAGTCGGTCGGGCATACCCCGCTGGTAGGCCTGCCGCGACTATCACCCAGCGAGTCGGTTCGGCTTTGGGCAAAGCTGGAGGGTTGCAATCCCACCGGTTCGATCAAGGATCGTGTGGCACTCCAAATGATCAAGGTCGCGGAAGCCGACGGGACACTCCGCGCCGGAGCAACCATCCTCGAACCCACCAGTGGCAATACCGGCATCGCCCTTGCCATGGCAGCCAAGCTCGGCGGCTACCGGCTGATCTGCGTCATGCCGGAGAACACCTCGGCCGAACGCAAGCAGATGCTTTCGATCTGGGGCGCAGAGATCGTCTCCTCACCGGCAGCTGGGGGCTCGAACGAAGCAATCCGGGTCGCCAAGCAGCTCTCCGCCGAGCACCCGGACTGGGTGATGCTTTACCAGTACGGCAACCCAGCCAACACCGAGGCGCACTACCTGACGACGGCGCCGGAAATCCTCGAAGATCTCCCTGAGGTGACGCATGTGGTCGCCGGGCTCGGCACCACAGGAACACTGATGGGAGTCGGACGCTTCTTTGCGGAGAAGAAACCCGAGGTCAAGATCATCGCTGCCGAGCCGCGGTACGGCGACCTCGTTTACGGCTTGCGCAACCTTGAGGAGGGCTTCGTTCCGGAGATCTACGACGCGTCTTATGTCACCTCCAGGTTCTCCGTTGGCTCCCGAGACGCGGTCCGACGGGTACGTGAGTTGTTGGAGCGTGAGGGCATCTTCGCCGGGCTCTCCTCCGGAGCGATCCTGCACACAGCCCTAGCGCAAGCCGCCAAGGCCGTCGCCGCCGGGGAGTCCGCTGAGATTGTGTTGATCATCGCCGACGGCGGCTGGAAATACCTCTCAACGGGCGCCTATGCCGGTGACCTGGACGCCAGCGAGGACTTCTTGGACACCCAGGTCTGGGCGTGATTAGTTGTAGGCTGAGCGCTCGTGGCGGCTGACACAGAGGCTCCGATTGGCATCTTCGACTCTGGATTCGGGGGCCTTACGGTGGCACGCGCGGTCATCGACCAATTGCCGCACGAGGACATCATTTACCTGGGCGACACGGCACGATCGCCGTACGGCGAGCAGCCCATTGCCGCCGTCCGCGAGTACGCGCTTGAGTGTCTTGATCACTTAGCCGATCAAGGCGTCAAACTCCTGGTCATCGCCTGCAACTCGGGCAGCGCAGCGGTGCTCCGCGATGCTCGGGAACGGTACCCCGTGCCTGTCGTCGAGGTGATCTTGCCTGCAGCACGCCGGGCGGTCGCTGCCACCCGGTCCGGTCGTGTCGGAGTGATCTGCACTGAGGCGACCGCCACATCACAGGCGTACGACGATGCGTTCGCCGTTGCTCCGCAGATCGAGCTACACACTGCAGCCTGCCCTCGCTTCGTGTCCTTCGTCGAGGCGGGAATCACCGGTGGCCCTGAACTGCTGCATTGCGCGGAGGAGTACCTGAAACCTTTGCAGCAAGCCGATATCGACACACTGATCTTGGGCTGCACGCACTATCCGCTGCTCACCGGGGTGATCTCGTACGTGCTCGGTGACAATGTGAGCCTGGTGTCCAGTGCCGAGGAGTGTGCCAAGGAAGTTTACGCTGCGCTCACGCTGCGCGGCTTGACCCACGATCAGCCAAGGGAGGCCAGCTACCGGTTCTTGACCACAGGCAGCCCAGAGGCGTTCGAGGGTGTCGGGTATCGCTTGATGGGCGGCCTCGTAATGGGCGTCGAGCAGTTCGTCTGATCGCCATGATGAAACTGACGATCGTAGGCTGCAGCGGCTCCCTCTCCGGACCCGACTCGGCAGCGTCCAGCTACCTTGTCCAGGCGCCATATCAGGATCGGACTTTCTCGCTACTGCTCGACTGCGGTCCCGGCGCCATGGGTGCGCTCTACCGCTACGTTGATCCTCGCGAGATCGATGCCATCGGCTTGAGCCACTTGCACGCCGACCACTGTCTCGACCTCTGCGGCTATCACGTAGCGGCCTGCTATTCACCAAACGCGCCGTGGCCACGACGCCCTGTGTACGGCCCCCTCGACGCTGCTGCCCGACTCGCTCGCGCGTACGAAGTCACGGACAGCATGAGTGGACGCAGTGAGTCCGACGAATCTTTTGGCGAGCGCTTCCAATGGCGTACCTGGGAGCCCAGCCAGCAGATCGGACCGTTCATCGTCCGCACCGTCCGGGTCGAGCACCCGGTGGAGGCGTACGCCGTGCGGGTGGAGGAAGACCTTCCCGGTGGGGCCACCATGGTGTACTCCGGCGACACCGGCCCATCCGAGGCCCTTGTCCGGCTAGCTCAAGGTGTCGACTTGCTGCTCGTGGAGTCGGCCTTCCTCGACGGTCCGGACAATCCTCCTGGAATGCATCTTTCCGGCGCGCAGGCTGCCAGGATCGGGCAGACCGCAGGTGTCGCTTCGATGGTGCTC
>JBKPAB010000037.1:0-5030 GCA_046726195.1 Actinomycetota bacterium
CCGCCTCCTCGAGCCACTCCCGGACGGCCCGGCCAGAGACGCCCTCGACGATCTCTGCACAACCGTGGTGACGCGTACCGCCTGACACTCTTGTCAGGAACGAACGTGCACGTTCGTTCCTGTCACGATGCACACGTTGCAAAGTGTGCATCGCGAGTGCAACGGATGTAGAGCAGGCATCAAGCGGCGACCGGAGTCGCCGCGCTACCAGATCTTGACTCGCTGGTCTTCGTCGAGCCAAAGGGCGTCGGACTCCTTAACGTCGAACGCTGCGTAGAACTCTGGAAGGTTGCGGACGATCTGGTTGCAGCGGAACTCCGCGGGCGCGTGGGAATCGGTCGCCAGCCGCTGCAGCAGCATCTCCGTCCGCACCTTTGCCTGCCACACGACCGCCCAGCTGAGGAACAACCGTTGCTCGGGCGTGTAGCCGTCCAGCTCAGGCTCGCGGTTGCCGTCGTGAGCGATCTGGTACGCCTTGAACGCGATCGAGAGCCCACCAAGATCACCGATGTTCTCCCCGATGGTCAGCTGACCGTTCACCCGATGTCCGGGTGCTTGCGCAGGCTCCAAGACGTCATACTGGTCGATCAGCGCCTTGGTTCGTTCCTCAAAAGCCTCGCGATCCTTGTCGGTCCACCAGTTGCGTAACATGCCATCGCCGTCACAGGTAGAACCTTGATCATCGAAGCCATGGCCGATCTCGTGTCCGATCACCGCCCCGACGCCGCCGTAGTTCACCGCATCGTCGGCGTTCACGTTGAAGAAGGGAGGCTGCAAGATCGCCGCCGGGAACACGATCTCATTCTTGAGTGGGTGATAATACGCGTTGACCGTCTGCGGCGTCATTAGCCATTCTTCGCGATCGATGGGCTGGCCGATCTTGTTCAAGGCACGGTTCACCTCGAAATCAGCCGCTCGCATGACGTTACCGATCAGGTCGTCGCGGTTGATCACCAGCGAGGAGTAGTCGCGCCACTTGGTCGGATAACCAATGTGAGAGCGGAACTTAGCAAGCTTGTCAAGCGCGCTTTGCTTGGTCTCCTCTGTCATCCAGTCAAGATCGGTGATGGAGCGCCGGTACGCCTCGATCAGGTTGTCGACCAGCTGATCCATCCGCTGCTTGGCGGTCGGCGAGAAGTAGCGGTCGACATAGATCTTGCCGACTGCCTCACCTACCGAGGCCTCCACGAGGGCGACCCCTCTCTTCCAGCGTGGCCGAAGCTCTGGCGTCCCCATCAACACGGTTCCGTAGAAGCGGAAATTCTCATCCACAAAAGCGCTCGACAGATAGGGCGACAACGAGCTGATCACCCTCCACTTTGCCCAGGCCCGCCACGCCGGGAGCCGGTCTTCGGTGAGAAGAGCAGCAACCTCGGCGAAGAAGGAGGGCTGCATGGCCACCAGCTCCCCCATCTTCGACTCGGCGATATCACCCCCGGCCATGAACTCGCGCCAATGCAGCCCGGGACAGCTGGCCACGAAATCATCGAGAGTCATCAGGTTGTACATCAGCCGAAGGTCTCGGCACTTCACCTTGTCCCAGTGCGTCGCGGCGATCTCGGTCTCAAGATCGAATACTTGCTGCGCTTCAGTGTCGGCGTCCGCGACGCCCGCAAGGGCAAAGGAGGCGGATATGTGGCTCAGGTACTGGGCGCGAATCTCGGCATATTCATCAAGCCGGTAATACTCCTCATCCGGCAGACCCAACCCACCCTGTCCAACAAAGATCACATATCGATTCGGGTCACCAGGATCCGGATCCGCCTGCAGGCCCACCAGTCCGGGCACTGCCTTGCGTGCGAAGCCACCCACCATCCGCGTCAAATCCGGCAGGGTCTGCACGGCATCGATGTCGGCCAGCAAACCCAAGATCGGGCTCGATCCGGCCTTCTCCACGGTCTCCTCATCCATGAAGCTGGCGTAAAGGTCGGCGATTCTTGCCTCGTCCGAGCCAGGCTGCCCACCCTCAAGGGTGGTGATGATGTCGCGGACCGCTGCTTCGGCCTGATCTCGCAACTCCATGAACGCGCCGGTCAGGGGCTTGTCCGCCGGGATCTCGGTGACATTGAGCCACGACCCGTTCACGTGCCGGAAAAGGTCGTCTTGGACGCGGATGCTGTGGTCGAAGGTAGAGAAGTCGATGGCGGGTCTCTGAGTAGATGTCTCAGTCACTCGCACATGCTACCGATCAGTAGCCACGCTCACGAAGCTGCTGACCGTCACAACCACTTGACCTTGAGCGGCGGCTTGCTCGTCACCTTGATCACGGCTACCGAGGTCCCAGTGAGCGTGCCAGAGCAGTTGCCGGATCGGCCCTGATATGTGCAGCTGCCTGTCGGCTTCAGGTTGATCGCAATCTCAATCCGGGCCTGGGTTCCGCTGAAGGTCACCTCGGCATTCGGGAACGGATCGCCCCCGATTTGCTCCCAGTTGATCGTGCTCTTGTCCCAGTCGTACTTCGTGTTGAACTTCTGTGGGCAGTTCTCGGGATTGAGCGAATTGGCCTGGAGGCACTTGGTGTAGCTCTGTTTGGCGGCCTTTACCGCGGCCTCCTCGCCGGCGGTTGTCAGCTGGCTTTGAATGCTGAAGGTGTCGGCCTGCCCGTACGGGCTCTTCACCAGCACCACGTTCTTGGATCCGTAACCGACATAAGGAAGGCCGGTGGTGAACGCGTACGAGCCGGGCAGAACGGCGACCGATTCGTCGGTCACCTCAACCCCGTTGATCTTGACCGGAATTGGCCCGTCAACAATGAAGGAGACGTCGAGGTCTTTGACAATGCGGCTGAGCCTCCAGCTATCTGCCACTTTGACCACGTCGAACGACTCGCTGACAGTCGAGCCGCCGAGCGTGTAGGTAGCCGACACCGAATTCGCATTCTGATCTTCGACAACCGGCACATCGATGTCGGTGAGGGGCGCACGTTCCAGGGATCTGGCGAGCACCTTGTCGGTCAGCAGAGGCCCTTTGGGCGCCGGGTCTGCGGCGTAGGACAAGGCGGTGGTCGCGTCACCCTCGGCGAGGGCTTGCAGGTATGCCGCCACCGCATCGGAGGGCCGTTTCGCCAGCGGAGCACCGCTCTGTGAAGAATTGGCTTGGCCTGCCTGTGTCGCGGTGCCCCGAGGGCTGGCGCCCGGTATCCCGCGAGTTGCCACCACCACCGCGATCACAGCCATCACAATCACCGCTAGCGCGACTGCCCCAATGATGATCAGGACCTTGCCTCTGCCGTTCGGGGGTGGTGCGGGATGCCGCGGACGATAGCCGTAAGGGCGAGCCGGGTCGCCGTACGGGTCAGCCGGGTCGTCGTACGGGTCAGATGGGTCTCCGTAGGACTGAGAACTAGGCCATCCGCCTTGCTCCTCATCAGGAGCGAAGGGGCCGAACGAGTAGCCGGTCGCGGTAGGCGCACTGCCGGGCGCCGGCTGTTGCGGGTACCCGTACGGTGACGGCTGCGGTCCAGGACCTGTGCCGGGGGCCAGCCTCCGACCTGGCATCGTCGGCCGAGGGCCGCCGTACGGGTAGTTCGAGCTCATGGTCCGTCTCCTGACTCCTCAATGGAGCGAACTTTAGTCAGCAAGCCGGTCAGCCGCGCGGCCCACGCCAAAGTAGTGGATTTGCCCTAACGAACAGTCCAGGTATCCCCACCGTTGATGACGGCTTGGAGTGCGTCGTCATCGTTGCCCAAGCTGGCAGCCAGTGCTACCTGGTGCCGGGCCAGGTCGTCGTACGTCGGGGCGTCGACATCGCGGAAGATGCCAATCGGTGCCCGATGCAGCACGCCGGCATCGGTGAGCCGGGAGAGTCCGAAGGCGAAGGACGGGTCCGCTAGGTGGGCGTCGTGAACGACCAACGCGTCCTCACCGACATCAGCCACCTCGACGACCGAGAAGGCACCGGTCTGCGGATCACGGACCACACCAAGGTGCCCGTCGACGCCAAACCGGATCGGTTCGCCTTGATTCAGCGGGATGATCGCGTCGGCGGACGTGGCGGAGTCCTTCATGGCATCGAAAGCACCGTCGTTGAAGATCGGGCAGTTCTGATAGATCTCCACCAACGAGCTTCCGCGGTGCGCGGCGGCCGCCCGCAGCACGCTGGTCAGGTGCTTACGATCGGAGTCGATGGTCCGTGCCACAAAGGTCGCCTCGGCGCCCAGCGCGAGCGAAACCGGGTTGAACGGATTGTCCAAAGAGCCCATCGGGGTTGACTTGGTGATCTTGCCGACCTCTGAGGTGGGGGAGTACTGGCCTTTGGTCAGACCGTAGATCCGGTTGTTGAACAGCAAGATCGTCAAGTTCACGTTGCGACGCAGTACGTGGATCAGATGGTTGCCACCAATGGAGAGCGCATCGCCGTCGCCGGTGATCACAAAGACCGCCACGTCCTCGCGCGTCGTCGCGACACCGGTGGCGATCGCCGTCGCCCGGCCGTGGATGGAGTGCAGGCCATAGGTATCCACGTAGTAAGGGAAACGCGCCGCGCAGCCGATACCGGAAACGATCACCGTGTTCTCACGCTTGATCCCAAGTTCGGGCATGAAACCTTGAAACGCCGCCAATACCGCATAGTCACCGCAGCCGGGGCACCAGCGGACCTCCTGATCACTGGTGAAGTCCTTGCGGTTCAGCGGTTCCACGGATAGTGGTACACCGGCAAGTCCTCGCCCCGAGCCATTGCGGGCCCGCGGGGATGGCTCTTGAGTGGTCAGTGTGTGATCAAGCTCCGAATGCAGCTGATCGACGGCGGTCACGGGTTCGTCCCTTCCAATTGATCGATCTCGGCTTCAAGATCACGAGCGAGTTCGCTGAGCGAGATCGGCAGCCCGCGAACCCGGGAATAACTGTGTACGTCGACCAGGTACTTGGCCCGCAGCAACAGAGCCAGTTGACCAAGGTTCATTTCCGGAACGATCACACGCTCGTAGCTACGCAGAATGTCACCGAGATTGGCCGGGAATGGGTTCAGGTGCCGCAGGTGCGTGTAAGTGACGAGCCGGCCGGTCTTGCGTACCCTTCGCGCCGCGGCGA
>JBKPAB010000038.1:0-2722 GCA_046726195.1 Actinomycetota bacterium
GGCATGGACGCCGTCCTTGCCACCGACCTCCCCGAGCTCGGCCTCGACGTCGAGCCCACCATCGTGGCCTTGCCGCACGATCGCCGCCGTGGCAACGACGTTCTCCGCGTACGGCATCGTGGATGCGTCGAACATGACCGAGCCGAAGCCCAGTGCGATTGCCTCCTCGACGAGGCTCTTGTCGGTGGCGTGGTCGAGGTGTACGACGATGGGAACACCTGCGCCGCGGGCCAGCGTGAGGGTCGCCAATCCGATCGGTGCTAGCGCGCCGTGATATCGCACGGCGTTCTGTGAGATCTGCAGCACGACTGGCCTGTTGGCGGCCTCGGCGGCGGCTGTGAACGCCTCTGCGTGCTCGATGCTGAACACATTGAACGCTCCCAGACCGGTGCCGGAAGCCGACGCCGGAGCCAACACGTCGGTGAGCCGGGCCAAAGTCACCGATGCTTCATAACACGATCTGCGCCCTCTTTGCAGCTGCTCGCGCCTGCCTTCGTGCCAGAAACGCACGTACACGTTCGCTTCCCTCAATCTGCATTCGTTGCAACGTGTGTATCGCGACTGGAACGAACGTGTACGTGCGTTCCTGCTGGCTCGGAATCCGCCGCGATTCCCGCTCGCAGCAGAGCGCGCGACCACATTCCGCAAAGTCCGTTGACCCGATCACCACGCGCGCATACCTTGGTGGGACACGGGAAAGGAGGTGGTCCGCGGAATGAATGACTGTTGGACACGTGAGGTGACGGCCAGCTAGCCGCATCCGACTGTGTAGGAACTGGTCGCGTGCGACCGGCTAATCCACAGCCAACACCCGAACCCGCGAGCGCCGGAGTTGTCCGCCCGGCCAACACGCTTCCCAAACACATTGACCTTTACTGTGGTCTGTCGCAGGGTGCGCGTTGCCAAGCTCGCGGGTTTGTCCATTTTTATTGCCTCGCTCGCCAAGCTCGCTCGGCGCGGATCGCGCCTGGGAAGCCGCTGTCTTCCTCACTCACTCGCAGCCAGCGGTACTGCGAAGTGTCGGCAGAAAGCGGAGGCTGGCAGCTCGCTCGTTCGTCCAGACAGCGGCGCGCGCGATCCGGTTTGATTGCCTGCTCGCGGGTTTGTCCATCCCTGTTTATGTGCCCTGAGCCTGTCGAAGGGCACAGCTAGACGCTTCGACGAGCTCAGCGCACATGCTCTAGTCGTCGATGATCGGGCTGAGCGTCTTGACCACATCGATCGTGTCGGCCTCAGCCGCCGACTTGTCCGGCCGGTAGCGCAGCACACGGGCAAAGCGCAGGGCGACCCCTCCGGGGTAACGCGTTGACCTCTGCAGCCCGTCGCAGGCGATCTCTACCACTGTTGAGGGCTCGACGTAGACCGTACTCGCGGTACGGCGCACCTCGAGCTCCAAGAACCGCGCCGTCTGCCAGGTCAGCAGCTCGTCCGTGAGGCCCTTGAATGTCTTGCCGAGCATGATCAACTCGCCCGACGCGGGATCGGGTGCGGCGAGATGCAGGTTCGACAGCCAGCCCCGACGGCGGCCGTGTCCCCATTCCGCGGCGGTGACGATGAGATCGAAGGTGTGCCGCGGTTTGACCTTGACCCAGGCTGCGTCGCGCCGACCAGCCGCGTACGCCGCCTGGAGGTTCTTGATCACAACACCCTCATAGCCACGTTTCACGGCGTCGGCAAAGGTGTCCGTGGCCTGCGCGGGCGTAGTACAGATGGCGCGCGGCACGGTGATCGTTCCGGGCAGCAGCTGACGCATGTGCTCGAGCCGCTCGGCCAATGGCGCGTCCAGCAGGTCTCGGCCGTCGACATGCAACAAGTCAAAGAAGAAGACCTGAAGCGGCCCTGTCTGCGCGAGCGCCGCCACGTCGACGCTGCTCATGGTGCGGGACGCAACGACCTGGAAGGCTTCGGGTCGTCCGTCGCTGCGCAAGGAGAGCACCTCACCGTCGAGTACGAGTTGATCATGAGGAAGAGACCGCGTCACGGCCACGACCTCAGGGAGCCGCGAAGTGATGTCATCCAAGCTTCGGGTGAAAATTCGGACCCGCTCACCTGTGCGATGCACTTGCACGCGTACGCCGTCCATCTTGTAGTCCACGACCGCCGGCAGCCCGGTCTTGTCGAGCGCGGCATCCGGATCTGGAGCGCTGGCTGCCAACATCGGCTGAATGCCCACCCCCACCTGGAGGCCGACCGCCTGGAGCGCTTCGAGACCCCCACTCAACAAGACCGCAGCAGCCGCGGTAGTCGAGGACATCAACATGGCCGCTCGGCGTACCGCGGCAACGGGAACGTCGAAGGCAGCAGCTAGGCCTTCCTGGACCGCCGCCTCCATCGCGCCCTGCCGCAGCTCACCGAAAACCAGACCGCGCAGCAGATCTTGCTCGTCGGCGGTTGCGCGGGCGAGCAGCGCCTGCACGGCCGCGGTGCGTGCCGCAGTCGATCCGGTACCGCTGAGACTGGCGACATGGGAGAAGACCGAATCGGCTTCGGCCACCGTTAATGAAGGCACAGCGGCCGGCGGCGGAACGGACTGCAGCGATTTCCAACCGACCCCGGTACGCCGTTGCCGGAGACTCCCCGACAGGTAGGAGACCACAATCTCAACGTCATCGTGGGACGCCTCACGCAGGACTCCTGCAATGAGGTCACGCTTGGCGTTCCGCGAGCGGGTGCCGGCAAGCGCGATCCGGGTCTCCGCGAGTCGGCTCAGCAGCATGCTGGC
>JBKPAB010000039.1:0-6147 GCA_046726195.1 Actinomycetota bacterium
GCCGTGCTACCAGGGACCCTGGCATCTCCCCGGACCGGACTCACACCGGCTGGCTGCCGTGAGCTTGCCGCTCGGTTACCCCATAACAACCATCCCTTCTGTCATGGCGCCCGAGCTACTGGACGCACTTCCCGCGGGAACCTCAGGCGCTGGCCGCCCGAGCGTCACAACCAACCGAGCGCCCAGTTACTCCAGGCAGGGATCGGAGCAACAAAGTTGCCGTCAGTGGTTTTGGCTCGGCTGCGCCGAGATGAGCGCTGATGCCCGCAACCTATCTGGACTCTTCGGCGATCGTGAAGCTCATCGTTGCAGAGCTGGAATCGGCCGCACTGCGCCGCTATTTGCGACGGCGCCGGCCGTTGGTCTCCAGCGCCCTCGCGCGCACCGAGGCGCTGCGCGCCCTCCTTCTTGAAGGTGAACGGGCTGTGCGTCAGGGCCGTGCTGTCCTCAACCGACTCGACCTGGTACGGGTAAGTGACCACATCCTCGATGCAGCGGGCGCGCTTCTTCCCCTGAGCATTCGCCCTCTCGACGCGATCCACCTCGCCAGCGCACAGCGACTTGGCCGCGATCTTGGGCGGATTGTTACTTACGATGAGAGAATGATCGACGTTGCACGGGTTCTCGGCATCAAGACGATGAGTCCCAAGTAGCGTTGCATGATCGCGTTAGAGTCGGCGACCTCAGCGGTCTCCGCGATCGGGTCATCGACTAGTAGTCGAACGGCTCGTAGCAGTCGTACGCCTCCTGGCGGATGATCTTGTCGTCGCGGAATGTGAAGATCAAGACGCTGTAGGTATGCAGTCGCTGACCCTGCCGAAGAGTCCCAGCGTCCTTTGCCAGCTCGGCGTACCACTGCGCCTGGCAGACGACCGTATCTTCGCTCTCTATCCAGCGGCTGACGTCGTAACGCTGGAACGCCAGCATCCCAGCCCCCAGCTCACTGGCCGCGATCATGCCGTCGAGACCCCGGCGTCCGACACGAGGGTCGACCAGGCTCGGATACTCAATCTGCTCGGCGTGGTCGTGGAAGAAGCGGCGCAACTCCTCACCATGTACGCCCGATTCCAGCGCCTGCATCAACTCGATCACAAGCGCCTGCTGATCACTGACGTGCACACCGCCGCTGGTCACTTTCGCTTCCTCTTCTCCCGCACTCGTAGCTCGATGTGCACCGGCGTGCCCCGAAAGCCGAACTCCTCGCGGAGCCGACGCTTCAGGAAGCGCAGATAGCCGGCCTCTAGCTGCCCGGTTGTAAACAGCACGATTGTCGGTGGCGCGGCGCGAGCCTGAGTCCCGAACAGGATGCGCGGCTGCTTGCCACCTCGTACCGGATGCGGCTGCGCGGCGACCACCCTGCCAAGAAACGCGTTGAGCCTTCCCGTCGAGATTCGGGTTTCCCAGCCAGCCAGAGCTTCCTTGATCGCCGCGCCGAGACGGTCGACATGGCGCCCGGTCAGGGCCGAGATGTTGATCTTGGCCACCCACTCGAACTGACCGAGGTCACGCTCGATCTCTCGTCGCAGGTAGTGGCGCCGTTCGTCGTCGGTCAGGTCCCACTTGTTGAATGCGATTACCATCGCCCGACCGGCATCTTCCACCGACGTGAGGATACGGAGATCTTGTTCGGTCACCGGCTCGCTCGAATCGATCAGCACAATGCACACCTCGGCACGCTCAATGGCCCCATGGGTACGCAGGCTCGCGTAATACTCATGCCCAGAAATCTCCTTGACCCGGCGACGGATTCCAGCCGTATCGATGAATTGATAGACCTCCCCGCCGACTTCGACGAGCTCGTCAACCGGATCCACCGTGGTTCCGGCAATTTCATCGACGACCACCCGCTGCTGCCCGGCGAGCTTGTTGAGCAGGCTTGACTTGCCAACATTGGGCTTTCCCACAATCGCCACTCGACGAGGACCGCGCACCCCGTCCTGCAACGCCCTGGGCGCTTCGGGGATCGCCGCCAGAATCGCATCCAGCAGGTCGCCACTCCCCCGGCCGTGTAATGCCGACACCGGGAGAGGTTCGCCGAGGCCCAGCTGCCATAGAGCTGCCGCTTCCGCCTCGAGTCGCTGATCGTCGACCTTGTTGGCCGCCAGTACCACAGGTTTCCCGCTGCGGCGCAGCACCTTTACGACGGCCTCATCGACATCCTGCGGCCCGACGGTCGCGTCAACCACAAAAACCACGGCATCCGCTGCAGCAACAGCCAGCTCAGCCTGCTCGGTGACCCGGGCAGCCATCCCCTTGGCATCTGGAGCCCAGCCCCCGGTATCCACCAGCACGAACTGCCGACCATTCCACGTGGCGTCATAAGAGACGCGGTCGCGTGTCACTCCCGGCATCTCTTGGACCACCGCCGCCCGGCGCCCGATCATGCGATTCACCAAAGTCGACTTGCCGACATTGGGCCGACCTACCACCGCCACCACAGGCACGACCTTCGACACCTCGGCAGCCGCGGTGTCGCTCATTTCGCTTCGCTCCGAGTTCTCGAGCCTGTCGGCTGTTATGGACTGGACGGGTGGAGATGACGGATTCTGGCCTTCGGTGGCCCCGGCAAGGGTAGCCCGGTCAGGGCCTGCGCAGCGACCACATGACCGGCGAGGCGTTCCCGCAACGCTGCAGTCCAATGTGCAACCACTGCCTTGCGCCGCGGCCAGGGAGTCCTTGGAACGCTGAACGGATCCCCATAGACCACATGGATCGTTCTACCTAGCCGCGGCACTTGGTGCCTACCTTGACCTGGCTCGCGGGTGCCGAGAATGGCCACCGGCACGATCGGCGCGCCCGACACCATCGCGAGATAGGCGGCGCCTCCCTTAGCCCGGGCGACCTCACCGCCACCGCGTACGCCTTCGGGGAAGACCGCCAGCACCTTGCCGGCCCGCAGCACCTGAATCGCTCTCCGGATCGCTTGCGGGTCGATCTCTCGACGGCTTAGGGGAATTTGGCCGACCTGAAAGAGCAGTTGACCGACCACGCCGGAAAAGGCCTCCCGCTTGACCAGAGCGAACGTGGGTCGCCTCGTCACCGCCACCAAGGCAGGCCCGTCGAGTACGCCGATGTGGTTCGCTGCCAAGATCACCGCTCCCGACCTCGGCACGTTCCGAGCACCATGTACCTTCACCCGCCAAGGAAGGCACAACCCAAGGCGCACGAGCGGTCGCGCCAGACGTAAGCCCCAGTCCTTCCGTGTCGGCAGTCGATCGGTATGCGGAAGATCGGGACTAACCCCTTCGATCACGCCAATCTCCCTGCGCCTGGACGGGAACGAATCCGCAGATCATATCGATCACCTCTTCCAGGCTGAGGGACGTGGAATCGACTACATGTACGCCGGGAGCCGCCGATTCGAATTCGGCGACCACGGAGTCGTCGCGGTCTCGGCGGATCACCTGATCTGTGACCTCATCCACATGAATTTCATGCTCGGCGAGCTCGGCATGCCGGCGCGCCACCCGCGCAGCCGGGTCGGCAACCAGCAGAACCCGTACCTCGGCGTCGGGTGCCACCACAGTGGTGATGTCCCGTCCCTCGGCCACCACACCACTAGCCGCATCCGCGATCAGTTTCTTCTGCCGGGCTACCAGATCGGCGCGTACGTCGAGATTCCTCGCTATCGCACTGACCGCAGCCGACACTTCGGGAGCCCGGATTGCCTCCGAAACATCGACTCCGTTGATCGCGATAGCAGGACGTCGAGGATCCATGTCGATCTCCATCGACGCGCGGGTCAACAGGTCCGCGACAGCTGCCTGGTCGTCAACGTCCACGCCTTCCTGCAGCGCCAGCCAGGTGATCGCCCGGTACATCGCTCCAGTGTCAAGGAAGGCAAGCCCAAGCTTTTCTGCAACTCCCCGCGCCGTACTTGACTTACCCGATCCGCTTGGGCCGTCGATGGCGATGACAAGCGGCCGATCAGAGATAGCAGGTGAACCGGGCTCGCTCGGAGTCTGGAAGTGATGGATCATCGCTGCCTCAGGCACGCGCCACAGCGTACCGGCCCAAAAACAAGGGGCCGGATTTTCCCCAAGCGGCCAGGCGCGTCGCCGGAAGTCAGGACACCGACCAGCCACGAGTCAACATGGTCTCCACCAGCGCCTCTGCATGCTCCGGCGCCACCGACAAGGCGAGATACCCGATCTCTCGGACCGGGTCATGCTCAATGGAGATGTCTTCAACGTTCACCCCTGCAGCGCTGACATCCCCAAACAGCCGGGCCAGCGCTCCTGGCGAGTCAGGAATTGCTACCACGACCTCGGCGTAATTGACCGGTGCCGCACCGTGCTTGCCGCCGATCTTGCGCGTCCCCGCGACTCCGAGCTCCAGCTGGCTCCGCAGATCTTCGGTAGCCGGCGCCGCCTCAACGGCCTTGATCAACAGACCCAGCTGGTCCTGTAGGCCGCGGAGCTCCTCGAGCACCGCATTCGAGTTCGCCCCGAGAATCTGCTCCCACAGCACTGGATCACTGCTGGCAATGCGGGTTACGTCGCGCAGACCCTGACCAGCCAGGTTGAGGTCCCGCTCCGGAACGCGCGTGAGGTGACCCGCGACCAGCACCGACATCAGGTGTGGCACATGGGATACCCGCGCGACCGCCGCGTCGTGATCATCAACGTCCATGATCACTTCGCGGGCTCGGCAGGCTCGCACTGCTTCCCGTACTTGTGCCACCGACTCGGGTGCAGAACGCCTGTGCGGCGTAACGACCCAGGTGCGGTCAACAAATAGCTCTGGATTGGCCGTCACTGGCCCTGAATGGTGCGAGCCGGCCATGGGGTGCGAGCCAACGTAGCGGACCAGGTCGACATCACGCTGCCACAATGTATCGAGCACCCGGGCTTTCACAGAGCCGACATCGGTGACAGTCGCGTTCGGATAGAGCTGCAGACTGTGAGCGACCAGGTCGGGGATGGCGCCGGGTGGCACTGCGACCACAACCAAGTCGACAACCGCGGAGACCGGAGGCTCGATCGTGCCTGCACCCAGGCCAGCGGCGACTCGGGCATGGCTGATCTTGTGATCACGCAAATGGACCGCGTAGCCCGCCGCCGAAAGAGCGCATCCAATCGATGCCCCGATGAGCCCAGCCCCGATGATCACGACTCGGCTGATCCGGCGCTTCTCAACGCCGGTGGGCGGTCTGGTCTGGTTCACGTGCTGCTGGCGGGTTCGGGTTCATCAGCGAGTAGGGCCGCAAGCCTATCCCCCTTGATACGACGGAACTTGCGCGGCATCGCCCTGGTCCGGTCGAGGACTGCAACCTCTAAAGCTTCCACGCCCAACACCCGGGGTGGCGCATTCGGGCCGCCATCGGAGGCGAGTGCGCGCACTGCAAGCTTGGCCGCTTCGGCGAGGCTGAGCCCGGGCCGGAATCCCTGACTGACCACTTCAGCGATGGCATCAGCGGACCCGCCCATGACGGCGAAATTGGACTCGTCCGCGACCGAACCGTCATAGGTCAACCGGTAGATCTGGTCTTGCGCAGGTGTGGTGCCCAGCTCGGCTACCACGATCTCCACCTCGTATGGCTTATCGCCCCCGGAGGAGAAGATCGTGCCAAGCACCTGGGCGTAGGTGTTGGCCAGCCCGCGACCCGTCACATCGGTCCGGTCGTAGGTGTAGCCGCGTACGTCGGCGTAGCGGATGCCGGCTTGGCGGAGATTCTCAAACTCGTTGTATCGGCCGACAGCCGCAAATGCGATGCGGTCGTAGATCTCACTGACCTTGTGCAGCGCCTGGGAGCGGTTCTCGGCAACGAACAAGATGCCGTCTACGTAGTGCAGGACGACCACTGAACGACCCCGCGCGATGCCCTTGCGTGCGTAATCGGCCCGATCCTTCATCTGCTGCTCGGGTGCGACGTAGAACGGCATGCTCATGGGTACGTCCTAGGCAAGTGGTGCCCCCGGTCCATCAGGTCGCACCGCACGGCTCGCTATCAGCTGCCCGATCATCTCCGTAGTCTGCTCGTCGCTCAACCGCTGAACGCCGTCCGCGGTGGCGGACAGCAGCACCGGGAAGATCTTTCGAGCCATGTCCGGACCACCGGTCGCCGAGTCGTCATCGGCTGCGTCGTACAGCGCTTGGATCACCGCCATGGCCGCTTCATTCGCGTCAAAGTCTGGCCGGTAGAGC
>JBKPAB010000040.1:0-4802 GCA_046726195.1 Actinomycetota bacterium
GGCCTGAATGACCAGCGCCGTACGCGCTGGCGCGTCCCTCGGATCCACAACCACTGCGCGTAGCTGATCACCCACCTGGGTAGTGAGCGATGGCCCTGCCCTGATGTAGGACTCTTCCCCCGTGTACTCGGGGTCGGTCCACGAGACGGCGTCAAGTGGCAGCCGCGACCCCGCCGGGGAGTCGCCAGGAATAAGCACCAGACGACCGCGCCGGGTTCTCCAAGCCGGGCTCACCCAGCCTTCGCCAAACCAGGAGGGAATCAGCGGCAGCACCCACGCCGCCGGTTCGGCCTCGCCGCGGTCAAGCTCGTTGACCAGCTCGCGGTCCGGCTGTTGTGGGTCAAGGGCGGGTCGTGGTCCGCTGGGCAGGCTGACTTCTCGGGCAAGCCGGGCCAGTGGATCCTCATACGCCGCCTGCAACTGGTCCTGTGGTAGGCCGAAGTCATCGGTAATGGCTCGGGCCAACCGCTCCGCTGAGGCCGCGGCATCTGGATTCGATCTGGCGGGATCGAACGGATCGGCAAGCAGCCCGGGATCACTCCACAGCTGTTCGCCATCGGCCCGCCAGATCAGGCCGATCTGCCAGCGCGGCACCGGCTCTCCGGGATACCACTTGCCTTCGCTACGCTGCACCAACCCACCCTTGGCGTAGCGCTCCCCCAGCGCGACAGCCAGGCGGTTGGCCAGCTCCCGCTTCTCCGGGCCATCCGCAGCCACAGTCCATTGCGCTGATGTCATGTCGTCGGCCGACACGAATGTGGGCTCGCCGCCCATCGTCAGCTCGAGGCCGGCCGCTTGCAGGTGCTCGTCAACGGCCTCTCCCAGCCGTTGAATGTGGCCGACCTGCGCCTCCGTGTACGGCAGAGTGGTTCGCGGATGCTCCTCGATACGCCATACCTTGTTGGAGAATTCCAGTGTCGTTTCGGAGAGTTCGGTGGCTCCGGTGATCGCTGCGGCGGACGCCGGATGCGGCGTGGCTGCCAGCGGAATGTGGCCTTCACCCGCGAACAATGCGGAGGTCGGATCGAGCCCGATCCAGCCGGCACCTGGGATGTAGACCTCAGCCCAGGCGTGCAGGTCGGTGAAGTCCTCGGTCGGCCCCCTAGGGCCGTCCAGACTCGGCTGGTCTGGGGCAAGTTGAACGAGATAACCCGAGACGAACCGAGCCGCGAGCCCGCAATGCCGCAGGGCGGTCACCAGCAGCCACGCGGAGTCCCGGCATGAGCCAATGCGCCGGGTGAGGGTCTCGTCCGGTGTCTGGATGCCGTGTTCCATGCGAGCCGAATAGGCCACATCGCGGTAGACGGCGGCGTTCAGGGCACCGAGAAACTGAACCGTCGGTTGCTCACTGGGCGGGGGGATCGCACTGCCGCCAGCCCAGTCTTCGAAGATCGGGCCTAGTGCCGAGTCGGGCACGTCGAGGTACGGCTTCAGGTCAGTCGCGAGCTCAGCTGCATACCGGAAGGGGTATGTCTCCGCGTAATCCTCGATAAAGAAGTCGAAGGGGTTTATTGCTCGCATGTCCGCGACGAGGCCCACGGTGATGTCCAACTCGCTTGCCTTGCTGGGAAAGACCACGCGCGCCAGATGGTTGCCGAAGGGGTCCTGCTGCCAGTTGATGAAATGGTCGGCTGGGGAGATTGTGAGCGAGTAGGCCTCAGTCGGGGTCCGCGAATGCGGAGCGGGGCGCAGTCGTATGACATGCGGCCCGATCGCGATCGGCCGGTCGAACCGGTACGTCGTACGGTGCTCGATCGCGATCTTCATAGCCAGTGTCGTGTCACCCGCTAGTAGCGGTAGTGATCAGGCTTGTAAGGCCCGCCTACATCGACGCCCAAATATGCAGCCTGCTTGGGGGTGAGCTCGGTTAGGTGCACGCCCAGCGCGTCGAGGTGCAGTCGGGCAACCGCTTCGTCGAGGTGCTTGGGCAGTGTGTATACCCCGAGCGGATACTTCTCCGGCTCGGTGAACAGCTCGATTTGGGCGAGCACCTGATTGGTAAACGAGTTGCTCATCACGAAGCTGGGGTGTCCCGTCGCATTGCCAAGATTCATCAGCCGGCCTTCGCTCAGCACGATGACGCTGTGTGGGTCGGCGCCGTTTTCGGCGAACCGCCACACGTCCACCTGAGGTTTGATGTTGATCTTGGTTGCTGCCGGCAGCGCAGCCAGCCCGGCGATGTCGATCTCATTGTCGAAGTGCCCAATGTTGCACACGATTGCCTGGTGCTTCATCCGTCGCATGTGGTCGGCGGTGATCACATCGCGACAGCCGGTCGCAGTGACATAAATATCGGCGACGTCGAGCACCTCCTCAAGCCTGGCCACCTGGAAGCCGTCCATTGCTGCCTGCAGCGCGCAGATCGGGTCGATCTCAGTGACGATCACCCGGGCGCCCTGCCCGCTGAGTGATTCGGCGCAGCCTTTGCCTACGTCGCCATAGCCGCAGACGACCGCAACCTTGCCTCCGATCAACACGTCGGTGGCGCGGTTGAGGCCGTCGATGAGTGAGTGCCGTACGCCATATCGGTTGTCGAACTTCGACTTGGTGACCGAGTCGTTGACGTTGATGGCAGGGAACAGCAGTGTGCCGGCCCGCAGCATCTCATAAAGGCGATGTACGCCGGTGGTGGTCTCCTCCGTCACGCCCTTTATGGCATTCGCGACCTCGATCCAGGACCGTCCCTCCGCCAACGTCTCGCGGATCAGCTCCAGGAACACCAGCCACTCCTCAGAGTCCTCCTCCGACGGCTGCGGCACCTCTCCCGCCTTCTCCGCCTCAGCGCCCCTGTGCACCAGCATCGTGGCGTCGCCGCCGTCATCGAGAATCATGTTGGCGAGCTCGCCGTCGGGCCAGTTGAGAATCTGGTCGGTACACCACCAGTACTCCTGCAACGTCTCAGCCTTCCAGGCGAAGACTGGTACGCCCCTGGGGTCGTTTGGCGTGCCGTCCGGCCCGACTACCACTGCGGCGGCGGCGTGGTCCTGAGTGGAGAAGATGTTGCAGCTGGCCCACCTCACCTCGGCACCCAAAGCCACCAAAGTCTCGATCAGCACCGCGGTCTGCACCGTCATATGCAGCGAACCAGCGATCTTGGCGCCAGCAAGCGGCTTGGTGTCGGCGTATTGCGCACGCATCGCCATAAGTCCCGGCATTTCGTGCTCAGCCAGGCTGATCTCCTTGCGGCCAAACTCGGCGAGGGTCAGGTCAGCAACGCGAAAATCCATGGGCGCAAGCCTAGGGGAGCATCGTGACAACCGCGGAAAGATCCCGCTACGTTGAACCCTGGGCCTGGCTTGGTGGAACCCTCGCCCTGGGTCGCCGCAGCCGATCGTTTGACCAGAAAATCCCCCGACCACAGCTCGTCGTCAACGTGTCAATATCCCACGCTGCGCGGGATGCTCACGCCGTACATGGCGTGCATGCCATGTACAGCGTGAGGAAGCTAGTGCCGTGCCTCCTAAGTTCCTTTGCGGTTGGCGTCGTTCAGGTGCGTGCATCGCAAGGCCGACGAGGGAGGGATACCGGGTCGTATGCCGACCGAGGAGAACGCCGCAGGGGGCGCGAGCGTCGGGAATCGCGCGGCGCCGCACGGAGGAGGAGCGAGCGGAGGCGTTCTTTCCTCTGCGAGCGACGACGACGGCGGCGGATTCCAAGCGCGATGCGCGAGCGCCCCAAATCAAGGTGCGTGCCTGGGCGGCGCGAACCGTGAAGAGACATAGGAGGCACGGCACTGGGTACAGCAGGTGCCAGCGAACCACCATTTTCGCGGCCTCCGGGCCGTCCCCCTGGGATCGCTCGTGTTTCCCACCAAACCGGCGCAAAAGTTGCGAGATGTGCGTTTCAAGCGTGCGTTTCCCACCAATCGGTCGAAAACGTACGCAGCGACGTACTCAATGGCCGGGAGCTGCGGGCCGTTCTGGTCGCGCGGCCGGGACGTGGTTCGGGTCGTAGATGTCAGGTTCGAGGTAGAGCGCGGTGACTGTCGGCTCCTCCTCGCGAATTTTGAGTTCGGCTCGATTGATGGTCTCCGAGACCTCTGCACCACTCGCCTGCGGCCCCACCGCAATCTTGGCAGCGACCAGCACCTCCTCTGGACCAAGGTGCAACGTCTTCATGTGGATGACCCGCTCGACGCCGGCCGTGGCCGTTAGGGCCCCCGCGATCCGAGCTATTGCCTCTGGGCTAGCCGCCTCACCGATCAGCAAACTCTTGGTCTCGATTGCCAGAGCGATCGCCACTGCCACGAGCAGCAAGCCGATCATGACCGTGCCGATCACGTCGAAGATGCCGTTATGGGTCAGCAGAGTCATCCCAACCCCAAACAGAGCGAAGACCAAACCCACGAGCGCGGCGAAGTCTTCTAACAAAATCACCGGCAGCTCCGGCGCCTTGGCGGCCCGGATGTACTTGCTCCACGTCTGCTTGCCGCGTACCTTGTTCGACTCCCTAATCGCAGTCCGGAAGGAGAGGCTCTCGGCGATGATCGCGGCCACGAGGATAACCACCGGAACCCACCACCACCGGCTCTCCAAAAGTTCGTTCGGGTGGCCTTCCTGAATCTCATGCCACTTGTGGTACGCCTCGTAGAGCGCGAACAGGCCGCCCACGCTGAACAGCACGACCGAGACGATAAATCCGAAGATGTACCGCTCCCGGCCGTAGCCAAACGGGTGCGCTTCTGTGGCCTCCCGCTGGGCGCGCCGACCACCGACCAGTAGCAACACCTGGTTGCCAGCGTCTGCGACCGAGTGAATTGCCTCGGCCAAGATGGAGGAGGCGCCGGTGAGAATCCAAGCGCC
>JBKPAB010000041.1:0-22034 GCA_046726195.1 Actinomycetota bacterium
CTACCAGGCCGTTGGCTCGGTCCCTGCGGTCCTCCGGAATCAGCACGGTGACCAACGTCATCAAAGCGACCGAACGGATATTGCCGCTGATGACACCGAGCATTGCCAGCACGATGAAGACCCATAACCTCACGTTGGCCGGATCTGTGAAGGTCTGTTCCGGTGTCAACTGATAGAGCGTGAAGGCAACTACATAAAACGCCAGCGAGACCAGCGTCGAGGCCTGCATCACGATCTTCTTGCGATAGTGATCGACCAAGCTGCCGAACCAGATTCCGCTCACAGCCGTGGTCACCAGGAAGATGCCAGCCACCATTCCGGTTGCCAGCACCGACTTGGTTTCCAGGAACACCCAGAACGTGACCGCAAACCACACTGTGAAGTTGATAACGGAGACGAGCAAGGTGCTGACCAGCAGGTGCACGAAAGCGCGATCGTTGCTCCTGCTGAAGTCGAGGGCACGTGTCTTGGTCGTAGACATCAGACGAAAACCCCCGTTAGCCGATCCTACGGTGTTGACGTGCTGAGGCTTGAAAACTCATCGGTTCCGGCGGATCCCGTACACTCGTTCCCTGGTCCCTCGTGTGGCGATAACTCACCCAACTCCCCCAGGGCTTGACGGCAGCAAGGGTAAGTGAGCTCTTTCGGGTACGCGGGGGACCGCTTCTTTACCCCGCCGGGGCGCGTACCCCCAGCCGGTCCATCAGGCCCATGGCGTCGTACGGTGCTCGTACCTTCGCGTCGTTGTCGCAGTAGACGTAGACGTCGCAGCCACGCTCGACCCAGGATTTGATCTTGGCTGCCCACTCGTCCAGCTCGCGGTCGCTGTAGCCGCTAGCGTAGAGCTGCTCGTGGCCGTGCAGTCGCACATACATCAAGTCGGTGGTGATCTCGGTGATGATCGGCCACTGGCCCGGGTTGTCGGCAACCACCAGCGCGATCTTGTGTCGCCGCAGCAGCTGGTAGAACTCGCGGTTGCGGAAGCTCTCGTGCCGCACCTCAACGGCATGCCGCAACCGCTCCCTCGGATGAGCAGCCTTGATCAACGCATGATCATCAGGCACCCGTCGATCATGACTGGCGGCGATCTTGGCGGCCGATCCCGCGGTACGCGGCAGTTGTCCAAGGAAGGCGTCCATCCGATTCGCGTCGAACCCGAGATTGGGTGGAAGCTGCCACAGGAACGGACCCAGTTTCTGATCAAGAGCAAGCACACCGGAGGCGAAGAAGTTCGCCAGCGGCGTCTCGACGCCGCTCAGTTTCTTCATGTGCGTAATGAACCGCCCGCCCTTGACGGCAAAGACGAAGTCTTGAGGAACTGAGGCTGCCCATGTCTCAAAGCTGGATCGGCGCTGCAGCGCATAGAAACTCCCGTTGATCTCAACGGAGTTCATGCGCTCGGCTACATACCGCAGCTCCTGGCGATGCGGCAAGCCGGGCGGATAGAAGTTGCCGCGCCAGGGCGGGTAGGTCCAGCCCGAGATACCGATCCGAATCGTCACAGCGAGATGCCGTACCGGGCCAAGATCGGCTTCAGCGCCGCCACGCCGCCGTCATGCGGAAACAGTTCGCTACAGATCCCGATCTCGCGGGCGCCGGCAATGTTGTCGGAAAGATCATCGATGAACAGCACCCGATGCGGTGCAACATCGATCCGGTCCATGATCGCCTGAAAGTAGCCGACCTCAGGCTTCGCGAACCCGAGCTCGAAGGAGTAGAACTGCTCATCGAAGATCGTCTCGAAGCCAAGCGAGCTTCGCATGTACGTACCACGCAGGTTCTGCTGGTTGGTCGCCAACCCGCAGCGCAGTCCAAGATTACGAACAGCGCGCACCGCATCGAGCATCGGCTGCCTGACCTCGATCCAGAACCGCCGATCGATCACTTCCTCGATCGGGGCAGTAATCTCGAATTGCCGCAGCACCTCCCGCATCGCCGCGCCGAAGTCATTGCCCTTCAGACACGACGTGTCCGCGGCCGACACGGCGAGCAGGAATTCCTCGGCCCTCGACCCACCCCAGGCGGCGAGGTCCGCCACTCGACCATTGCGCGGGCCTTGGATCACGCCGTCGGCATCGAAGAGCACCCAGTCGAGTTCCACGGCAGCGCAGCCTAATGTCTACTGATCCCGCTCAGTCGCGCGGTAGGTCCCACGGCCCAACACCGCCGAGGCGCTCGACCGTGATCCTGGTGACATATCCGGGCGGGGCCCTCCGTCCTGGTCGGGTGTTACCACGTGTGCGACCGCGTCGCTCTCGATAAGCGCACGCGCTGCCTGGGGAAGAGGGATTCCAGCCACGGAATGATGCTATCGATCACAGGGCTTGACAATCTCCCGCGATCAGGTGTCAACTGACAGTTATCGAACTCTGTCACTTGTCACCTAAAAGCCCACCGCGAAATGGAACAACGTACGTTGGGTGCTACCGGCCTCCGGGTTTCGGAGCTCGGCCTCGGCTGCATGGGAATGTCGGACTTTTACGGCCCGGCCGACAAACAGAGAGCATCGCCACAATTCATGCTGCGCTTGATGCCGGGATCACACTGCTAGACACCGGCGACTACTACGCCGCCGGCCATAACGAATTGCTGATCGGCGAGGCGCTGCGGGCCCGCGACCGCAGCGGGGTTGCGATCAGCGTCAAGTTCGGCCTGCTGCGAGCGCCGGACGGGCAGGTCGTCGGTATCGATGGGCGTCCGCCGGCGCTGAAGAGTGCCCTCGCATACTCGCTGCGCCGCCTCGGCACCGATTACGTGGACGTGTACCGGCTGGGTCGAGTCGACCCTGCAGTTCCGATAGAGGACACAGTCGGTGCGATTGCGGAGATGGTGCAGGCGGGTTATGTCCGGCATGTCGGGCTGTCAGAGATCGGAGCCAATACTGTCCGTCGGGCACACAGCGTGCACCCGGTCGCAGACCTCCAGATCGAGTACTCGCTGCTGTCCCGCGGTATCGAGGACGAGATCCTCCCGACCTGCCGTGAGCTGGGCGTCGGGATCACCGCGTACGGCGTACTCTCGCGAGGTCTGTTGAGCGGCCACTGGTCGCCGGAACGAGCAGCGACGGCCGGTCCGTTCCGGCAGACCGCTCCACGGTTCACCGGCGAGAACCTCGACCGCAATCTCGCCCTCGTTGCAGCGCTGCGTTTGGTCGCCCAGGGAAAGAGCGCGACCGTCGCCCACCTCGCCATCGCCTGGGTGCTCTCCCGCGGGCAAGATATCGTGCCGCTCGTGGGGGCACGGCGGAGAGACCAACTGGCCGAGGCGCTCGGCGCAACAGAACTCCAGCTCACTGCCGAGGACCTTGAGGCGATCGAGCGTGCTGCGCCCGCCGGCGCAGCCGCGGGGGACCGCTATCAAGCGCCGCAGATGGCGACGCTCGACAGCGAGCGCGGCGGGGCGCCCTCGCGGTGACCGAGACCGTCCTCACCTCCGAGCGGATCCTGGAGACAGCCGAGGACGTCCTGCGCCGCTATGGGCCCGCCAAGACCACCGTGGTCGACGTCGCGCGTACCCTCGGCGTCAGCCACGGCAGCGTCTATCGACACTTCCCGAGCAAGGCGGCGCTGCGTGACGCCGTCGCCGAGCGATGGCTTGCCAGAATCTCAGAGCCCCTGGAGGCAGTGGCGCGCGAGGATGGACCGGCGCTCGAGCGGCTTCGTCGCTGGCTCGATCTCCTGATCACCGCCAAGCGCAGCCGAGCGCTGCAGGACCCGGAGCTGTTCGCGACGTACGCCCAGCTTGTTGCCGAATCGCGGGAAGTTGTGGTGACCCACGTGAAAACCCTCACCGGGCAGCTCGCGGCGATTATCGCCCTCGGCGTCCAGCGAGGCGAGTTTGCGGATGTGGACCCGGCTACGGCTGGCCGCGCTGTGTTCGATGCGACTGCGCGCTTCCACAACCCGGTCCATGCGGCGGAATGGTCAGATCCCGGCATCGATGCGGCGTTCGAAGGCGTCTGGTCGCTCGTGGTCGCAGCGCTGCGTCCAAGGAGGGGAGCACGTTGACATCGGAGCAGTTCCACGAACAGAAACTGCATGTTGTCCTTGGGGCGGGTCCGCTCGGGTCTCGGCATAATCCGTCACCTGCTGGCGGGAGGTGAGCGAGTGCGCGTTGCGGTCCGAAGCAAACGAGCCGATCTCCCGGAAGGCGTTGAGGTGGTCACCGCCGACCTCGCCGTTGCGGCCGAGACCAAGCGGGCTTGCGAAGGCGCGGCGGTCGTCTACCACTGTGTCAATCCGCCGTACGCGAAGTGGCCGGAGCTGCATCCGCCGCTCATGGACGCTGCAATCGAAGGGGCGGCCGTGGCTGCGGCGAAGCTCGTGTTCGGCGACAATCTCTACGCGTACGGCCCGGTAGATGGACCGCTCACCGAAGACCTGCCCCACCGGCCGAGAGGGCCGAACGGCCGGGTCCGCGCTCAAATCGCGGAGGCCTTGATGCGGGCTCATGGATCGGGTCGGATCCAAGCGACGATCGGGCGGGGGTCCGACTTCTTTGGTCCTCATGCACTCCAGTCGACCGTGGGTGATCGGGTTTTCGCCAGGGCGGTCGAAGGGAAGCCGGCTCAGGTCCTAGGCAACCCCGACGTTCCCCACACCGTGACCTACATCGATGACTTCGGCCGAGCGCTGGTCACCCTTGGGGAGCATGACCAGGCATTGGGGGAGGTGTGGCATGTCCCCAACGCCGAGACGGTCACCATGCGTAGGTTCGTTGAAATGGTCTTCGAGGGGACAGGCCACGCTCCCCGACTTCGTGCCGCGCCGCGCTGGGGGATCGCGCTGGCGGGCTTGTTCAATCCCACGATGCGTGCGGTCAAGGAGCAGCTGTATCAGTCCGAGCGGCCCTGGCTGGTCGACAGCAGCAAGTTCGAGCGAGCCTTCGGTTGGACCGCTACGCCGCTACGTGAGGTGTCGTCGCAACGGTCGCTTGGTTCCGGGACCACACTGCCGACTAAGAGAAGGCGCCCGAACGCCAGCCTCGCCCCCGAATCTGGGTCTTTTCCGATCACAAGCGTCAAGATGCACTGTTCCGCCGCCCTGATTGGGTCGTTTCCGCTCACAAACGCGCAGACGGCCCAATCTCCCGGCCCAAACGCGGTCTTCTCCGACCAAAAGCGCACAGACGCCCGGATTCGCCGCAAGGGATCCGAGTGTCACCATCCGGGCATAAGGTGCATGCGTGGACGAAGCGGGGCCAGACGAGGACCCGCGGCTCGCAGAGCCCGGGCCGGATCGGATCGAACACACCCAAGACGAGGTGCTGTTCGACGATCCCGCGAGCCTCGCGCCCGCAGCGCCGCTCGCGCTCTACCGGCGGTATCGCCCCGACACCTTTGCCGAGGTCATCGGCCAGGACCACGTCACCGAACCACTGCAGCGCGCCCTGACCAATAACAGGGTCAACCACGCTTATCTGTTCTCCGGGCCCAGGGGATGCGGCAAGACCACATCAGCCCGGATCCTGGCCCGAGCCCTCAACTGTGAGAAGGGTCCGCGCGCCGTGCCCTGCGGTGAATGCCGCTCATGCCGCGACCTGGCGCGCAACGGGCCAGGCAGCATCGACGTCATCGAGATCGACGCAGCCAGCCACGGTGGCGTGGACGACGCCCGTGATCTTCGGGAGCGGGCCTTCTTCGCCCCGGTCAGCAGTCGCTTCAAGATCTACATCGTCGACGAGGCGCACATGGTGACCACCGCGGGCTTCAATGCCCTGCTCAAGCTGGTCGAGGAGCCGCCGCCGCACGTCAAGTTCGTCTTCGCCACCACCGAACCGGACAAGGTCATCCCGACCATCCGCTCGCGTACCCATCACTACCCCTTCCGCCTGGTACCGCCACGGCTCCTGACCGAATATCTGGGAAAGCTCTGTGATGCAGAAGGCATCGCGGTCGAGCCAGCTGTGCTGCCGTTGGTGGTACGCGCCGGTGGTGGTTCGGTGCGGGATTCGCTCTCGGTCCTGGACCAGCTACTCGGCGCGGCGGACGAGTCCGGTGTGTCATACCGGCAGGCGGCCGCCCTTCTCGGTTACACGCCCGACTCGTTGCTCGATGAGTTCGTGGATGCCTTCGCGGCCGGTGATGCCGGCGGTGTGTTCGAGTGCGTCGACAAGGTGATTGAGGTCGGACAAGATCCACGACGCTTTGCAGAGGACCTGCTACGTCGGCTCCGCGACCTCGTCATCGTCGCAGCGGTACCGGATGCGTTGAGCTCCGGACTCGTCGATGTAGCTCCTGACCAGGCAGAACGCCTCAAATCGCAGGCCGCGTCGCTGGGCGCTGGCGAGCTGACGCGGGCCGCTGAGGTTATTGCGGCCGGGCTAACCGACATGCGAGGCACTACTGCGCCCCGGCTGCATCTGGAGCTGATGTGTGCCCGGGTGCTGCTGCCCGGCGCCGACGTCGACGACCGCGGCGTACACGCCCGTCTTGATCGCCTCGAGCGGCGTCTTGGGGTCACCGGAGGCCACCCTGAGCGGGCTTCGACAGGCTCAGCCCGCAGCTCTCGGCCCACTGCTGAGCCGCCAACTTTGCGCCCTCAGCCTGTCGAAGGGCGCGCTGAGCCCCCACCTTTGCGCCCTGAGCCTGTCGAAGGGCGCCCTGAGCCCTCAACTTTGCGCCCTGAACCCTTCGACAAGCTCAGGACAGCGCCTGTCGAAGGGCGCGATGAGCAGGCTTCGACAACCACAGCCCGCAGCGAGCTTACGGTCACCGACGTACGCCGCCTCTGGCCCGAGGTGCTCGAAGAGGTCAAGGGCAAGCGCCGCTTCACCTGGATCCTGCTCAGCCAGAACGCGCAAGTCGCCGAGGTCCGCAACGGCACCTTGCTGTTGGCGATGTCCAACGCAGGTGCGCGTGACAGCTTTGCCCGGGGTGGCAGCGAGGATGTGCTACGCGACGCAATGGTCGAGGTTATGGGCGCTGACTTCGCCATCGAGACGATGGTGGATCCCAGCGCCGCCGCTTCTGCCGGAGCACCGCGTAGGCCGCAAGCTGCCGAGCCATCATCCGCCGCACCACGACCAGAACCTGGCCCGTCAAGTCCTCACGCCACAAACGGCGCCCGAAATGAGGCCACTGAGGATCCGGATGAACTGGCGAGCCGCGACGACACCAATCTGGAGGAGGACGCGGCGTCGCAGACGGAGCTGCTGGCACGCCACCTCGGCGCGGAGATCATCGCTGAGGAGGATCACGGCGCATAGGCTGGGGCGCGCGAGAACCTCGACCCCGAAAGGCCCGCGATGATTCCCGAAGGCGATATGTCCGGACTGCTGGCCCAGGCTCAGGCGATGCAGGAGCAACTGCTCAACGCGCAACAGGAGCTGGCCGAGATGGAGGTCGAGGGCTCAGCGGGCGGTGGCCTGGTGACCGCGACGGTTACCGGCACCAGCGAGCTCTTGGGGCTGGTGATCAAGCCCGAGGCGGTTGATCCGAGTGACACCGAGACGCTGGCCGACCTGATCGTGGCCGCGATACGTGACGCAACCAACAAGGCTCAGGCGATCGCCGCAAGCAAGCTTGGCCCGCTGGCCGGCGGGCTCGGCATGGGCGGCGGACTGCCCTTCTGACGGGTTCAAGCCATGTACGAGGGGCCGGTCCAGGATTTGATCGACGAGCTCGGGCGATTGCCCGGGATCGGGCCGAAGAGTGCCCAGCGGCTGGCCTTCCACATCCTGGCCGCCGATCCGGATGACGTGATGCGGCTCGCGGCGATACTCAAGAAGGTCAAGGAGACAGTCAAGTTCTGCGAGACATGCTTCAACGTCTCCGAGGACACCCAGTGCCGGATCTGCCGCGATCCACGCCGCGACGAAACCACGATTTGCGTGGTTGAGGAGCCGAAGGATGTGGTCGCGGTGGAACGTACCCGTGAGTTTCGGGGCCGTTACCACGTGCTAGGCGGCGCGATCAGCCCGATCGAGGGGATCGGGCCGGCCGATCTCAAGATCCGCGAACTCTGCCTGCGGCTAGCCGATGGCACAGTGACCGAGGTGATCTTGGCGACGGATCCGAATCTGGAAGGGGAGGCGACAGCGACGTACTTGAGTCGTTTGCTATTGCCCATGGGCGTACGCGTGAGTCGACTCGCGAGCGGATTGCCGGTTGGTGGTGATCTTGAGTATGCCGACGAGGTAACTCTCGGTCGGGCGTTCGAGGGTCGCCGCTACGTCGACGCTTGAACCTCCTCGGCTCTCGGTCGGCAACCTACGTTCACGTAGGTTGCCGACGGTCTGCACAGGTTGCAACCTGCGCAGACCGTAAGGAAGCTACGTGAACGTAGGTTTCCGACAACGACAAGAGTGTGAATCAGACCGCGACGAGGCTGTCTTCGGAGTGGAAGACGCCGAGTTTCTCGCATGCCTCGTTCAAGATCTTCTGTACGGCGAGCGTGTCCCGCAGCGGCATGATCACGCTCTCGGTGCGGCCGGCGCGTACGCACTCTGTGACCTCGATGAGCTCATGTGAGTAACCAGTTCCCAGCGGCGGCCGGCTGATCGTCTCCGGTTCCCGGGCCCGCCGATGCAGCACGATCCGGTGCGGGTGGTGGAACCTCGGCGGTACCTCAATCCAGCCGTTCGTGCCCTGGATTCGCGCTGCCCCCGGCGTGTGATGCCTCAGCGATATCAGCAGCGTCGCGACCCTGCCGTCGTCGTAGCCGAGCAGCAAGCCGGCTTCGGCATCGACACCGGTCGGAGCCAGCGATCCGCTCACCTCGATCCGATCCGGTGTGCCGAGAAAATACTGAGCGAAGGACACCACATAGACGCCCAGGTCGAGCATCGCGCCACCGCCCTGTGCCGGGTCGAAGAGCCGGTCGGCAGGGTTGTAGGGCCGGTCCACACCAAGATCAGCTTGTAGCTGCCGAACCTCGCCGATCGCCCCTTCGGCGATCAGTGCCCGAGCCGCCACGATTGCAGGCTGGAAGCGAGTCCACATTGCTTCCATGACGAAAACCTGGCGTTGCCGAGCGGCCGCAATGATCTCCTCGGCACCGGCCACGGTCGCGGTGAATGTCTTCTCAACCAGCGCCGCCTTGCCAGCTGATATCGCCGCGAGAGCGATCGCGTGATGCTGCGGATGTGGTGTGGCGATGTAGACCACATCGACGTCCTCGTCATTCATGATCTCGTGATATGACCCGTACGCACGTCGCAAGCCGTGCTCAGAGGCGAAGCCCTGCGCTCGCTCGGTGGAGCGGCTGGCGACCGCCACCGCCTCCGCACCCGCGACGTACGGAAAGTCCTTGATCACCCGAGACGCGATGCGACCCGGTCCGATGATTCCCCACCGGACGGTCTGTGAATCGCTCATCCGTTGCGGCTGCGCCGTTGCTTCAGACTGCCGGCGATCGAGGAGATGAAGATCGGGATGAAGATCAGCCACCAGTAGCTCCAGCTGGTGGCAAAGCAAAACAAGATGACCGCAGGCCAGGAGGCGGCGGCCGCGACAGCCAGCGCGGTGTCAGCCTTGCTGCGTTCCGGTACCGCCGGATGGGCACGGTGTGCTATCTCTGGGCTGGCGGCGGGAGTGCGCTGCCAGGGTGGGATTTCGAACGTGCGTTGTGCCGCCTGCTGCCAAGGTGGCGCCTGGTAGGCGGTGGTGTGGGCTGCCGATGCTGGCCGAGGCTCCGGCAAATCTTCGAACAGCGCGGCGAGCTCCGAGGCGGTCTTGGCCTTAAGTGCCCGACTCATCCGATCGTCGAACTCCGACGCTTCGATCCGGCCTTGCGCCATGTGTTCCTGCAGAAAACCAACCGCCCTGTCACGGTCGGCATCGCCGATTCGAGGTTCCACCGGTCGCTTTGCCGGATTTCCGGGCTCGTGTTGAGGCGCCTCTTCGGCGGGATCGGGCTCGGGTGTGGACGGCTCAGTCACAACACCCAGTATCCCCACGCCCGCGAGCCAGTACTACGACCCTCAGGCACTACGTCTGGACAAAGATCGGTCGCAGGAGCCAAACCACTAGAATCCTGGCGTGGGACAGGAGCCGCTATGGGCCGCGTAGTGCAGAAGTACGGGGGCTCATCGGTGGCCGACGCTGACAACATCAAGCGGGTCGCTAAGCGGATTGTGGCAACCAAACGGGAGGGCCACGATGTGGTCGTGGTGATCTCCGCGATGGGTGACACCACCGACGAATTGATGGGCTTGGCGCATGAGGTTTCGCCCCTTCCGCCCCCTCGCGAGCTCGACATGCTGCTGACCGCCGGAGAGCGGATGAGTGCGGCGCTGCTCGCCATGGCGATCCATGACCAGGGCATGCATGCGCGCTCTCTGACCGGCTCGCAGGCCGGGATCATCACCACGGGCACCCATGGAAACGCGCGGATTATCGACATCACCCCCGGCCGAATCACCTCGGCGCTTGACCGCAACGACATCGTCATCGTGGCCGGATTCCAGGGGGTGGCACAGGACACCAAAGACGTGACCACACTGGGACGAGGCGCCTCCGACACAACTGCTGTGGCCCTAGCGGCCTCACTAGGCGCCGATCACTGCGAAATCTATACAGACGTCGATGGGGTCTTTACTGCTGATCCGCGAATCGTGCCGAGCGCTCGTCGCATCCCCGAGATCAGCTATGAGGAAATGATGGAGATGGCGGCTTGTGGCGCCAAGATCCTGCATCTGCGCTGCGTTGAATACGCGCGCCGGGAGAACGTGCGGGTGCACGTACGCTCTTCGTTCTCGGAGAAGGACGGTACGTGGGTGCGCGAGCCGAAGGAAGGAGACCCTATGGAGCAGGCGATCATTTCCGGCGTCGTCCATGATCGCAGCGAGGCCAAGATCACCATCGTCGGTGTTCCGGACCGGGTTGGCGAAGCGGCTCGCATCTTCACGGCCGTGGCCGACGCAGAGATCAACATCGATATGATCGTGCAGAACGTGTCTGCGGTGCAGACCGGGCGTACCGATATCTCATTCACTCTGCCCAAGACGGATGGGCCTACCGCGATGGAAAAGCTCGACGGACTGAGAGACGAAGTGGGTTTTGAAGACGTCCTCTACGACGATCAGATCGGGAAGGTCTCGGTGATCGGGGTCGGCATGCGATCGCATCCTGGTGTCAGCGCGAAGTTCTTCTCGGCGCTCGCGGACGTAGGCGTGAACATCGAGATGATCTCCACCTCCGAGATCAGGATCTCAGTGATCGTTGATCAAGACGATGTTGATCGAGCTGTAATCGCAGCACACACCGCGCTGGGCCTGGATACCGCTGAAGAGGCTGTTGTCTACGCCGGGACCGGCCGCTGAGACCCTGACAATTCAGTTGCAGCCAATCGGGCCCAAGCTCACTGTGACTTTGTCCATGCCGGTGAACGGCGTGAAGGTGGCAGAGGCGTCGACGCAGCGATTGTAGGTGTCGTCCAGGTAGACACCGCCGAGTTGGGTTGTGTGCGGCTGGCTCCAAGCCACGGCGTACTCCGGCCAATTGGTGCCTCCGTAATCGCTAAATTTCAGCCTGACGCTCAGCCGGCCTTGCGTCCTGGGAGGCCATCCAAATCGGGTGGCAACGGCGCAGTTCCGGTCGTTGTCCTCGGCGAAGTAGACCTTCAGGTTGACATTGCCATTGCTGCTGCGCGCTGTCTTGTTTGCGACCACCGTGCCCTTGCAGCTCTCCAGTGTGCCGCCTGGGATGTTGGTTTCGGTTCTCGACGTTGTAGGCGGTGTAGTTGTCGTCGTCGTTGGCCATCCGGTCGTTGTGGTGCCGGCTGTGGACGACGAGACTCCGCTCGCCGCGTATCCCAAAAGGGCGAGGAAGAGTATGAAGACGATAAATCCGAATGCTGTGTCTGTAGCGTCGTCAGCCATGCTTTGCCTCGATCAATACCGTGCAAAACACTGTTAACCACCGCTTTGCCCTATTAAACGTCGGGCAAAACAATTGTTGCCATGCTTTGCGTCGATCAAACGTCGTGCAAAACCACTTTGATCATGGATGCCAACGGTGTGCGGTGTCAAGTGGGAGTGTCCCGATCGGCAACCGTCGATACCGTGACGTTACAGCAAACCGTCCGCCTTGCGTGATCATGGCCTGGCCCTGCGGCCGCCGTTTGACGATCTTGGTCGCGGGTCATTTAGCCTTACGCGCAGCGGGTTTCTTCGGCGGCAGGCCGGCGACGTAAGAGAGAGCCGAACTGATCCAGCGCTGCATCTCCGCAGCGCTCATTGTTTCGGGCAAGCTGACGTATCCGCCCATCGGCCGCTCAGCCGGTCCGAACGAGCCGCCTCCTGCCTGGCGCAGGCGCTCTTCATCGACGGGGCTCAGCTTTAGGCCAATGTCGGAGCCGAAAAGCCCCATGAACATGTTGCCGTTCACGAACGCGCCTAGATTGCCGAACATCGGCTTGATGTTGACGTCCGGAATTGCTGGAACAAGTGCCCGGAATCGGCCCTTGTCCGCTTCAGTCGGCTTGGGGATCTGCATGCTTGTGCTACTCCTTTTGCATGAACTTCAATACACACATCATTGCGACTGAGGGATCAGCGTGCGACGCCACGTTCGTCACAGGGAGGTTTTGCGTTCAACCCCACAACCTCGAGCTGGGCGTCGATGAGGCGAAGGGTCCGCTCCATCGCCGCCGGCTGCAGCCTGCCAACCCCGCCGCCGTACGGATGGTTGAAGAAGATCACCAGGAGCATCAACAGCGTGATGATCACCGTCACGCTCCCCATGAGCATGGATTGGGTCACCGCACGCTCACCTCGGTCGGCGAAGAAGAGCATGTACCCGAAGATCACGCCGCAGATCACGAAGAGACACAGCCACAGCGGCACAGGAATGATCCCCTCCGCCGTGTGCACCCGCGCCACGCGTGCTTGCTCCCGATCGACCGTTTGGTCCATCCAGCGGTCGTACGCCGACTGCTGGGTAGCGGTCTTCGGGTCGACTCTGGCGATCGTACGAAACATCTCGGCACCCCAGGGATTGATCGCGTCGCCGAGCGTCCCGGCGTCGAGGGCATCCCACTCGGTGCCGACGACTGATCGCGCGTAACACAGCAGTTCACCTGTGAGCTCTTGACCCACGTCCGGGGGCAGGAACTGGGCCGTCTGGAGCTGCTGCGCCACGATGGTTGCCTCGGCCTCGGCGCCTAGTCGGGCAGCGTCGTAGGACTGGAACGCGAGAAAGATGATGAACCCCAAGAGGACAGAGAATCCCGTGGCCAGGACCCCAAAAACGCCCGAGGCCCGGTCGCCGTCGGTGAAGTAGCTTCCTTCCGGAGCCCGTCGGCGCACCAGCAGCATCGCTGTAACAGTGATCGCCGCGACCCCGATTACGACCAGCAACCCCAATGCGACGTTCACGTTTATAGTGAATCAGTCGGAAAGACCGTTCGTCTGTTCGACTAGCTTCGCGATTCGGCCGGCGAAGCGAGCGGCTGGTGCGCCATCGATGATGTCATGATCAACAGAGATCGTGAGATCGAGGAGCTCACGCGGCTCCAGCTGTCCGTTCACATAGCGAGGTTTGGTGGTAATGCCTCCTATCGTGATCATCAGGGTGGGAGGCGCGATCGGGATGCCCCAGCCGCCGCCGGGACCGAACATGCCGATTGAGCTCATTCCCACAGTGCCGCCGAAACGCTTGAACCATCGCGGTTGCGACATCACCGCTCGCCAGGCCAGGGAGCGTAACGGACGAGGGATGCGAAGGAAGGCCAGGGTGCCTCGGTAGCGGCGCTCGGCATCGGGATCGGCGGCCGGATCTGTGCTGCGTCCGCGGGTTATTTCTTCGGATATCTGCGCCACGCTCTTGCGGTTGGCCGCTCTGACGATCATGGACTTCACGATCCTTTGACCCTCAACCTCGACTTCAATCTGAGTGTTGGCGTCGACGTCGTCGAACAAGATCAACTGGTTACGCCTGCGATAGGCATGCAGAATTCGATCTTCCTCCACGGCGCGCGCGACGGCATGCATCAGGAAAGCGGTAAATGAAAGATGCTGCCCGGTCGCCTCGATCTGCCTCAGGCGCCGCCGTGCTTCGGTGACGTCGATCTCCACCAGGCCATGGATGATGTTCTTACGCCGACCTGCTTCAAGTACATGCAGGTAGGCCTTTCGGACCTTCAGGAATGGGCGTGTCTCGAACGACTCGGCGTCGGCTGAGACCACGCCACGATTACTCATTTGCCTGCCATTACGTGGCCGTCAACCCAGCTTGCAAGTGCTGGCACGGTGAGCAATACGAGTACACCGATGGCGCCGACAGCGTGGATGAGTACGTGAGGACCTGTGTCACCGACCACCAGAGACCTTTCGTGGAAATCCCCCGGCTGGCGAACATTGGCGTCAACCACAGGTACGTCGTTCCGAAGAGAAACAACGCCACCCCGCCCAAGTTGCGAATCGTGAACATGGCACTGACCTCCTGCACCAAACTTCCTGCAAGGGAGGTGCTGCCCAGAAGGGGTCGGTAGCCCATACCACGGCAAGGCTTAAGTCACACCTGCGTACATCGCTTGGCACGGATCAGGCAGAACTTCGTGCTAGCCGTCGCTTCGTGTTTTGGGCGTCTGGAAAGGCCTGGAACGGCTTTGATACTTTCGACTGGTGGTGCACCGATGAGGCCAGGGGAGGTGGCGCCACCACTCACCACAGGGCGCCCGGGAAATCGCGCCCGCGCACCCTACCCGCCAGGAACCGAAGCGTTTCTCCGACGCTGGGTTGGCTGCACCGTGGCTGGTGAGGCTGCCGGCTTCACGGTGGCTGCAGCAATCGCCGCTACTCAGGACCTTTCGCACACGCCCGAGTTTGCGATCTTGCTCGGTGTCGGCGCGGTTGAAGGAGCCTTGCTAGGCAAGGCCCAGTCGATGACCATGACGCGACTGCAACTTCCCGCCGCGATTCTTCGCCTCTGGCCCGTAGCCACGAGCGTGGCCGCTATGGTCGCGTGGTCGATCGGGCTGATTCCAAGTTCCCTGCAGAAACTGTCTTGGTCGTCTGGGACGGCGTGGGTGTTAGCCGTAGTACTCGTGCTGGTGCTCTTGACTTCCATCCCCACGGCACAATTCATGCTCCTTCGGACGGCACTTCCAACTGCCGGGCGATGGGTCAGATTCAACGCTCTCGCTTGGATGCTCGGACTCAGTTGGACATTCGTCCCACCCGCTCTGGTCAAGCCCGAAACACCGGTCTTCTCAGAGATCGGCGTCTATGCCATCGCGGGAGTGCTCATGGCCAGCACGGTTGCGATGATTACCGGCCTGTGCTGGCTCGGCTGGCTGAAACACGGCAGCGTACGGACCGTAACTCCCGAAGTTCCTGACTGAGGCGACACGACGGCAGCCTGTGCCATCTGTCAGTTGCGATCTGGAGCGTCGACGGTATTGACCGAGATCAAGGTGGCGCCGAGGTCCCGAACTTTGGCGAGCAGGCCGTACAGCTCGGCCTGATCAGTCACTGCGCCACGCAAGGTGGTAGTGCCGTCGTCCTCCCGGTTGAGGGTCATTCCGCCGAACCAGGCTGACCAGTAATCGTCGAGGTGCCCCTCGATCCGGAGTTCGTAGTCGAGAGGCGTGTACGGCTCGCGACGGTTCATTGCGACGCAAGAACCAGAGCCAAGGGAACCGGCCAGCTCGAGCCGCCCCGAACACCCGGCCGGCGCTGCGCCGGTCGGGTGTGCGCGACGGTCTGCTGGGTCATTCGGCACCAGCCGTAATGACCTGGCGCGGCCCGTCGACCGGCGCCGGCAGCGTCGTGGTGTCGGTACGCGCGATGCGCCACAGCGAGTAGCCGAGTCCGATCATGGCGATGCTGTTCGGGAAGGCCAGGAACCGGTAGAAGGCGTCCGGCATCACGGCGAGCAGAACGGTGACCACGCTGCCGACGGCGAGGAGCACGGCCGCCCAGCGAGCGAGTACGCGGGCCCGGAACAGCGCGATGCCGAAGACGAGGCCACCGGCCAGCCAGTCGAAGCCCTGGACCTTGATGACGGTGTGCAGCAGGCCGATGTCGCCCTTGACCGTGCCGTTGGTCGCCGCGGCGAGAACGTCGTTGACGTAGCCGGGGTCTGTATCAGCGAGCGACGGGAGGACATAGCCGGAGATCAAGGCGGTGCTGGTGATGATCAGGTAGCCGGCGCCGAAGACGAGGTACCCGATCAGACCCAGCACCCCGATCTGCCTCACCTGGCGCAGGTACATGCCGGTGATGCCGACCAACGCCAAGGCGGCCATCAGCACCTTCAGTGAGTTGCGCACGACCCACTCGGTGGTCGTGACAGAGGTCACGTCGGAGTGGGGGTGGTTGATCTGGACGCCGATGAAGATCAGTCCGGCTGCAATGGCGGCCACGCCTGCCGCCCGGAAGAGCTTAGTGGGTGTGATGGTCATGTGTTGCTCCCTGTTGGGGTGATCCGTGGCGGTCGCCGCGGGATGCCTGCAAACTTAGGAAGCGACATGGTGACGGCGCGTCACCACATGATGTGAATGACGATGTGACACCAACGGGGACCATCGGCGGGGATTCAAGGGGTTCGTCCCCCTTGCTGCGACTAGAGGAGCCCTCGTTCGTGGGCGCGGCGCACCGCCGCTGCACGGGTGGTCACGCCGAGCTTGGTGAAGATGCGCTTGGTGTGGGTGCGCAGCGTGTTGACCGTGACGTAGAGCCGGCGGGCGATCTCGGGTCCGGTGAGCTCGCTGTCCAGAAGCCGCAGCACCTGCAGTTCGCGCTGGCTCAACGGGCCGCCTGGAGATTGCGGTGCCTCGGCCGGCGCCTCGACTGGGGTCGTCGCGCGCTTGAGGAGTCGGCGAGCGTGCGCCTGCACAACGGGGTCGGGGGCACCGGCAGCGTGCTGCAGCAGGGCCCGCATCGGGGCGCCCTCGGCCAGGTACAGCCGGACGTAGCTGTCTGGCTCTGGCGTGGCGGCAAAACTTCCGCCGAGTGCGGCGAGCGCTTGCGGAAGGTCACCGCGGGCCTGGTGGGCCAGGGCTCGCAGCACCTGGATCTCTACCACGCTGCCGTCCCGTCGAGTTTCGGCCGCCGCGGCATGCAGGCGGTCGAGCAGTCCAAGCACCGCTGCGGCGGGCGAGGCAGGTGCTGCGCCGTCGATGTGTTGATCGGCCCGGTGCTGGGCGAGCAGCAGCCGGGCCAGAGTCAGGAGCTCATACTCGCGCAGGTAGTCGGGTTCATCATCGAGGCTGAGCGCTCGGTCCTCGGCCCACCCGCTCGCCGACGGCAGGTCCCCGGCCGCGATCTGAACCCGGGCCTTCATCGCGGCGATGGGGCGTACGTCGGGGTAGAAGCCGTGCCGGTACAGCGCCTCGGCCTGGTCGAGCAGGCGCAGCGCGGCGTCGTACTCGCCTTGAGCGACGTGGACCTGTGCCATCGCGACGTACCAGCGGTGACGGTTCTCGGTGATGGAGGCCCGTTCACCGAGAACTCGTGCCGACTCCAGGTGCGCCTCTGCGCTCGGAAGGTCGTCAAGCTCACAGTCGAGCTCGGCCAGTCCGACGTGCAGGTCGGCTGTAGCCCGGGGGTAGGGCGCACCGTTCGCGGTGGCGGTCTGCAGGGCCTGCTCGTACAGCCGGCGCGCCCGGCTCGGCCGGCCGGACGCGACCCACATGTCCGCGAGCACGATCGTGGTGTCCAGCTCATCGACGTAGCGTCCTGCGGCGTGCAGACTGTGGACCGCCTCGGAGAACGTGGACCGTGCCTCCTCGACATTCCCGCCTGCCCAGGCGGCCAGCCCGAGGTATCCGCCGCCGGCGCCGCGCAGGTAGTGGTCGTCTGGCCGGGCCAGATCCAGGACCTGCCGGGCATGGCGTACGGTGCCGGCGACATCGCCGCGGGCTTGCGCCAGGGCCGCACGGTAGACCGAGACGGTCGCCGGCGCCGTCCGCAGATCGTCGGTCTTCGCCCACCTTGCCGCAAGATCCGGATCCTGGGCGCCGGCGGCCAGCGCCGCTTCGACGTCGTCGAGCCGCGATTCGGCAGCGTCGAGGTTGCCTGCCACCAGCATCGACCAGCTGGAAATCATGCTGAGGACCGGGCTGCGGCGCACCACCGGCTCCGGCAAGGAGCGCATCCACATGTGGAGCAGGCCATCCTGCCGGGTGCGGCTCAGCTCCGATAGCGCCTCCTCCATCAGGTAGCCGGCACGATCGAAGTCCTCGGCGGCGAGCGCGTGCCGGACAGCGTCTTCGACCAAGCCGCGCTCGGCGAACCAGGCGCTGGCGCGCTGGTGCAGATCGGGCACCTCGTCGGGATACTCGGCGAGCAGACGTGCGTGGAGTACGTCGGCGAACAGGTGGTGATAGCGGTACCAGGAGCGCTCGGTGTCGAGCGGCACGACGAAGAGGTTTCCCCTCTCGAGGTCCTCTAGCATCCGGGTGCCGTCGGTGCCGCCGGTGACGGCGTCGCACAGCGGGCCGTGGAGGCGGTCGAGAATGGCGGTGCGGAGCAAGAAGTCACGAACCTGCGGTGATTGCCGGGCTAGAACCTCGTCGGCCAAGTAGTCGATGACGAACCGGTTGCTGCCGGTGAATGCCGAAATGAAGTCAGCGACCTCGTCCCGGTCGGCGATGCCACGCAAAGAGAGTGCTGCGAGCTGCAGACCGGCGATCCAGCCCTCCGTACGGTCCTCCAGCGCGTCCACGTCGGCGGCTGTGAGCTCCAGTCCCATCACCCGGTTGAGAAACTCCCCTGCCTCGGCTGCGGTGAAGCGGAGTTCGGCAGCGCGCATCTCACTGAGCTGCCCGCGACTGCGCAACCGGGCCAGCGGCAACGGCGGATCGGAGCGGGTTGATATGACCAGGTGCAGATGATCTGGAAGGTGGTCGAGCAGGAAGGTCATTAGCTCGTGGACCTCGGACGCTCCGATCGCGTGGTAGTCGTCGAGCACCACGATCCACTGCTTCCCCGGCTCTTGTTCACCGGCGCGCGCGAGGTCATTCACGAGCGGGGTCAGCGCGGCGCCCACCGGAGCGCTGGACAACGACTCGAGGACCGCCGCGTCGACATCGAGTTCGGCGCGCTGCAGGGCGGCTACCAGGTGTGCCACGAAACGGGTCAGATCGTTGTCGCCGTCATCGAGGGAGAGCCACCCGACCCGCGTGTGTCCCTGTCGCCGATCAAGGTCGGTGAGCCAGTCACTGAGCAGGGTGGTCTTGCCGAAGCCGGCCGGTGCGGACACCAGAGTCAGCCGATGGCCTGCATCGAGGGTGCTGTCGAGCCGCTCGGCGACCCTGGGTCGCGCGACGAGCTGCGGGCGCCGAGCAGGCGCGAACAGCTTGGTGGCGAGAACCGGAGCCGACACCATCACCAGATGATAGGAGCCCACGGACACACCTATGCCAGACCCCAATACGACTCCAAGGATCAGGAAAGCAAAGTACACACTTTGAGCAGAGTGGACGATGACGCCCATCCAGGTGCTGCGGAAGCGCCTGCTTGGAAATGCGTACAGGAAGACACCACTAATGACAGAGCCTGGGATGCCCAAGGCTGGTGAAGGTGATAGAAGCCAAAAACCACAAAACCGAAGAGGGAGACCCACACGCGATCGACGTAGGATGTCAGGGCAAGTTCCCACACGATAATCCCGATCAGAAACGGGATCACCCACAGCCATAACTAGGGGCGAGTTTCACCGGTTTTCGGATCGCGCGGCGTGTTGAGCCGCAACCTGCGCTTGACCGTCGCCAGCGGAGATCTCCCTCTTCCTGGCGGACGATGATCACGGAAAGAACGAACAACCAGATCAAACCGATCAAGAGCAGCACGAATCGGGTGACGCCCGCCCCAGCGGATCCGAATTGGAATCAGGTGTTACCACCGGTAATATGATTCAACTCAGGATACCCATCGGGACGGCAGCCAGAGCCCAGATGCCCAGGATTCTGCCAAGGGAATACTGTTCTCCCGGCCCAGCTGCTGCGTTTGCCGGGGCGGCAGTTTCCATCCTTTTCCTGTATCCATCTAATAACCCGGATGGCTATGGGATCAAATCCTGCGGGTATTGTGCCAAGAGATTCCTAAGTTCTTTCGCAGCATTGTGGATGAACATGTTCCCTCGGCGCCATCATTCTTGCTTCGTCTCTCTTCTTGATCTCGCTCGTCGATACTCTGGTGCGCAGTCCTCGCACAACAGGTTGTTGTCGAGATAGAAAAACTCCCAAGGTGAATGGCTATCCCACCTGCGCCCGCATTGGTAGCAGTGATCTCCATCGTCGGGATAGGAATATTCGAGGTCGTCGAGGGTGATCACGACCGTGCCTTCTTTCTTGATCCTTTCTTCTCCAACTGCTCTGGAGGATGAATGGAGTGATCGACCGCCTACCGACAGCAGCGGCATGATGCTCCCGATCACCTGAGCGCGGTCGAAGCCGCGTCGTCGTCGAGCCGCCAGGCTGGCCGAGCAAGCAATTTACCACTGGCACCAAGGTGATCTTGCAGCGAGGTGACCACGTGCATCGGTTCGCGCACTTCGCGTCACTTACCCAGACTTCGCGCTAGTTGCATTTGACGCGAAGTGTGGGGAACTAACGCGAAGTGCAGTCAAATAGCGCGACAAGGCATTAGTGGTGTTCGATTGTGGCCACTCGAATCCCAAAGCCGATGAGGACGAGGCCGGTAAGTCGGTCCAGTGCCGTGCGCACGCGGGGTCGTTGGAGGAATCTGGCCGATCGATTTATCGCGTAAGTATATGCAGTTAGCCAGGAGACAGTTAGCACTGCATGCGCGATTACCAGAGCGAATAGTGTCACGGCATGCGGTGCCCCGCTAGGCACAAGTTGCGGCAGCAGGCTCGTGTAGAACACGGCTATCTTGGGATTGAACAAATTGTTGATAAAGCCAGTTAGCCAGGGCCGGTGTGCTCGCTGCCGCTTCATTACGGCAGGGTCGTTCACAGTATGTTGCCGGTTGTGCCAGATCGTCTTTAGGCCCAGCCAGATCAAGTATGCCGCGCCAGCGAATTTGACCACCATGTAGGCTCTGGTTGATGCGGCGAGCAAAGCAGATAATCCTATGACGGTGAGGAAGCCCCAGAAAAGGAGGCCAGTCGCAAATCCCCAGTGCAGTTCTAAATGCAGCGGCCTTTCCATGGGCGAGTACGACGCGCGTAACTATGGCAACGTCGGGCCCCGGCATAATTGTCAATAAGGCCAGGCTAGCACTGCTCCAAGAAAAGCTAATGTCATCGCTGGAATTGTAACAGGTACTTCGTTCGGGCTCGTTGAAAAACCGATTGCCGGGGCTAGGGGTGCCGCGATTCGGTGTCCTCGCCCTATCTAAGCCGTGACCCTGTTCTTGCCGGACAGTACCCCGCGACCCGCGCAATTTGCTGGTCGGGGTGACAGGATTTGAACCTGCGACCTCTTCGTCCCGAAGCACGGTCGGTGAGTCGTCGAGGTCGAAAACTGAGCGTGAACTCAGTCCGTGGATATGTGCGTGAATGTACGGGACGTCGACCCCGTAGTCACTCAGTTAGTCACTCGGCAGTCGGTACGCGGAAGAAGGCGACCCAATCGTGAAGCGGCGCCGCGTCCGGGCGAACGAACACCATTCCACCACCGCGAATGGGAGCAAGACGAGAGCCGGGCCGATCGCCATGCGGCTGCGGCAGCCTCCAAGGCAGCGGCCACAGACACCCTCTGACAGTCTTGGTGTGCTTGTTCGACACGCTCGGACTGCGACTGAGAGTTTAATCTTGATGATCCTGTCGCGCCTCTGGCACGTTGTAGCAGGCTCGGCTCGCATCGTCCCTGATGTCTGCAGAGCCGCAGAAGCACACCGCCCGTTCAATGACGTATCTCAAAATTTCTTCCCGACCGGTGACCTCTTAGATGCGATCTCGACGAGAGCGTTCGCCCCTTCTTGCCGTCCTTCGCGACTCGCTTAGCTCGTCAGGTCTCGTGCGAAAGCCTGCGAGCGTTGCGCCTCTCCGTTGCTCGTTGAGCAGAAATTGACCACGGCTGGACCCGGAGGTGCCGGCCGGGTCCTTGGAGATGCCCCGGCCCAGCGCGATCATGTGAGCGTGCGGAAGCTTCCCAGCGGCACGGTCACTTTGCTCTTTACAG
>JBKPAB010000042.1:0-3626 GCA_046726195.1 Actinomycetota bacterium
GCCAAGATACGCTCAACGTCTGGCAGGAACCCCAGATCCAACATCTTGTCCGCCTCGTCGAGCACCAGCACCTTGATATGACCAAGATCAAGAGTGGTCCGCTCCACAAGATCAAGAAGCCGCCCGGGCGTTCCGACAACGACCTCCACACCCTGACGCAGCGTGCTGAGCTGATCTTGGTAGCCGACACCGCCATAAACAGTGAGCACTCGGGCATGTCGACGAGTCGATGCGGCTGCGAGATCAGATGCGACCTGGCTCGCCAGCTCGCGGGTGGGGGTTACTACTAGCCCTTGCGGAGCGCCTGGCTTCGCGAGCTGCGCGTAATCGCGTTCACCCGGCACCACGACGCGTTGCAGCAAAGGAATGCCAAACGCCAAGGTCTTCCCGGTTCCGGTGCGGGCTTGACCGATCATGTCGGTTCCGGTCAGCGCAGTCGGAATTGCTAAGGCCTGAATGGGGAACGGCGTGATGATGCCAACCGCGTCGAGGGCCTGCACTATGGGTTCCAAGACGCCGAGATGAGCAAAGGTCGGCGGCGCAGCTTCGGTCCTAGGACTCGGCTCCGACCTGGCCGCCGCTTGAGTAGTTTCCGAACTCAGAGTTCCGCCTCAATAGGGGTGTTGTGCCTCGCGCGGCTCTCGCTGCGCAGTGTCAGAGCCGGCGTGGGCGTGGTCGCTATGTCAACCCGAGGAAGTCTACTGACCCGCGTACCTGTCGCGGAAAGGCGGAGACGGGTCCCTCAGGCGAGTCGGAAGGCGAGTTCGGTTCGCCAGGCGTTCATGTCTGGTTGCTCATCGGGATCGGTGTGGTAGATCTCGAGTCGGCATCCCCAGGCCTCGCCGGCGGCGCTGTCGTGAGCGTCCCACCGCAAGCCTCGCGTCTTCGCCCATTGCAGAAGTTCCGCCGTGGCATCGTATAGCCCATCAGGATGGCCGACGTGGAACGCACGGACGAAACGGCCGCCGGGCAACGTACCAACCGTTACGGCACCGTCGCCTTGGCCGATGTTGAGCGGCGTCGCTACCGGCACTCCGACCTCGACTTCGAGTTCGCGCTCCATGTCAATGGTCAGGTAGCGAAAGAACGGAGGCCCGGCCGGCGTCTGGCCGTGTTGGGCCAGCCAAGCCATCAGCTCCGGGATGCGGTCGGCAACGCTGCTGAGAGAGGACATGGGGACGGACTGACGTGCTCCGACGTACGGTTGTGGCGGCCGTTCGATGATTTCCGGCGTGGTCTCGAAGTTGCTCATAACCGCTACAGACTCCTCACGCGATCCAAACTCGTCGGACTCGGCCGCATCAGTCCACCTCCTCATCAGCACTATCCTGCGGCCATGAGCGACGCGTCGCAGCAATCTAACGTGGCCCCTCGTGCCGCCGTTGAGCCCTGGGTATCCGAGCCGGAGTATCGGGAAGGTGCGGTCGACCTACTTGGCATCCTGGCTTATGGAGCTTTGGCCGCGTTTGACCGGCTGGCGGAAGACGCGCGCCGGGCACCCACCCTTGCCGAGAAGGTTTACGTCGCATCACTGGCAGCGCTGCAGATGACACATTTCGACGCGGTACGCGTCCGGCTTGGCGAGCTTGACATGGACGTCATGGCCGCGATGAAACCGTTCCGTGCTGCGTTCGATGAGTTCCACGCGCGTACGCGGCCGAAGGATTGGCTCGAGGGCCTGGTGTTGGCTTATGTCGGCAACGGCTTCGCCGCTGACTTTTATCGAGAGGTTGCGGCGTTTGTCGATCCGGATACTCGTGCGCTAGTCCACCGAGTGCTAGCCGACGAGGGTCATGCGGATTTCGTGGTCGAGAGAGTGCGGGCTGGCATTGCGGCTGATCCGCGCGTGGCTGGCCGACTGGCGCTGTGGGGCCGCCGCCTTGTTGGGGAGGCGTTGAGCCAGGCTCAGCGCGTGGCCGCGAATCGGGACGCGCTCACGCATCTGCTGACTGGAACAGTTGACCGTCCAGGCCTGGACCTGGCCGCGATGAGCCGAATGTTCTCACGACTCGTGGAGAACCACGCTCGCCGCATGGCCGAACTCGGCCTCCAAGCATGAATTACGAGCCACCGCGAGTTCGCGAGGTTGCGTTTCGTCGCTAGTGATCGCAAACGGCCTAAATCTGAGCTGAGATGAGGCAGTTTGGACGCTTGTGATCACAAACGACCTAAATCTGAGCTGAGATGAGGCAGTTTGGACGCTTGTGATCACAAACGACCCACCTGAGTATCTTCACCCATCCTGCGCAGGCGAGTTAGCACCAGGTTCGCGAGCGTCGGAAATCGCGCGTCCCCTGTCTGCACGACGGAGTGAGCAGACGCCTTCGTGGTTGAAGTCGCCTGCGCAACTACATCGTCTGCGAAGATGGAGGAAGACAGGGGATCTCAGCGCGATTGCGCGAGCGAACACTGAATTTACACAGCACCGAAGCCGACGTGGCGGGCGTTTTCTTCGCCGAGATCGACGTAGGCGATCTTGCCCACCGGAATTAGCACCTTGCGGCCTCGCTCGTCGGAGAGCGCGAAGACGCCGTCGCCACCGATCGAGCTCAGCAGTTCTTTCTCCACATCGGCGGCCGACTCTTTGCTCTCAAGCACGATCTCCCGATTGACATGCTGAATGCCGATCTTGATCTCCACGGTTCCTCCTGTAGCCACTACGGCGCCGCGCGGGCGCTGAAGTAACGGTGCCACACTCCCAGCAAAAGGTGCCCGCTGTTCGCGCAAAGCGTGCGAACTGCCGCCGTACCCGCAGAATCCGTGCTCCGCTAGAAGAGGGTTGTCCGCTCGTCCTCGGTCGCCGGCCGGATCACGATACGGGTCCAGGCGCCAACGTAAATCCGATCGTCGGCGGCGAGCTCCTGCTTCACACCGACGGGGATTGGGTTGGTGGGGATCGGGTCCGTGGCAGCGGCGACAAACGTCCCGTTGGCGGAGTCCAGGTCCTCCGCCCACCAGCGGCTGCCGTCGGTCGTCAGCTGAGTCTGGCGGCGGCTGACGCCGGAGTCTGGCTCGCAATCGATCTGGGGATGGATATTCCGGCTACGAGAGGGACGGCCTATCAAGATCGACTTCGTGCGCAACGGAACGACCACCGGAAGGCCGGGGGAAGGCATGGGATCTGGGCTTTGCTGGGCCTCGTACCAGGCCGGATCGATCCACACCTCCGCTACCCAGTTAAATGTCTCGGTGGGCTGGGCGCCATTACCAACGGGTGGGACCACCGAGGTCGTGGCCGGCGATTGACGAGCTGAGGATGCGTCTGGCGAAGTCGGAGGCACTAGCGACCGTGGCATCGTTCCGGTCGTGAAGTCGAATCCGCAATTTTCGCAGAACAGGGCATCGATCGGGTTGTCCGTCGCGCAGTTGGGGCAGGGTTGGCGACCTGATTGCTGGGTCGTGCCGGTGGCTGGTGGTGCACTTGGCGCCGGCGCCGCCGTGGAGTCAATAGGCAGCCCACAAACGTCGCAGTAGTCCTGAGCCAAAGACGAGTGGCCTGCTGGACAAACGGCGATCATCAATCATCCCCTGATCCTGGTTGTCTTCGTCGACGCGGTATCCAAGGCCATCTCATCTGCTTTGTCCACCGCACGCTTCAGACGCACCGTACCTGTTTCGGAATCTTC
>JBKPAB010000043.1:0-5542 GCA_046726195.1 Actinomycetota bacterium
GTAAAGCCGGGCGCCGCCTACCTTAGTCCAGCCCTCCGACACGCTGTCGCGAGATTTCATAGAGCGCGATTCCGGCCGCCACCCCGGCGTTGAGGGACTCGACGCTCGTGCTGATCGGGATCGAGGCGAGATGGTCGCATGCCTCGCGAACCAGTCGCGATAAACCAGCACCTTCGCTGCCGACGACGAGCACGAGCGGTCCAGAGACGCCGGGCACGTCAGTGATGCTCATGTTGGCGCGGCCGTCTAGTCCAATCAGGGTGAGCCCTGCGTTGGCGTACGCGCGCAGGCTGCGGTTGAGATTAGTGGCACGCCCGATCGGGATCCTTGCTGCCGCCCCGGCCGAGGTCTTCCAAGCGGCGGCGGTCATGCCAGCCGACCGGCGTTCTGGGATAAGTACGCCGTGTGCGCTAAACGCGGCCGCCGACCGGACGATCGCGCCGAGATTGCGCGGGTCGGTGATCGAGTCCAGTGCCACAATGAGCGGCATCCGATCCGACTCCAGGGCAGCCGCCAGCACGTCGTCTGGGTGGGCATATTCGAAAGCCGGTAGTTGCAGGGCGACACCCTGGTGCACTGCGCCGCCCGTAAGCCGATCAAGTTCGGCCCGGGTGACCTCGAGCAGCCCGGTGCCACGGCTCGCCGCTAGCTTGAGAATGTCGCGGAGCCGGTTATCGCGTTCGACGCCTTCCGCCAGGTAGGCCGCTTTGATCGGGATGTCAGTTTCCATTGCCTCCAAGACGGCATTACGACCCACCACCCATTCGGGCCCTGATCCTCCACGCCCGGTCACGGGCGTCACTGGACGGGCTGGTCTGCGCTGGGCGGTTTTCTTGGCGCGGTAGGCGACGTGGCCAGGCCGATCCTCCGCCTTGGGAGTCGGACCCTTGCCCTCCAGCCCTCGCCGCACCCGACCGCCGGAGCCTGCGGTGTTGCCTTTGCCCTTACGGCGTACCGCGCCCCTGCGCTGACTATTGCCCGGCATAGCGGACTCTCCAGCGCGGACCCTGGGGAGTATCGGAGACTTCAACTCCAAGCGCGGTGAGGGAGTCACGAATGGCGTCCGCGGCGGCGAAGTCCTTGCGTTCCCGAGCTGCCTCACGATGCTTCAGCAGTTCGGTGACCAAGCCATCGACGACCGCGGCCAGCTGTTGATCATCGCGGTGCTCCCAGGCAGCACTGGTGGCATCCAGCCCCAAGATTGCCAGCATGCCCATCACCTCAGCCAACCGGCTCGCAACGAGATCGGTCTCGCCCGCGTCGAGGGCCAAATTGCCTTCCCGTACAGCGTTGTGCAGCACCGCGACCGCAGCAGGCGTACCAAGATCATCATTCATCGCGGCCACGAACTCTGGCGGAACTTGGCCCGCCGTCAGGCCGACGGCATCGGCAGCGCGGCGAACGAAATTGTCGATCCGTTCCAGCGCCGCAACCGACTCCGCAATCGCCGCGTCGGAGTACTCGATCGACGAGCGATAGTGCGGCTGAATCAGGTAAAGTCGCACCGCCCGCGCCGGGAATCTCTTGATCACCTCCGAGACCAGCGCGCTGTTGTCCAGCGACTTGCTCATCTTCTCCCCGGCAGCAGTCACCAGCGCGTTGTGCATCCAATACCGGGCAAAGCGCTGACCTGCGGCCCGCGACTGAGCCAGCTCGTTCTCGTGGTGGGGAAAACGAAGATCAAGTCCACCACCATGGATGTCGAACTCGTCACCGAGGTACTTCGCGGCCATGGCCGAGCACTCCAGATGCCACCCCGGACGGCCGCGTCCCCATGGCGTCACCCAGCTCGCTGTCTCGGGCTCGCTGTCCTTGTGGCCCTTCCAGAGTGCAAAGTCCCGAGGATCCTTCTTTCCGCGCGGATCGGAGTCGGCTGCCGGTTCCATGTCGTCGATGTTCTGGTGGGACAGCGAGCCGTATGCCGGCCAGGACTTCACATCAAAGTAGACATCGCCTGAGGAATCTGGCGCCGGATACGCGTGGCCGCGTGCTATCAGAACCTTGATCATTTCGATCATCTCGGGGATGTGACCCGTGGCCCGTGGCTCGTAGGTAGGCGGCAGGCAGCCGAGCGCGGCGTACGCTTCGTGCAGCTCGCGCTCGTACCGGTAAGCGTGGGCGAACCACGGACTACCAGCCTCGGCTGATTTGATCAAGATCTTGTCATCGATGTCGGTGATGTTGGCGATCACCGTGACTTGGTAGCCCGACCAGGTGAGCCAGCGTCGCAGCACATCGAACACCACTTCTTTGCGGATGTGTCCCAGATGTGGACCTGACTGCACCGTGAGACCGCAGTGGTAGATCGACACCCGGCCGGGTACAACCGGCTGGAACCGGCGTACTGATCGCGTGGCGGTGTCGTAGAGCCGGAACGCGTCTGGGGTTGCGCCCGGTTCGGCCTGTTGGGTCACGAGTGTTGGGTCTCCCTCTCCACTGCCATCAAACGCCGCATCGCCTCGATGCCGTCGCGCAGCGCCTTGAGGTCGCGTTTGGACATCCTCGCAAGGTAGGGCTCGAGGCTGGTACCGATGGAGGCACGCATCACGGAAAGCTGCTGATTGCCCTTCCTGGTCAGCTTGATCATCCACGCTCGTGCATCGCGTGGGTCGGCCGTGCGGTCGACCAGATGCGCTGCCTCGAGCCGCTTCACATGGTTGGTGATCGTCGGCTGCGAGCACTTCTCGGCCACAGCGAGCTCGCTGATCCGGGTTGGCCCGTCATCTTGCAGCCGCGCCAGCAGACGGGCCGCGGCCAGGCTGATCGTGAAGCCGTTCTCCTTGGGCACCCAGCGCACCACACGAGCGGCGGTGGTGATGAGATCCTCGCCGAGCGCTCGGAGATCGTCGTCCATTTGGGCAGGATATTCGGTTTTATGTGGACGGCGAGCGCGCGGCCGTGATGGCGAGCCTCGGCAACCCGCCCGCAGGAACGCACGTACACGTTCGTTCCAGTCGCGATACACACGTTGCAACGAATGCAGAGTGACTGAAGCGAACGTGTACGTGCGTTTCTGGCAGGCCGATTAGCGGGGCGATCATCGGCGGATGGCGGCGACCACAAGCTGGGCCAGCTCCGAATAGGCCTCGGCATCGGTTAGCCCAGTTGCGGCGGCGATCTCCCCGCTGGTGATGCGGCGCATGGTGGCCGTGACCACCTCACCTACGAAGGCAGCGTGGACGCGCCGGAATGCGCCGGCTCGGGTCCCTTCTTCGATCAGTTCACGTACCCGCCGTGCCGCGGCCAGGGTGTTCTGCTCGTAGATCTCGGTAGCCGGACGGAAGTTTGCGATGTCGTACCGAAAGGCGCGGCTGGCGGGGCGTAGCGCCTCCGCGACTGCCTCGAGGTAGCGGGTGACTCGCTTGGCTGGTGCGCGGGTGTGCGCGATCGCCTCCTCCACCTGCTCGGTTGCGCGCTTGAAGAAATGCCGAACTGCGAGCACGGCCAGCTGCTCTTTGCTCGCAGCGAGCGCATAAAGGGTACGTTTCGAGCAGTTCAGCTGGGCTGCGAACTCGTCCATGGTGAGGTGGCTGAATCCCTGCTCCAAAACGAGATCGACAAGCGCATCACGCAGATGGGTCTGGCGACGGGTGAGTCTGCGTTCCAGCAAGGTGGCTACCATGGTGGTACTAGCGTACTGTTTTTAGTACCGGCTTGTGTGTGAATCACTCCGCATGCTGCGAGCGTCGGCCAAACATAGGCGCGAGCCGCAAAGCCCAAAAAGGAGGGAGTGAGAATGGCCGTCGATCGCCTGTTGCCAACCGAAGAGGCCGCGGAGCTGGTGGCATTGGTGCGTGAGATCGCTCAGGCCGAACTGGCGCCGCGTGCTGCCGAGGATGAGGCGGCAGGACGGTTTCCGCGCGATGCCTTTGTGATGTTGGGCGAGGTGGGGCTGCTTGGTCTGCCGTACCCAGAGGAGTACGGCGGCGCCGGTCAGCCGTACGAGGTCTACCTGCAGGCGCTTGAGGAGGTCGCGGCAGCGTGGATGACGGTCGGGGTGGGCGTCTCGGTGCATGTGATGGCGTCCTACGCAATGGCGACATTCGGCACCCCGGGGCAGCGCGCCAGCTATCTGCCGGAGATGATCGGCGGCAAACTGCTGGGCGCTTACGCGCTGTCGGAGGCCCAAGCCGGATCAGATATTTCGGGCATGACCACCCGTGCCAAGCGTGCTGATCATGGTTATGAGCTCAATGGCGCCAAGGCCTGGACCACTCACGGCTCGTACGCGGACTTCTACACCACTTTCGCGAGGACCGGTGACGACCCTCGCGGTGGTGTGAGCTGTTTCCACGTGCCCGGTCAAGCGCCTGGGCTCACGTTCGGCAGTCCTGAGCACAAGATGGGGCTGAACGGCTCGCCGACCACCGCGCTGTACTTCGACGCCGTCCCCGTCGGCGATGGCCGGCGCATCGGCGAGGAAGGCCAGGGCGCCAAAATTGCCCTGGCGTCGTTGGACTCCGGAAGGCTCGGCATTGCCGCGTGCGCGACCGGACTGGCCCAGGCGGCCTTGGACCTGGCGGTGGACTATGCCACCAAGCGTGAGCAGTTCGGGCGTCCAGTCGCGGAGTTCCAAGGGCTTGGCTTCCTGCTCGCGGAGATGGCGGCCGCTGTGGACTCCGCCCGGGCGACGTACTTGATGGCGGCACGCAAGCGAGACGCCGGTCGGCCGTTCAAACGTGATGCGGCGGTCGCGAAGTTGGTCGCCTCGGATGTGGCGATGAAGGTGACGACCGATGCTGTCCAGGTCCTCGGCGGCTACGGTTATACGCGGGATTACCCGGCCGAACGTTATATGCGAGAGGCCAAGGTCACTCAGATCTTCGAAGGCACCAACCAGATCCAGCGCCTGGTCATCGGTCGCCAGCTCCTCAAGTAACCTCCCACTGGGTAATCCGACCTGTCAGCGTCCCAGCTGGCTATACCCAGCTGAGACGCTGACAAGTCGGAGGAGGGGAGTGGGATGAGGCTGGGCGAGAGTGATGTCGTGCTGGTCACGGGTGGTGCGTCCGGGCTTGGCATGGCCACCGTACGGGCGGTGGTTGAGCGGGGTGCGTCCGCGTTGATCCTCGACCTGCCGAGTTCGCTGGGATCTGACCTGGCGGCCGAGCCTAGTGATCGAGTTCGGTTCGCAGCAGCCGACGTCCGCGATGAAGATCAAGTGCGCGCGGCCATCGCAGCGGCGACTCAACTGGGCAATCTCCGCGTCGCAGTCAACTGCGCCGGGGTAGCGACCCCGGGCCGGGTGATCGGCAAGCGCGGCGTGCTGCCGCTAGACACCTTTCGTACCGTGATCGACATCAACCTGGTCGGCACCTTCAATGTGCTGCGTCTTGCTGCCGCAACCATGATCGACAACGAGCCGCTCGACGGCGATCGCGGGTTGGTGATCATGACGGCCAGCGTGGCAGCGTTCGAAGGTCAAATCGGGCAGGCGGCGTACGCGGCAAGCAAAGGCGGCGTCGTCGGTCTCACCCTGACCGCCGCCAGAGATCTTGCAGATAAGGCGATCCGCGTGATGACCATCGCGCCAGGTGTGATG
>JBKPAB010000044.1:0-9558 GCA_046726195.1 Actinomycetota bacterium
GTGCTGCTTAGGCGTGGGGTGCACTGCCGGATCGGGAAGCCGTCGTAGACGGCCAGGGTCACATCCTCGGCGGACTGGCGGCGGGAGAACGGACCGAAATAAGTTGCGCCGTCGTTACGGACCATCCGGACCACCGACAACCGCGGGAAAGCCTCCTCGGTGATCTTGATCCACTGGGTGCGCTCGGGGAACTTGGACCGACGGTTGTAACGCGGGGCGTGGCTGGCGATCAGCCGGAGCTCGGTGATGTCAGCTTGCAGTTGGGTTACGCAAGGAATTGCTTCCACGCCCGTGGCCAGCCGGACCATCTCGTCAATGCGCGGCCGCTTTTCGGCGGCCGTGAAGTAGGTGCGTACCCGAGCCCGAATGTTCTTGGACTTGCCGATGTAGAGAATGTGGCGCTGCTCATCGTGTTCGGCGACGAAGAGATAGACACCAGGCGCGTCCGGCAGGCCAGCGGCCCAGGTGCGCTTGGCACGGCGCTGCGGCGAGACTCGGCGGGTGAACTCGGCAAGGTCCTCGATGGTGTGCACGCCAAGGTTGCCAACTCGTTCCAGTAAGCCGTGAAACACCTCGACGGTGGCCTGCGCGTCGTTTAACGCACGGTGGTTCGGTGCCACGGCGGTGTGAAAGTGCCGAGCCAGTGTCGCCAATCTGCAGTTGGGGATCTCGTCGCGCAGCAGGATCTGCCGGGCCAGAGCCGCTGTATCGACGACCGGCCAGCGTGGGAACTCGTAGTCACATGCCTGGCAGGCACGGCGCAGGAAGCCGACGTCAAAGGGAGCGTTGTGAGCGACGATCACCGTTCCGTGAGCAAATGCGAGGAACGAAGGCAGCACTTGGCGCAGCCGGGGGGCATTAGCCACCATCTGGTTGGTGATGCCAGTCAGCACCGCAATCAGTGGCGGGATGTGCGCCTTCGGGTTAACAAGGGTCTGGAACTCACCCAGCACCTCACCGCCGCGCACCTTGACAGCTCCGACCTCGGTGATCATGTCTGTCTCGGCGCCACCGGTCGTTTCTAGATCAACAACGCAGAACGTGACCTGGGACAGGTGCGTCCCAAGATCATCAAAAGAGGCCTGCAGCGCCACGATGGCGACACTAGAGATCGACTCCGACAGTGTCCGGTCGGCGCCGCCTACGCAGCATGTGCGCTGAGCCCTTCGACAGGCTCAGGACGGCGCCTGTCGAAGCGCGCCCTTCGACAAGCTCAGGGCTCATGTTGGCGAAAGTGGGCCGACGCCGACTAACAGCGGGGTGCGTCGAAGTTCTCGGTAGCCTCCTTGAAGGCGTTGATGTTCTTTGGAGCGGCGAGGTACTGCTGCCACCAGGTGGCCGCTGCCTCCTTTGGGGTGCCTGCCTGGTGCACCGCGTTGCGCTGCATGAACGCTAGATGATTCTTCCAGTCCTTCATGCCTGCGGCCGTCGCCGCCATCAGGGGCTTCTGGGCCTGGCTCCGTTCGCTGCAATCGGCCAGGGCAGCGGCCACCTCGGTATCGGCCCCCTCCACCTCGGCACACGAGGCCCCCTCGAGATCCTCGTATGCCGTCTTGGCCTCGTTGTAGCGCTTGAGATCCTCGGGCCCCGCAAGCCTGGTTGCCTTGAACCGCGCCTTCATTTCCTCTTCGGTGACCTTGCCATCGACTCTGTCCTTTTGGGCCTGGATGTGTTCCGCCCAATGCTCAACTCCGGTTTTGCCCGCCTTGATGACCTCATCCGCGGCTCGTACCTTCACTTGACAAGCCGCAAGGGCTTCCTTGGCGGCCGCGCTCGCGGGATCAACGGAGGGCGAAGGGCTCGACTCCGCGGTGCTCGGTCCCTGCGACTCCACAGGCGAGCTGGAAGATTCCGCCTGCGGCCCTGCCGTCGTCGCAGCGGGCCAGAACTTCACTGCTGCAAATGAACCGCCGATCAGGAGTGCTGCAGCTATAGCCAGCGGAATGATGACGCGTGCTGGCCGGGCTTTCGCCCGTCGTGCTTGTACCACATTTCCCCCATGAAACTCCCCAGGGCCCCTAACTTACTTGAAGATGCGCCTGGGAGCGAATGACCGACTGTATCCGAGACGCCACTGCCGATGCAGGATTCCGCCGGAAAGGACACCAGACCTAGGCCGCTGGGCGGCCGTCCCACTGAGCCGGGCGGCACTCATCAAAGAAAGTGTCAGTGCTCGGCGAGAGCGTACGGCGTGCGGATCCACTGCGGATCTGCTTGTGAATCTGACGCGGGACGAACCTGGCGGAGGGAATCAAGATGGACGTGCTGCATGTGGACTGCGAAACCTGCATCGCCAGGGACGTGGCCTGCGACGACTGCGTGGTCAGCGTGCTACTGGCAACGTCCGGGGGGCCATCCTCGGCCAGCACTGTCGATCTCGACCCCGACGAGCAGGCCGCGCTGCAGGCACTGGCTGGCTCTGGGCTGGTTCCGCCGCTCAGGCTGATTCCGGGCACCCGACCAGTCCATAGCGTGTCGCCGCCAGGGGACTGGCGGGACTACGCGTAAACGACACGTGACCAATATCGCGATCCTGATTGCACGTGATCTATTCGTGACCTAGTGTGTCAACCACTGTCCGGTGGCCCAGATGACATACGTGTCATGCACCGCTCAGCAGGAAGATCCATGACAGTTCTCGGGCTGCGCTCAGATCTGGGGAGGTCTTAGCCAGCGTCTGTGAGAGCTGCGCGCAGGAGTCGGGGAACGCAGGAGTCGGGGAACTGTGAATTTCACTGCGCGCGTGACCTTACGCGCACTCGGGGTTAGGCGTGACATCGGTGCCGCATCGATCGTTCGACGCGTACGCGTTCTGGTACTAGGACTCGCCACATCGGCATTGGCCGCCTTGTTCGTCGTTCCGACCGGTCTGCCGGCTGCAGCCGACCCGCCAGTCACCGTCGCCGAGGCTAAAGCGTTGATCGAGCAGCTGCAGACAGATGCAGCCGCCACTGACCAGCAGTACTCCGGTGTCAAGGAGGAGATCAAGCAGGGTCGTGCGCAGCTGAAGCTGAAGCAAGCCGATGTCAAAGCCCAGACCGAAAAGGTCGCACGGATCAGGCTCCAGGTCGGCCAGGTTGCACTTGCCCAGTTCCAGAACCGCAGCCTTGACACCGCTGCTCAGCTCATTGTGACCCCCGATACCGATCGATTCCTCAGCCAGATCTCCACGGTGCAGCAGGTCAACGAGAATCAGAACTCGGCGCTCCAGGACTACCAGCAGGCACAAGCGGACCTCGCCGCGCTGGAGCTTGCGGCGGAGACCGACCTGGCAACCCTTGCCGAGAAGGAGAAGCAGCTCAAAACCCTCAGCGACGCCTCGGACAAGAAGATCGCCGAGGCAAAGAAGGTGCTGGCGAAGCTCTCCGCATCTCAGCGGGAGCAGATCGCCGATGCGCAGAAGAAGGAGGCGGCGCGGGCCACCGCGGCCGCAACCTCCTCGCGTGGCTCCACCCGCGCCGTCACCAGTTCCGGTTCCGGCCGTGGAGCCAAGGCGCTGGCGTACGCGCAAGCTCAGCTCGGCGAGCCATACGCTCGCAATGGTGATGGACCGAGCTCATGGGATTGCTCAGGCCTGACCATGCGTGCTTGGGGATCTGTCGGGGTGAGCCTGCCGCACTCGTCGGGACAGCAATACAACATCGGCCGCTCGGTCGCGAAGTCTGATCTCGAACTGGGCGATCTGGTGTTTTTCTACAGCGACATCAGCCATGTCGGGCTCTACGCCGGCAATGGGCAGGTCATCCACGCTCCTCAACCGGGCCAGTATGTGGAGTACATCAAGATGTCCTACATGCCCTACGCGGGCGCCCGCCGGCCTGGCTGAGCTGACCACACTAATCTGCCTTTGTGTTAGCGTCCGGTCGCTCCAATCGCGCTCTGCGACGGTTGGCGATGGTTGCGCTGACGCTGACACTGCTTGGTTGCTCTGCTCCTGCTGGTCCGCCTGCAGCCCCACCGCAGGCGACGAAGTCCTTGGCGCCCGCCGAATTGCGGCTGAACCAAGTCAGGGCGACCGTTGACGCGCTGATGAAGGCTGCTCTCACCGGCGATCACGCCGGCTTTGATCGGCTGATCAGTGATCGGGACCCGACCTTTCCAACCCGTGCCCGGCTGCTTTATGACAACTTGAGCACACTGCCACTGACCAGGCTTCAGATGCGCGTAGAACCGACTGAGTTCGGCCTGGACGAGAATCGTCGGCGCCTCTTGGGTACCGGTGCGTGGGTCCAGCGGGGGATCGTCAGCTGGCGGCTTCCCGGCGATCGTGCTGAGGTTGAGCATGTCGTCTGGTTGACCTTCCTCGAGGCCGCCGGCGAGGTCAAGGTGGCTGGGACTTTCGATGAGCCACCCGGAACGGTCCGTGAGCAGAAGCCGAGCTGGTGGCTGGGTCCCGTCACTGCCCGCGAGCGCGACGGGGTCACGGTGGTGGTGGGCTTGGGCCAGTCACTCGATCGTTGGACCCAGCTCGCCGCAGCCGCGCTCGTGAATGTGCGACAGGGGCTGCCGCCCGGTTTAGGGGGTTCGTGGAACGGCCGCGCCGTCATTGAAGTCCCAGCGACTCAGCGCGACTTTGAGTCGGTCCTGGGCAAGCCGACGGACACCTACGGTTCGATTGCTGCGGTGACTCATCGTGCCGGGGCCGCGGGCGACGCGATCCGCATGGTTGTCAACCCGAAGGCGGCACAGCTCAGCTCAAGCGTGCTGGAGTCGGTGCTGGCGCACGAGCTGGTCCATGTTGCGACCCGCTCCCCAGACTCGCCCGCTCCGATCTGGGCGGAGGAAGGCCTCGCGGAGTGGGTGTCCTTGCGAGCTCATCCCGGCCAACGCAGCGACGGAACTGATGAAGTCCTGGCGCGCGTTCGCAGCGACGGGCCGCCGCGCTCCCTCCCCGCTGACCGGCGATTCCGGGTGGGTGCTCGCAATCTTCCGCGGGCCTACGCTGAGGCCTGGCTCGCGTGCCGCTTCATTGCAGACAAGTACTCCGAAACTCAGCTCGGCCGGTTCTACGTCGAGCTGGATCGTGGCGCCTCCCTGGATCAGGCAAGCCGGTCGGCCCTGGGACTCAGCGAGGCCGAGCTGACCGCCAGCTGGCAGGCATATCTTGTCCGCTTGGCGCAGTACTGACGTGCCGTCGACCTTGATCATCACCAATGACTTCCCGCCGCGGATCGGCGGCATCGAGTCGTTTGTCAGCGATGTCTGCGCACTGCTCGAGCACGATGTCGTGGTGTACGCCTCGGGCGCAGCCGGTGCCAAGGCCTCGGATCGCGGCAGACCATATCCGGTCATCCGAAACGGGCCGCTGCTGCTGCCGACGCCGCGGGTTGCCTCACAGGCTGTGTCGCTGCTCCGTACGTTCGGGACGACGCGGGTGATCTTCGGCGCCGCGGCTCCCCTCGGCCTGCTGGCGCCATCGTTACGCCGTGCTGGCGCCCGCCGAATTCTCGGTATCACCCACGGGCACGAGACCTGGTGGGCCCGGCTGCCTACAGTGCGCCGGCTGCTGCGCCGGATTGGTGACTGCTGTGATCACCTCACAGCCATCTCCGGCTATACCGAACACCGCATTGCCAGCGCGCTCAGCCCAAATGCCCGACGACGATTACTGCGGCTGGCACCACCGGTTGACACCGCGCGATTCCGACCGTCCGGTGGAGTTGCGCCGCGGAGCACCCGTCGCTGCATTGCGGTTGCGCGGTTGATTCCCCAGAAGGGTTTGGCCACCCTGCTGCGGGCCTGGCGGATCGTCATCGATCAGGCGCACTTGAGCGGAGCAACTCGCGAGCTGGTCCTGGTCGGTGACGGTCCGCAGCGCCCGCGGCTGGAGCGAATCATCAAAGAGCTGGAACTCTCAGACTGCGTCCGCCTGATAGGGGCCTTGCCACGGGCTGAGGTGATCGGATACCTCCAACAAGCCGACGTGTTCGCGCTGCCGGCGCGTACCCGATTGGCCGGGCTCAACCCCGAGGGGCTGGGGTTGGCGGCACTTGAGGCCGCGGCCTGCGGACTACCTGTGATCGTCGGTGACTCAGGCGGTGCACCGGAGACTGTGCGGCACGGGGACACCGGATTCGTGGTTCCGTCACATGATCATCAACGGTTGGCAGAGCGGTTGATGCTCTTGTTGGGCAATACATCGCTGGCGCGGGAGATGGGTGCCCGCGGCCGCCGTTATGTTGCCGAACAGTTCGGCGCGGAACGGGCTCGGGTGAGGCTGCGCACCGCGCTTGAGCTGTGAAACCCCCAACGACGAGGATTGCGCGCCGCTGTCCTGGACGAGGGAGCGAGCGGACACGTCTTTCGTCTGCGAGCGACTGAGGAAGGCAGCGGCCTCCGAGCGCAATCCTCAGCGAGCGGAGCGAGCAATCAAACGCGGAGGGATGGATCAATCCCACCACGCGTACGCTGTGGCTGTGGCGGATTTGACGAGCGCCAGCATCAACATCGCGGCAAAGCCGAATGCGGTTATGGCCGTCATCTCAGACGTCGAGCATTACCCGGATTGGGTCGACTCCATGAAGAGCGCCGAGGTCCTCACCTCTGTTGCGGGCAAGCCGAAGACTGTCCGCATGGTGCTCGACCACACCCTGATAAAGGACAACTACGTCTTGGCCTATGAGTGGAAGCCTCGCGCAGTCAGCTGGAAACTCATCGAAGGAAACCTGCTCAAGGCCATGGACGGCTCGTACGTGCTCAAGCCCAACGGTGCTGGAACCACTGTGACCTACATGCTTTCCGTCGATATCAATATGCCCATGATCAGCATGTTCAAACGTAAGGCGGAGAAAACGATCATCGACAGCGCGCTCAAAGGCCTGAAGAAGCGGGTCGAAGGCTGAGCACCTTCGGAACGGCCACACGTCGCGGCATGGCTAGGGTCACGGCCCTGCAGTTGCTCAGTATCGGTGTCGACATCGGCGGCACGAAGGTAGCGGCCGGCGTCGTCGATGAGGAGGGCGGCATCCTCGATCGCTGGCAGGAGCCGACCCCATCACACAGTCCGCAGGCTGTCGAGGACGCGATAGTGCGCGCTGTCCAGCACCTTCGCGGCCTGCATCACGTCGAGTCGGTGGGAATCGGCGCCGCAGGGTGGGTTGACAGCGATCAAGCTATGGTTCGGTTCTCACCGCACCTCGCGTGGCGGTCTGAGCCGCTCAAGGCGCGACTAAGCAGGCGGATTGACCTGCCGTTGATTGTGGACAATGACGCGAATGCCGCCGCTTGGGCGGAGTACCGCTTCGGTGCTGGGCGCGGCTCGTCGGTGATGGTGTGCATCACTCTGGGTACCGGCATCGGTGGCGGTCTCGTGATCGGCGGCAAGCTTTTCCGCGGCGCGTACGGGATGGCAGGGGAATGGGGCCACATGATCTCGGTGCCCGATGGCCATTGGTGCGAGTGCGGGAATCGTGGCTGCTGGGAGCAGTACGCCTCCGGCAACGCGTTGGTGCGCGACGCCCGCGCATTGGCGCGCACCAATTCACCGACCGCGTGCCGGCTTTTGGAGATCGTCGGTGGGGATCCGGACGGGATCACCGGGCCAGTTGTCACAGCCGCGGCGATTCAGGGTGAGCCGACCTCGGTGGAGCTGTTGGCCGACGTCGGAACCTGGCTCGGGCGGGGGATCGCGGACATTGCAGCCGCGTTGGATCCTGAGGTCGTCGTCATCGGCGGGGGAGTGAGCGCCGCGGGTGATCTGCTGCTGCAACCTGCGCAGCAGGCCTTTGGCCGTACTCTGACGGGCCGGGGCTTCCGCGAGGAGGCCAGGCTGGTGCTCGCCCGCTTCGGCAACGACGCGGGGCTTATCGGTGCCGCCGATCTGGCACGTCATGCGATGATCGAGCCACCCGAATCGGCGCAGTTCGGCTTCTGGCCCCGGCTTCGTAGGCGGAGGGTGAGGAAGCAACGCCCGCGCCGAGAGTCGTTGCGAGCGCGAACGCCATCGTAGGCGATGGCATTCTCCGGCGGCTCTGCTCCGGCCGACCCTTAGAGCACGGCTCCATCCCCAGCGTCTGGTGGTCGCTCGCGAGGGAGCCGGGTCATCAGGATGCCGAATCCTCCGACGAAGCTGCCGACCGCGACCCAGCCGACCCAGGCGGGAAACTGCAGCCCAAACGTGGCCGCCAGGACGATGAGGACTGCGTACCCAATGCCGATCCAGCCGAGCAAGGCGGGCACCCCGGGCCGGTGCAGTGGCGGCAGTGGCTCGGGGACGTAACGTTCGGTCGGCTCCTCGTGCGAGGGGACATGAGTGTCCGCGGGGGTTTCCACGACACTGAAGAGCGGGTGATCGGCGGCCCAGTTCAGTGCGCTATCGCGAGCATCGGGGATGGCAGGAGTGATGGTCGGCTCGTCCAGCGTCTCAGCAGGTAGCCGATCGGGCCGCTCGGCCGTCAGGTAGTAGCCGGCGACCAGCTCAGCAAAAGCGCGATCGATCGCGTCCCGGTCGTCCTCACTCGGCAGTACCATCGGCCTCCTTCGTGAGCCGGCGGAAGAACGCAACGCTTCCGTCGTAGATATCGTCCGCGTCGTAATCGAGAGTGGCTACATGGTAACTGCGCTGCAACTCGACGTAGGTCTGATCGCTGGAGCGTACGCCCGCCTTGATCAACCGGACTGAGGACGGGTCGGCTACGTGATCTTGAATCGACTGATAGACGAGCAGCGGCTGATCGACGCGGTGGAGATTTCGTCGCACCTCGGCCCAAAGGAATGTCTGCGAATGGAGTGCGCGGAGCGGCAATCGGTCGTAGCCCCACTCATCCGCGCCAGGCTTAGCGATGTCGTTGGTAATCCCACCGAGCGAAGGAAGCAACCTCAGCACCGGTAGGGCCCGGATCCGCGGATCGCTGATGTTGATCACCGGATTAACCAGCACCAGGCCGGACACGGCAGCGCCGTGCTGCTCGGCCAGCCGCAGGGACAACGCGCCACCCATCGACAGCCCAGCGAGGAACACCTGTTCGCATCGAGCTCTCAGCACCGTAAAGGCCTCGTCCACGCATGCGTACCAGTCGGTCCAGGTCGTCTGGTTGCACTCTCGCCAGGTCGTACCGTGACCCGGCAGTCGCGGCACCAAAACGCGGAAGCCGGCACCTTCCAGATGCCGCGCCCATCCGGTCATGGCCTTCGTCGAGCCGGTGAAGCCGTGGCACAACAGCACTCCGACCGGCCCTTCACCGCCCTCGTAAGGCTGCGCGTCAGGATGTACCGGGGTCGCTGGCAGCGCGGAGCCCTTGGCGCGCCTGAGCCTCGCACTGAGCGAGCTCACCCTTGGATCTTCGGCTGCTGCCACCAGCGAATCGTGGCACGTTTGCCGGCACCGCGGAAGCCAACTAGTGAGCCCGCCGCTAGGGTTATTTCGCCCTACGATTGGGTCGAAGCGGAGGTCGGCGTTGCTCTACTGGGTGTTCAAGTACATCGCGTTTGCCCCCTTGTGCCGGCTGCTCTTCAGACCCTCGATCAGCGGAACTCACAACATCCCGAAGTCCGGCGCGGCGATTCTGGTCAGCAACCACATTTCCGCCGGCGACACCTTCCTGTTGCCTTCCATGATCA
>JBKPAB010000045.1:0-7432 GCA_046726195.1 Actinomycetota bacterium
CTTGCCAACCGCCAGGCTCGTGGTGACGCGGGGAGCTGTGACTGGCTCGACGGCCAGGATTGCCGGCCGCTGTTCCAGGGCCGGGTCTCGATAGTGCTGCAGAGCGGCCTGGAGCAGCGATCCCACACCGGTGGGCACCACGACCAGGTGGACCGTCCGCTTGCTAAGCTGAACGGTGATTTCGTCGAAGAGGGCGCCATAGCCCTCGACAATCCATCGCGGTATCTCTTCATAGCCCTGCCATGCGGTGTCCTGGATAAGCAGGTCGTCGGGGTGCCCGGCGGTCGAGCTGGCGGCGGCCCACACCACGTCGTCGTAGATCAAGTCGGTTTGCACGACCTGGGCGCCTTCGCTGCTGATCGCCTCCACGGTCGCCTTAGCCGTTCCCGCGGGAACGTAGATGCGAGCTGCCAGCCCGAGCAGCGCGGCCATTCGCGCGACCGCGCGACCGTGGTTCCCATCGGTTGCGGTGACCAGAGTGACCTCCCCGGAACGTTCCCGCAGCTCGGTCAGGCTTCTCGCCGGCGCATCGAAGCCGATGAGTTGGCTCAGCGCGCAGTTCACCGCCCACGAAGCACCGAGGATCTTGAAGGCCGGCAACCCGAGCCGGTCGGACTCGTCCTTGACCAGTACCGCCGCAACGTTCAGCTCACTAGCCAGTTCGGGAAGCTCTACGAGCGGCGTCGGCCGGTAACCCGGCAGCGAGGCGTGAAATTCTCCTGCCCGCACTCGAGCTGGTGTGGACGTCCAGTTGCGCGCTCCCGGTCGGGAGGCCCATGGCACCGATTGCGCCTTCATTCGACGGTGAATGTCAGCGAGCTAGGACGCCCGGCGTTCAGATCTTCGACATGCCGAGCGAAATTCAGCTGTTCGAACAAAGACGTGCCGTCCTGGATGGCAGCCCGGATCATCGCCTCACGTCGCTGAATCGATTCGGCTCGTTCCAGGGCCGCCTCCAGCTCGGCATCGCTGACTACCACAATCCCGTCATCATCACCGACCAGAATCTCGCCTGGCCGGACCTCGACACCTCCCAGACGTACCGGCTGTTGCGTCGCCGGAACCCGGGTCGCTCCGGCGGCTCGCGGAACTGTTCCGAGCGCGTAGACGGGAAGCGGCAGTTGAGCCAGAGTCGCGGTATCGCGGCACAGTCCGTAAACCACGATGCCGGCCATCTCGCGCCGCATCGCCTCGGTCGCGAAGAGCTCCCCGAGCACCGCCTGTTCGGTGGTCCCGGCGTCGACGACCAAGACATCGCTGGCCCCACACTGCTCCAAACCGGCGAGTACCGGCACCAGGTCGCCAAAAGCTGCGGCCGTAACCGCCCGCCCGACCATGCGGATGCCGCGGCCGTACGGGCGGAGCGCGGTAGGCAGGACTCGGATTGCCTTGTTCGCATCGCAGAGACTGGCCGCGTCGAGCTGCCACACCTGCGGCGGGATCGGAAGGCGGGTGGTCACTAGCTGCCCTGCCCAGGTGGTCGGCCTTCTTGTTTGATCTTGCGCCAGCCGCCCGCGCGGTTGTTGGCGATGATCTGTCCGAACATCTCGCCGAGAGCACGGGTGTTGATCTTTTCGTGCTGACGTATCGAGATCGTGCGGGCGGTTTTGTTCTGGTGACCGCCCGTGATGATGCCTTCGGGATCGGGAACGATCGCCCCGTCGTAGAGGAAAACGTTGACGTGGTCCTTCGCGGCCAGCAGCGCGCAGATGTTGCCCTGGAGCACGAAATAGGGCTGCACCCGCCGCTTGATGGTCTCTTCGACTTCCGGATCGCCAGCGTGCACAAGATCACGGACCTGCTGGCAGATGACCTGTTGCCACTCGGGGAGCGCGGCGATGTACTCGTCGACCCGCGGATCCTTCTGATAAGTCACTGTTGCAACATATGCGAAGCGTCAGGAACACGGCTGGTCACAGTGCCAAGGCGGAAGGGTTAACCATGCCAAAACTTCGAGTCCACAACTTCAGCGTGTCCCTCGATGGGTACGGCGCCGGACCGGATCAGAGCCGCGATAACCCCCTGGGCGTTGGCGGGGAGGAACTCCACAACTGGTTGGTGGCGACCCGTACATTCCACAAGATGTACGGCGATGACGGTGGCGACGACGGCGTAGATGACCGCTTCGCGGCAGCGGGTGACGCGGGTGTGGGCGCGACCATCATGGGCCGCAACATGTTCGGGCCGATCCGGGGGGCCTGGACAGAGGAGGAGTGGAAGGGTTGGTGGGGCGACAACCCGCCGTACCACCATCCCACGTACGTACTGACCCACTACCCCCACGAATCGATCACCATGGAGGGCGGGACTGTCTTCCACTTCGTGACCGAAGGCATCGAAGCTGCCCTGGAGCGCGCGTACCAGGCGGCGAATGGGCAGGATGTGCGGCTGGCCGGCGGTGCCTCGACGATCCAGCAGTACCTGCGCGCCGGACTGGTCGATGAAATGCATCTGGCGTATTCGCCGTTGCTGCTTGGCAGCGGCGAGCGGCTCTTCGACGGGCTTGACAACGTGCCAAGCCGTTACGAGATTGCCGAGTTCGTGAGTACGCCGGCGGCCCTTCACGTCCGCTTCGTCCGGAAGGCATGATGCTCGGCCGCTTAGCGGGTCGAGGGCTCACACCAAGTTGTTGAGTTGCGCGGTAATCACCCACCGCCGCGCCTTCGCATGGGGATCTAGTGCGCACTCGGCGAAAGATTGCTATCCACAGATTGGGTTCTGGCACGCTGCGAGCGGTTCTGGAGGCCGCAGAGTGTCCTCATGCGACCGAGCGTGATACCTGAAGCACTCAACGGGCAACCGTTCCGTATGACAGATGCCCGAGCTCTTGGGGTTGATCGAGGACCGATCGGTCGCGTCGACCTGGTCTACCTTGCCTACAGGTTGATCATCGAGTACGAGGGGGACCAGCATCGCAGCCGCAATCAGTGGAATCGTGACATCGATCGTCAAGAGGACTTCGCCCGCGACAATTGGACGCTGATTCGAGTCACCTCCGAGCGAGCGCGCTGGCCGCGCCAGGTCGTCCGGACGGTTTACCAAGCCCTGAGGGCTAACGGCTACGACGGACCGGCACCGAGTTTGGCCCGCTCTGGATCAGCCTCTTCGAGTGAGTGCGCACTAAGCGCCCACTCCGACGGCCGGATGATGGGCCGATAGTGCGCACTCGATTGGATCATAGGGTAAGGCCTGTGGAGGAACGCGTACTCGGTCGTACTGAACGTCCCGTCTCTGTCATCGGGCTGGGCACCTGGCAGCTTGGTGGGGACTGGGGCGAAGTGAGTGAGACGGCGGCGCTGGACGTGCTCGGCGCCGCCGTCGAGTCCGGAGTGACATTCTTCGACACGGCCGATGTCTACGGCAACGGTCGGAGCGAGCAACTGATCGGTCGTTTCCGGGCGCGGCACCCCGACTTGTCGATCATGGTCGCAACCAAGATGGGGCGGCGAGTGGAACAGGTACCGGAGAGTTACACGCTGCAGAACTTCCGCGCCTGGATCGATCGGTCGCGGCGGAATTTGGGTGTGGACCAACTTGATCTTGTTCAGTTGCATTGCCCGCCCACCGCGGTCTACTCACAAGATCAGGTCTACGACGCGCTGGACACGTTGGCGGCCGATGGAGTGATCGCCAACTACGGAGTCAGCGTGGAAACCTGCGACGAGGCGCTAACGGCGATGGCAAGACGCGGCACGGCAACGGTGCAGATCATTCTCAACGCTTTCCGTCTCAAGCCGCTGGAGGCCGTGCTGCCCTCGGCGATCAACAACGGGGTGGGGATTATCGCGCGCGTTCCGCTGGCCAGCGGCCTGCTCAGCGGCGCGTACACCACCTCCACCAGGTTTGCCGAAAATGATCATCGAAGCTACAACCGAAGCGGCCAGGCCTTCAATGTGGGCGAGACCTTCTCAGGTGTGGACTTCCAGACCGGCGTACGGGCGGCGCAGCAGTTCGCTGACCTGGTATCTGGGCTGCCGTTTGAGGCTACGCCAGCCCAGGCAGCTCTTGCCTGGGTTGCCCAGCAATCCGGCGTGACGACGGTGATTCCCGGAGCGCGAACCGTCGCACAGGCGAAAGCTAATGCGGCGGCGGGCGACCTGCCGCCGCTCGGCGAAGACTTCATGGCCGGGGTGCGCGATCTCTACGACCGAGAGTTACGGGCGCAGATCCACGGTCGCTGGTAATAGCTGCGAGCGTCGGGAAATCGCGCGCCGCCGTATGGAGGAGGAGAGAGCGGAGGCGCTTTTCCTCTGCGAACGACGACGACGGCGGCGGATTCGGAGCGCGATTGCGCGAGCAGCTAAATGCCAGCTGCGAGCGTCGGGAAATCGCGACTAACGGCCGTTCTGCGTGACCGGGCTGAGGCCGTTGGCAGTACGGATGGCCGCGCGATCTTTATCGTCGACTTCTCGAGCCTCCAGTGCCGCCACGTCAGGTGCGGAGGAGAGCTTGGTCTTCTCGGCAGCGGACTGGGCTGCGCCGAGGGCCGTCGCAAGGTTGGTGTTGTTTTCCAGAAAGCGCAGCAGTTCGACCGGGAAGGGCAGCACCAGGGTCGAGTTCTTCTCGGCGGCCACCTCGACAATCGTCTCCAGCAACCTCAGCTGCAGCGCGCCCGGTGTATCGGCCATGGTGGCAGCTGCGTGCGCCAACCGGTCGGAGGCCTGCAACTCGCCTTCGGCCGAAATAACGCGAGCCCGCCGCTCCCGTTCCGCCTCTGCCTGCCGTGACATCGACCGTTTCATGGTTTCGGGTAACGCCACATCCTTGATCTCCACCCGATCGATATGGATCCCCCACTCGACCGCTGGATTGTCGATCATCAGCTCAAGTCCCTCATTGAGCCGCTCTCGATTGGTCAGCAGATCGTCCAGATCACTCTTTCCGATCACCGACCGCAGGGAGGTCTGCGCCACCTGGGAGACGGCAAATGGATACTCCTGGACATTGACGAGCGCTTTCACCGGATCGACCACGCGAAAGTAGACGACCGCGTCTACCTTGACCGTCACATTGTCGCGGGTGATGCCCTCCTGCGCGGGCACCGCCATGGTGACGATCTGCATGTTCACCTTGTGCAGTCGATCCGCGATGGGGACGATCATGGCCAGTCCGGGGCCGCGCACCTGATCAAGGACTCGGCCGAACCTGAAGACGAGCCCACGCTCGTACTGCTTCACTACTCTGAGGCTCACCGCGGCAGCTGCCAGCGCAGCTCCGCCCAAGATCGCCAAGAGCTCGAACATGACAACCTCCAAGGTCAACGCCCGAGCCGAGGAGCGGGAGATCCTTGAGTGAAGTCAGTCCCGAGGTCGATCGCTCATTCAAGGCAAGCCGATGCGCCGGATCGGGCCTTCTCACCACTCAAGTTCCCAAATGCGGGCAGTTGAAACACTCTGCCGAGAGGTCGCCGACCTTTAGGCAAAAGTGAAGCCACAGGCGACGTCGACCTCAGCGATAGTCGATAGCGTTTGCAGCGTGCTTGACCGACTTCGGGAGGATCTGGATGCGCTGGGCCTCACTCCATTCGACATTCAGCTGCCAGGGGAAGGCTCGGCAGTGGCGCCACTGGAGGGCGCGCTTCGGGTATGTGTCGAGGCGGGGCGTTTCGTCCTCGAGACGGTGGACTACGGCGAGGCCTTCCGGCTGCGTACCGCGGAATCGGAATCCGAAATCTCGGAAGTGGTCATCGACTATGTGTCTCGGCCGCTTCCGCCGGCACGTGTCATGTCGCGACACGAGCTGGACACGATTGTCGGCAAGGTCGCGATGCACTACTTCGATCTCCGCGATCGTGCCCGGGAGGCGGGCACGCAAGGCATAGTTATCGACTTACCACCCGAGCTTCCCATCGATCGGATCGGAGCGCTTGACGGTGTGCATACCTACCCGATCGATACGCCCTTCGAGTTCCGATCGCTGCCGCCGACCGCGCTCCGCCCGGAGAACGATGTTCACAAGTTCCTGACCGCGGCTGACGTTCGAGTCCGCGCCACGATTACGCCGCCTTGGTTCGGACGCACAGGTGGCGGCATTCGTTTCACGCTACAACAACCAGAGACTGGCTTGCGCGATCTGGTGGTATCGGGTCGACTGCAGCGAATTCAGATCGTCGAGGCGCCCTAAAGTCTTGATCAGAAACCCGTTGCGGAGTGGCGATTCAGGTCGAAGAGCGGCTCGCCGTTGGGGTGGCGATAGCTGGCGGCAATGTCGGCGAGTTCCGCCAGGGCGACCCAGCTGAAATCCAGAGCACGTTGGTGACCGATGTAGCCGATCGGGAAGGTTGCCTCACCGCCGGGCCATGCGAGTTCGAAGTCGATTAGTCCCTTCTCGAGGGTGCATCCGGGAGCGAGCCGGTTGAGCTGGATCTTCGGCAGCGGGGTCCGCATGCGGAGCAGCCCGCTCAGTTCCATGATCATGAATCGCCGGGCGGCCGCGGCAGTTGAGAAGGTGCACATGACGTTGCGGTCGTCAGGGTGCACCACAGACTCGTAGACGAACTGGGACTGGCGGTAAGCGATCGCGCGGCCCACCCGGGCATCGCCTACGTCGAGTACATCAGCCCCGGACGGCGTACGGCGCTCCCAGCCGAGCTCGGCGAGAACCTCGTCAATCGTTGGCAGATCAATTTCCTCGTCCTCGACTGGCGGAGTTTCGATCGGCAGCGGATCGAGATGGCGTCCCCTGGGCCGCTCGACGAGTTCGGTTTCGGGTCGGATCCCCAGGTCGAACAGTGGCTCACCGTTGATGTCTCGGTAGCTCGCAACGATGGTGGCCGGGTCAGCGTCAATCACCCAGCTGAATGTCACTGCTTCGTATCTCCGGTAGAAGGTTGCCTCGCCCGTCGGCCAACTCAGCCGGTGTCCGGAGGGAACCTCCTCAAGCGCGCTCCTTTCGGCAAGCTCCTGCATCACGATCGGTGCCATCCGAGCCCGAAAACGCAAGGCGTCGCCAAGGTCCATGACCAAAAAACGGCGGGCATCTCGGGGGAAGCTGAACGCAGCGGATGTCCAGCGCTCCCCGCGACTGGTGGTCTCAAACGTGAACAACCCATGACGAACCGCGAGGATGCGCGTCTCCTCTATGTCACCAAATTCGAAAATCGTCTCCGAATCGCCAGGCCAGTGATCCAAGCCGAGCTCGTCGACCAACTCTTCGATCAGAAGCATGTCGGCCGCGAAAGTTTCGTCCTCGCTGGCTTGATCAGATTCGGGCATCAGCTCCGCATCTTATTCGGAGGAGGTTCGAAAAGGGTGGCTCAGGTGGAACAGCGGCTCCCCGTTGGGATGGGTGTAGCTGGCCGCGATGTCGGCGAGTGGCGCTGTGGCCACCCAGCTGAAATCCAAGGCGTTCTGGTGACCGATGTAGCCGATCGGGAACGTGGCTTGCCCTCCGGGCCAGGCCAGCTCGAAGTCGGTAGGTCCTTTTTCTAGGG
>JBKPAB010000046.1:0-14821 GCA_046726195.1 Actinomycetota bacterium
CAGTGGATCCGTGGTTGCGGTCGGCGAAGCACGCACTTTGCTGGTAACCAATGAGCCGGTCCTGGTCCCTTCGGCCAGCGAGGATCTCGACGAAATCTGGGACACCGACTTCTCCGAAGACGGGCACGAGGCCGGCCAGGACTGGCGGTGATCACTCTTAGCCCTGGCAACCCGATGCGGGTCGTGCTGATGACGGTCCTGATCTTCGAGATGATCGCCTTCGGGCTCGCGATTCCGGTCATGATCTTCGTCTCGGAGGTACCGGCGGCTGCGGCAGCTGGATTCGGCGCTGGGACCGCAGCCCTCGCTTTCGCTGCGTCCGCATTGCTACGGACCTCGGTGGGCTTCGTCCTCGGCTGGCTGGCTCAACTGGCCGGCCTGGCACTGGGCTTGTTGACCACGACCATGTTTATCGTCGGCGCGATTTTCGCGGCCGTATGGGTGTTGGCGTTTGTGCTGGGTAAGCGGCTGGATTCCAGCGCGGCGGCTTCCCCAGAGGGTGGTGAGATCCCCTAATCTGCTGGCATGACCTACGTCGCGCCGCCTGTGCCTACCCAGCGTACGTTCGTGATGATCAAGCCCGATGCCGTGCGCCGTGGTCTTGCCGGGGAGATCATCGGCCGCCTTGAATCCAAGGGCCTGACGATCCTGGCGATGGAGCTGCGCCAGATGACGGGCGAGCTTGCCGATCAGCTCTACGCCGAACACATCGAGCGGCCGTTCTACCCGCCGCTGCGACTGTTCATAACCTCCGGCCCGTCGGTGGCGATGGTTGTCGAAGGTGATGAGGCCATTACCGTGGTGCGGACGCTGAACGGCGCCACGGACGGTCGCAAGGCCCGCGCCGGCACCATCCGTGGTGACTTCGCTTTGTCCAATAGGGAAAACCTCGTTCACGGCTCGGACTCGCCGGATTCGGCAAAACGCGAGATCGCGATCTTTTTTCCTGATCTTGTGGATGAGCCCTGAGCCCGTCGCGATGAGCCCTGAGCCTGTCGAAGGGCGCTGCGACAAGCTCAGCACACCTGGATGAGCCCTGAGCCCGTCGAAGGGCGCTGCGACAAGCTCAGCGCAGGTACCTAGCCTCGCCGTTACGCTGGGAGCGTCATGGCGACGATCGCGAAAGGCCCGGTCTCGGTATTCCCTCGCCTGGAACCGCTACTTGCGCGTGTCAGCAAGCCCATCCAGTACGTCGGCGGCGAGCTGAACAGCGTGATAAAGGACTGGGACTCAGTCCAGGTCCGCTGGTGTCTTAGCTATCCCGACGCGTACGAAGTGGGTCTGCCCAATCAGGGCATCGCGATCTTGTACGAGGTCCTCAACGAGCAGGACTGGATCCTTGCCGAGCGTACGTACGCCGTGTGGCCCGACATGGAAGCCCGGATGCGCGCACACGGCGTGCCACAGTTCACGTTGGACTCACACCGCCCGGTGGGGGACTTCGATGTCCTTGGTCTGAGCTTCGCCACCGAGCTCTGCTATACCAACATGCTCACCGAACTGGACTTGGCCGGAATTCCGATCCACGCCCCAGACCGCGGCGAGCACCATCCCATCGTCTTGGCGGGCGGGCATGCAGCCTTCAATCCCGAGCCAGTGGCCGACTTTCTTGACGCGGTTGTGCTGGGTGACGGCGAGGAGATCGCGCTGACGATCTCGGAGGTGATCAGGGAATGGAAGGCGCAGAGCCGGCCCGGCGGGCGGGACGGCCTGCTGCTGCGACTTGCCGCAGGTGGCGGTGTGTACGTGCCGAAGTTCTACGACGTCGAATACCTCCCCGACGGTCGGATTCGAAGAGTTGCGCCGAATCGCGCTGGCGTACCCTTCCGGGTTTCCAAGCACACGCTGATGGACCTCGACAAGTGGCCGTACCCCAAGAAACCACTGGTGCCGCTCGCCGAGACGGTGCACGAGCGGTACGCCGTTGAGATCTTCCGCGGGTGCACCCGCGGCTGCCGGTTCTGCCAGGCCGGCATGATCACCCGGCCGGTTCGGGAGCGCAGCATCGATGTGATCGGCGCCATGGTGCAGAACGGCATCGAGGCCACTGGGCTAGAGGAAGTCGGGCTGCTGAGCCTATCGAGCAGTGATCATTCTGAGATCGGTGAGATCACGCGGCAGCTAGCCGACCGTTACGAGGGCAGCAACGTTTCGCTTTCGCTGCCGAGCACGCGGGTCGACGCGTTCAATGTCGATCTTGCTAATGAGCTGTCCCGCAATGGCCGCCGCTCCGGACTCACGTTCGCGCCCGAGGGGGGTACCGAGCGGATGCGCAAGGTGATCAACAAAATGGTCACCGAAGATGATCTGATACGCACGGTCGCGGCGGCGTACTCACACGGCTGGCGCCAGGTCAAGCTGTATTTCATGTGCGGGCTGCCAACCGAGACCGACGAAGACGTGCTGGCGATCGCCACACTCGCCAAGCGGGTGATCGCCACCGGCCGCGAAGTCAGTGGTCGGCGGGACATCCGTTGCACGGTAAGCATCGGCGGCTTCGTGCCCAAGCCGCACACTCCGTTCCAGTGGGCCGCGCAGTGTGATCATGAAACTGTTGATGCTCGACTGATCAAGCTGCGGGATGCCATCCGCAGTGATCGACAGTACGGCCGAGCCATCGGTTTCCGTTACCACGATGGGAAGCCAAGCATCATCGAAGGGTTGCTGAGCCGGGGTGATCGGCGCGTCGGCGCGATCATCGAGGCCGTCTGGCGTGATGGCGGTCGGTTCGACGGCTGGAGTGAGCACTTCTCGTACCAGCGCTGGTCGGCTTGCGCCGAGCAATGCCTGGACGGCACCGGCGTTGATCTTGACTGGTATACCACGCGGGAGCGTGAGTACGCCGAGGTGCTGCCCTGGGATCACCTGGATGCCGGTCTTGATCGGGAGTGGTTGTGGGAGGACTGGCAGGACGCCCTCGATGAGGTCGAGGTGCAGGACTGTCGTTGGACACCATGCTTCGAGTGTGGTGTCTGCCCGGAGCTGGACACCACCATTCAGATTGGTCCGACAGGTCGCAAGCTGCTTCCCTTGACCCCTGTCCGATGAGCGCTGAGCCCTTCGACAGGCTCAGGACGGCGCCTGTCGAAGCGCACCCTTCGACCAGCTCAGGGCGCATACGTTGCTGATCTGTCTTGACTGCACTTCGCGTTAGTTCCCTGGACTTCGCGTCAAACGCAAGTAACGCGAGGTGCGGGTAAGTGACGCGAAGTTGAAGACAACGGGTTACCTTCGGACATCGTCGGGCCCTTCCTGAACAGCGTGACGCCGGGTGGCACCGCCCTCAGCAATGGCGCCACGCCCTCTCACGCCACCTCCTAGCCGAGTTGTCAGCCTCTCAGCGTGCTATAGCCCGCTGAGACGCTGACAAGTCGGTGGTGAATAGGCTCGAGGTGTGGCGCAGCCGACGTCTCACACCCAGCCTGAGCAGCACGCGCCGCCGGTGCAGTGGCTCCGAGTCAGGTACGCCAAGCGGGGGCGTGCCCGCTTTACCAGCCATCGGGACTTCGGGCGTGCTTTCGAACGGGCCCTGCGTCGGGCCGGAGTGCCGATGGCGTACACCTCCGGTTACTCGCCGCACCCTCGGATCTCGTACGCAAACGCGGCTCCCACCGGGGCGGCGAGCGAAGCCGAATATCTGGAGATCGGGCTGGCCGCATTTTGCGACCCGGACAAGGTGCGAGATGCCCTGCACGCCGCGCTACCGCCCGGACTGGATGTCGTCGAGGTCGTCACGGCGTCGCCAGGGGCGTTGGCGAACGAGCTCACCGGGTCTGTCTGGCGGGTGGACGTGCCCAGTCTGTCCGTGAGCACGCTGCAGACCGCAGTAGACGAATTCCTTGCGAAAGAGATGGTTCAGGTGCAGCGGATGACCAAGAACGGGATGCGCGACTTCGACGCCCGGGCTGCGGTGATCGCCCTCAATGTTCAGGACAGTCGGCTCACCATGACTCTGGCTCATCAGGTACCTCTGGTCCGACCCGATGACGTACTTGCCGGCATGCGGCTGGCGTGCCCCGCGTTTATCCCCAGAGACCCGCCGGTGCTGACCCGCCTGGCACAGGGTCGGCTGGACCCCGAGTCTGGAGTCATCACCGAGCTCGGTCACTAGTGACACGACACTGGGGTGCGTCGCCGCATAGCTCGACGCGCAGGTCCGTGTCCAGACGTGTGTGATACTGGAAACGGCGCGACGCCGAGTGCGTCGAGCCTCGATGGCAAACAGTGCGCGACGTGACAGGTCGCGACCGCTGGTGGACGTTGATCTTCCACCGCGACAAGCGGGGCTTCGAGTGGGACGCAGCCAGCGCTTGACCGCGGGAGGGTCGAGCCCACCACCACATCGGTTCCGCAAGCTTCCGCAGCCCGGCACGCGTGCCGGCGCAGCGAACGAGAGAAGTGCGCAGTAGGCGCCATAGAGGAGTTTGATGCTCGACAACGAGCCCGATACGCATACCCAAGAAACAACAGAACAGCCTCCAGCTCAGCCCGCTCCACGGCGTCGGCGGGCGGCCAGTCGCCCAGCAGGGCCGCCGTCCTCAGCCCCAGATGCGCCCAAGATCGAGCGCCTCGACGAGTGGGGCGAGCCGGTCAGTGAGGACCCCACGGTCATGCCGCCAGCCGAGGATCTGCCACCGCCGGAGGATTCGCCACCACCTGAGGATTCGCCACCACCTGAGGATTCGCCACCGCCGGGGGACGCGCCACCACCTGAGGACGCGCCACCACCTGAGGACGAAGAGACCGCCAAGAAGACCACAGCCAAACGCGCGACCACGCGTAAGCGGGCGACCAAGAAGACCGTGGCCACAGTGGCCGAAGCTCCTGCCACTAATGAGACTCAGACGCTCCCCGAGCTAGAAGAGCTGACGGCGGAAGCTGTGCCACCTTCTGATGCCAGCGCGGCAGTAGAGCTCGTCAAGGAGGAGGGCTCCCAGGACTCGGCGCCGCCCGCGGATATAGTCCCCGAGGCGGCGGCAGAAGAGTTGCCGACCGAGGGTGAGGCGACCGAGGAGGAGGCGGGCGAGGGCCGACGCCGGCGTCGGCGCCGCGGAGGTCGCCGCCGCCGTCGTACCGGCGGCGACGAGAACGGCACCGCCGACGTCGAGCAGGCCGAGGAGCCGGAACCGGTAAAAGTCGATGGCGGTACCGACATCGACGAAGGCCCGCGCAGGCGGCGCCGTCGGCGCAGGCGTCGTGGAGAGGACGCCATCACGGCACCGGACGACCCGACAGACACCATCCTCCGGGTGCGGGAGCCGCGCCAAGAGTCGAGCACTGAGGTGGCCGGGATTGAGGGCTCGACGCGCATGGAGGCCAAGCGGCAGCGTCGCCGGGAGGGTCGTGACGGAGGTCGGCGTCGCGCGCCGGTGCTCAGTGAAGCTGAGTTCCTCGCCCGGCGCGAATCCGTAACGCGAAAGATGATCATCAGGCAGCGTGAGAATCTTGCCCAGATTGCGGTACTCGAAGATGACATCTTGGTCGAGCACTATGTTGACCGCGACTCCACTGCTTCCTTGATCGGCAACGTCTATCTCGGTCGCGTCCAAAACGTTCTCCCGTCGATGGAGGCCGCGTTCGTCGACATAGGCCGCGGCCGCAATGGGGTGATCTATGCGGGGGAGATCGACTGGGACTACTTCGGGGCCGAGGGCCAGAATCGCAAGGTCGAAAAGGTCCTCAAATCAGGTCAGACGGTCTTGGTCCAGGTAACCAAGGATCCGGTCGGCGCCAAGGGTGCCCGCCTGACCAACCATGTCTCGATCCCCGGCCGCTACATCGTCTACGCGCCGGGTGGGCACCTCTCAGGTATCTCTCGCAAGTTGCCGGAAAGCGAACGCCGACGACTCAAGGAGATTCTGTCCGAGCTGGTCGGAGATTCTGCCAGCGTGATCGTTCGCACGGCTGCCGAAGGAGCAAGCGAGGAGGAGCTGGTACGCGATGTGAACCGGCTCAAGGCGCAGTGGGAGGACATCGAACGGAAAGTTGCCACGGGCAATGCCCCGCAACTTCTCTACGCCGAACCGGACCTGACCGTACGCATTGTCCGGGATCTGTTCACCGAAGACTTCTCCGAATTGATCATCTCGGGCAACGGCGGAATCACCGACGCGTACGACTCGGTGGAGGCCTACGTCTCCCATGTGGCCCCGCACCTTAAGGATCGGCTGCGTCGCTGGGAGAGTGATCGTGATCTTTTTGCGGAGTACCGGCTTGACGAGCAAATCGCGAAAGCCCTTGAACGTAAGGTGTTTCTGCCTTCAGGCGGGTCGTTGATCATCGACCGGACCGAAGCGATGACGGTGATCGACGTGAACACCGGCAAGTTCACCGGAGCCGGCGGCAATCTGGAATCGACAGTTACCAGCAACAACTTGGAGGCTGCCGAGGAGATCGTGCGCCAGCTACGGCTCCGCGACATTGGCGGCATCATTGTGATCGACTTCATCGACATGGTGCTGCGGAGCAACCGGGAGCTGCTGCTGCGCCGCCTTGTTGAGTGTTTGGGGCGGGACCGGACGCGGCACCAGGTGGCAGAGATCACCAGCCTGGGTTTGGTACAGATGACGCGCAAGCGGATCGGCACGGGACTGCTGGAAGCGTTCACCACCGAGTGTCCTCAGTGCCACGGCCGCGGTTACGAGCTACACGACATGCCGGTGCCATCGCAAAGACATGCGGATGGGGGAGCGCGTGAATCACGTCCCCGCGAGCCCAGGGCGGGCAATGCACAGGCTGGCCCGGAGAAGCCGACGGGTGTGGCCGATCCAGCAGACATAACAGCCGTCGACGTCGTCGCAGAGCCGCGCCCCGCGGTACGCAGCAGACGGGGCGGCGGCCGGAGTCGTGGTAGTGCGGCAAACCGGGAGCACGATGCCGCCGAGCCGCAGGATCAGCCGGCGGGGGTCAGCTGATCATAAGCGCCTCCGCCGCCCTGCCCGAACCGCGAATGAACGCTGTCGAAGCGCGCCCTTCGACAAGCTCAGGGCGCATGTTGACAAGCTCAGGGCGCATGTCGGCTCCTCTCGTCATCGCCATCGTCGGGGCGGGGCCCTCAGGGATCTATGCCGCGGAGGCCCTGAGCCAGCAGGGCGATCTTGCGGTCGAAATCGCCGTCATCGACCGGCTTCCTGTGCCGTTCGGTCTGGTCCGCTACGGCGTAGCGCCGGACCACGAATCGATTCGTTCCATCCGCAAGACGCTCGAGCGCACGCTGGAGAAGCCGTCTGTCTGTTTCTATGGCGATGTCACCATCGGTTCCGACCTCAGCATCGCTGAGCTTCGCGAGTCCGTCGATGCCGTGATCTATGCCTACGGGGCGGGAACCGACAAGCGGCTTGGCATTCCTGGCGAACACCTGCGAGGCAGCTTTGCGGCGGCGGACCTGGTGGCGTGGTACTGCGGCAATCCTGACGTGCATCCCGACACGGACCAGCCGAATGCCATTGATCATCTCGTGGCAGCCGACATCGACGAGTTGATCACTACTGCGCGCAGCGCTGTGGTCGTTGGTATCGGGAATGTCGCCCTCGACGTGGCACGCATCTTGATCAAGTCCGTTGATCAGTTGAACGACACCGATATGGCGGACGAGGTATTGGAATCCCTTTCCCGCAAGGGCATCACCGACGTTCACGTGCTCGGCCGCCGCGGGCCCGCGTACACCGCCTTTACTACCAAGGAACTTCGTGAGATGGGGCAGATCGACGGTGTGGACGTGATCATCGACCCTGCGGACCTCGTGCTGGATGAGTCGAGCCAGGCAGTCGTGCAACAGAACAAGGTCGCGGCGCGAAACCTGGTCGTGATGCAGGAGTGGGCTACGCGGCCGTTGAGCGGCGCCTCCAGGCGAATCAGTTTTCACTTCTGGACTAGACCGACCATGATCATCGGCAATGATCGAGTAACCGCTGTCGAGACCGAGCGAACCATGATCAATTCAGATGGACTGGTGGTTGGGGCCGGCGGTCGCCACACCCTGGCCGCTGATCTCGTGGTGCGGTCGGTCGGCTACCGGGGCTTGCCGCTGGCCGGCGTGCCCTTTGACGCCGGCTCCGGCCGGGTGCCACACGCCGAAGGACGGGTAATTCGCGATGGAGGATTCTCACCTGGCGAGTACGTCACCGGCTGGATCAAGCGGGGACCCACCGGAGTTATCGGCACCAACAAGTCCGATGCCGCGGAGACGGTGACCTCGCTCTTGGCCGATGTGCGCAATGGCGCCCTCCAGGCCCGAGGGCGATCTGGGAGGTTGGACCGGCTACTCGCGCAACGCGGAATCCGGGCACTAGGCATGCCGGCCTGGCATCGGATCGACGCAGCCGAACTGGAGCTGGGTGCCAGGAATGGGCGGCTGCGCACCACTCTCGCGCACCGGCGTGAGCTGCTCGCAGCAGCTGGGACCGATGGCGACCGACCTGACGTAGCCCTACGTCAGCCGTCAGAATGAGCCGTGTGACGGCAGATGCCCAGCGTCCACGCGGCTACGGCGGGGCGAGCAACGGAGTGTGGTGTCAGGACGCTAGTCCGGGCATGGTGGCCCGCCTAGCGCGGCTCGGATTCGACTGGGTATGCCTCGACATGCAACATGGCGGGTACTCGCGTACCGAGATCGTTGAGGCGGCACGAAGCTTCCCATCGGGTTTCGCCGATCTGGTGGTGCGGGTTCCCTCCTGCGACTTCGTCGCCATTGGCGCCGCGCTCGACGCCGGAGCGCGGGCAGTGATCGTGCCGCAGATCGAGTCTGCGGCGCAGGCCCAGCAAGCTGTCGAGGCAGTTTTCTACCCTCCGCTCGGTCGCCGCAGCTTGGGCCAGCTCGGTCGAATCTGGGGAGGTGCCACTGTGCCGACCGCGGAAGCTAACCGCAGCACCACCTGCGCCGTGATGATCGAGTCGGCCCCGGCCCTCTCGGCCGTTGCAGAGATCGCAGCGGTCGAGGGTGTCGGCCAGCTGTTCGTCGGGCCGTCCGACCTCTCGCTCTCATTGGGCAGTACCGCGCAGGAGTTGCTCGATGACGATTCGGATGCCAGTCCTCTGAGGCGTATCGTGCAGGCTGCGTCGGCGTACGGCCGCACGGTGGGAGGATTCGCTGGAACCCCTGAAGTCGCCGATCGCTTTAGAGAACACGGCATTACCTGCATCGTGGTTGCGACCGATCTCTGGATCACCGCTGAGGGTGCTCGCGCGGCTCTCCAGGTCCGTCACCGGCCCCTCGCCCGCTGACGAAACCTACGTAAACCCAGGTTCCTGACGGTCTGCACAGGGTGCTACCTATGCAGACCGCTCGAAACCTACGTGAACGCGGGTTTCGACCCCGCTGCATTGTGTCAGGGAATCGTCAGCGTGGCTGATAACTCGCGATGATCACACCTTTCGATGTGGTCACGGCGTCGACGAGCTCGAAGTCGACGCCGGGTCCACGTTCGTCGAATAGCCGCCGTCCCTGACCTAACACGAGCGGGAAAATGAGCAGCAAATATCGGTCGATCAGGTTTGCCGCCAGCAGCGACCGCACCAGCTGGCCGCTGCCAACGATGCCCAGGTCAGGGCCTGGCTCCGCTTTGAGGGCGGCGACGGTACGCGCCGGGTCTCCCGAAAGCAGGATTGAGTTCTGCCAGGGAAGTGGTTCGGAGAGCGTGTTGGAGACCACATACTTGGTCGCCTCATTGAGGTACGGCGTAAACGGGTTGTCGGTCTGCTCGGGCCAATAGCCGTAGAAGTCCTGATATGTCCGACGGCCAAAGAGCATCGCACCCGGGGATGCCATGCCCTCACCCATCCGCTGCGCCATGACCTCGTCGCCATACGGCACCGCCCAGCCTCCGCGGTCGAAGCCACCGCGAGTGTCCTCGTCGGGCCTGCCAGGAGCCTGGATCACTCCATCCAGCGAGATGTTGAGAATGGCTGTAATGCTGCGCACGATCTCCTCCTATCCTTAGCAAAGCTATCTTTGTGCGGAGTACACCGACGGTTTGACCCTGTTGGGAGCCGCCGCGTACCCTAGACCCTCGGTGCGCACGTTGCGGCGTGCGCTGGCGTGTGCCCTCACACCTGTGTTGCACACCACCCAACCAGATACTCAGAGAGAGCAGGTCAGGCGTGTACGCGATCGTGCGGAGTGGCGGCCGCCAGCATAAGGTCGCTGTCGGCGATGTCCTCGAGATTGACCGCCTAGACAAGACGGTCGGCTCCAGCATCAGCCTGACTCCGCTGCTGCTCGTCGACGGTGACACCGTGACCTCAGATGCATCGGCCCTCGGTTCGGCATCAGTGACCGCCGAGGTACTTGCGGAGACCAAGGGTCCGAAGATCCGCATTTTGAAGTTCAAGAACAAGACCGGCTACCGCAAGCGCCAGGGCCACCGTCAGCGGTACACCAAGATCAAGGTCACCGATATCAAGAGCTGAGGCGACGACATGGCACACAAGAAAGGCGCGTCCTCGACGCGAAACGGTCGGGATTCCAACGCTCAGCGGCTCGGCGTCAAACGGTTCGGCGGCCAACTGGTGAACGCGGGGGAGATCATCGTGAGGCAGCGCGGCACCCACTTCCACCCGGGCGACGGAGTCGGCCGGGGCGGCGACGACACCTTGTTCGCCCTAGTCGCGGGGCATGTCGAGTTCGGCACGCGGCGCGGCCGCCGCGTGGTCAATGTGACGCCGAGCGCCTCCGATACCGCGTCTAATTCTCCCGAGCCAGCCGAGGCCACCTCGGCAAAGTAGATCAACTAACGACTAACGCCGAGAGGGTGGCCCAAGCGTGTGGGCCGCCCTTTGCGTGTTACTGACCACCGAGAGGAGGCATCCGTGATGGCTGCGATTCCCACATTCGTGGACCGGGTCACGCTGCAGGTGTACGCCGGCCACGGCGGCAACGGGTGCGCCTCGATTCATCGCGAGAAGTTCAAGCCTCTCGGCGGTCCCGACGGCGGAAACGGCGGCGACGGCGGCTCAGTGATCATTCGCGTCGATCCAGGGTTGACCACCCTGGTTGGCTACCATCGGCAGGCACACTGGCGGGCGACCAACGGCCAGCCGGGTCGGGGCGACCATCAGAACGGTGCGCGCGGAGAAGACGTCATCCTCCCGGTACCCAACGGCACTGTGGTCATCGACGAGGAGACCGCCGAGCAAATCGCCGATTTGACCGGCGACGGGGCTGAAATCGTCGTTGCGCAAGGTGGTCGCGGCGGTCTTGGCAACGCTGCCCTAGCATCACCCGCTCGGAAGGCGCCCGGATTCGCCTTGCTAGGTGAGGAGGGTGAGACCCGAACCATCACCTTGGAGTTGAAGGTCGTCGCCGATATTGGCCTCGTGGGTTTTCCGAATGCCGGAAAGTCATCATTGATTGCGGCCATCTCCCGCGCCCGGCCCAAGATCGCTGACTATCCCTTCACGACCTTGGTGCCCAATCTCGGGGTTGTGGTCGCCGGGGACATTAGCTTCACAGTCGCTGACGTACCCGGGCTGATCGCCGGCGCCAGCGAGGGACGCGGGCTTGGCTTCGACTTCCTGCGCCACATCGAACGCTGCGCGGTGATCGTCCACGTGATCGACTGCGCGACTTACGAACCTGGTCGTGACCCCATAACCGATCTAGACGTGATCGAGGCCGAGCTGAAAGCGCACGGTGGGCTGGAAGATCGGCCACGGCTCATTGCCCTGAACAAGATCGACATCCCGGATGCGCAGCAGGTTGCCGATTTCGCCACGGGCGAGTTGCGGGACCGTGGCCTGCAGGTCTTCCCGATCTCGACCAGAAGCGGCCAAGGCATCCACGAGTTGATCTACGCCATGGCACATCTGGTCAAGGCGCGGCGTGCCGTCGAACCGCCGCCACCGCCGGCACCGATCATCATTCGACCTAAGCCAGGCGGCGACCGGGCCCAGTTCACCGTGCAGCGCGAGGGCGAGCTGTGGCGGGTACGCGGGGACAAGCCGGAAAGATGGGTACGGCAGACCGACTTCTCCAACGCCGAGGCCGTCGGCTACCTCGCCGACCGGCTGCACCGCATCGGGATCGAAGACCGGCTGCTTGAACTTGGCGCGCAGTCGGGCGACGGCGTCGCCATTGGAGGCGAAAATGCGGTGATCTTCGACTTCGCTCCCCAGATTGATATCGGTGCGGAGATCCTCAGCCCACGAGGCGAGGACCAGAGGCTGTTCGAGGAACGACCCGCCGCACACCGTCGCCGCGAGAAGGACCGGGCGTATCACGCAGCGGAGGAAGGGGATGAGGCGGTGGGGTATGGCTCTTCGACAGGCTCAGAGCGCATTGATCCGGGCTCAGAGCGCATTGATCCCGGCTCAGAGCGCATTGATCCGGGCTCAGGCTCCATTGACCTGGCTTCAGGCGATGACGATGCGTGAGGAGTTGGCAGGCGCCCGGCGCGTGGTGGTCAAGGTCGGTTCATCGTCTCTGACGACCGCCGACGGTAGAATCGACCCGCAACGGATCGAACAACTGGTCGGCGTACTGGCACGCGCCAGGCTGGCTGGGCGCGAGATTGTCCTGGTCTCATCAGGTGCCATCGCGGCGGGGCTTTCCCCGCTTGGCCTCAAGGTGCGACCGCGCGATCTCGCCACCCAGCAGGCGGCTGCCTCGGTCGGTCAGGGGCTGCTGATGGGTCATTACACGCAGCTGTTCAACGCGTACGGGCTCGGCGTGGGTCAAGTGCTCCTCACCGCCGACGATGTCACCCGCCACTCGCACTATCGCAACGCGTACCGGACCTTTGGCCGGCTGCTCGAGCTCGGTGTGGTGCCCATCGTCAACGAGAACGACACCGTTGCCACGCATGAGATCAGATTCGGCGACAACGACCGGCTCGCCGCCCTGGTGGCGCACCTGGTCCATGCCAATGCGCTCGTGCTGCTCAGCGATGTTGCTGCGCTCTACAGCATGAACCCCGCCAAGCCGGAGGCGCGCAAGATCAGCGAGATATGGAGCGAGGCGGACCTTGCCGATGTCGACTTCCATACGCGTGGCACAGCCGTCGGAACTGGCGGCATGGTGACCAAGATCGATGCGGCCCGGATCGCCACCTCGGCGGGGATTCCGGTCGTCTTGACCACTGCGGAGCAGGCCGAGGCAGCGCTGGCGGGTGAGGGCGTGGGTACGTTGTTCCATCCGACCGGCCGCCGCCGGCCGACGCGGCTGCTGTGGTTGCGACATGCCAGCGATACTCGCGGCACCCTTGTGCTTGATGCTGGGGCCGTCCGTGCGCTTACCCAGCGCAAGGCTTCGTTGCTCCCGGCTGGCGTCACTGAGGTGAGAGGCCAGTTCTCATCTGGAGAGCCGGTAGAGCTGGTAGGACCGGATGGGTCAGTTGTCGCCCGCGGCTTGGTGAACTACGACTCCGACGAATTGCCTGCCCTGCTGGGCCGTAGCACCCGGGATCTTGCCGCAGAGTTGGGCGCCGGCTACGACCGTACGGTGGTGCACCGTGACGCGCTCGTGGTCATTGAGACCACAAACATTGGCGCTTAGAGCTCCTACAATTCGCCGCAGAAACGAACGTGTACGTTCGTTCCCGTCGCCTCACATACTTTGCAACGTGTGTATCGCGTCAGGAGCGAACGTGTACGTGCGTTCCTGCAGAGAGTCTGTCAGCCGCGTGAGGCACGATGGTTTGCACGATGACGATGCTCTTCTTTGATCAGTTCGATAGCCAGGTGGGCATGATTGGCGTCCTCGCCGGACCCGCCGGCGTACGGGAGGTTGGGTGGCGCCTGCGACCGCGGGGTGCATCAACCGAGCCTGATGAGATGGTGCAAATGGCGCTCGGACAGCTTCGGGAGTACTTCGCCGGGCAGCGTCGGGACTTCACTCTGCCCCTCGATCTGCCTCCGATGGAGCCTGTGACCGAGGCGGTGCTTCGAGCGCTCAGGACCGTTGGATACGGGAAGACGATCACCTACGGCGAGCTGGCCGAGCTGAGTGGAACCGGAGTGCCGGCGCGCGCGATCGGGGAGATCATGGCTGCCAACCCAGTGCCGATCATCATCCCGTGCCACCGCGTGGTGGCCAGCGACGGACTAGGTGGATATTCCGGTGGCGAACCAGGGCGACACTTGGAGACCAAGCGGTGGCTGCTCGAGAACGAAGGCGCACTGCCTCCGGCGCTGGTCTAGAGAGGGATGCCGGTCGGCATGCGCCTGAGCTGGTCAATGGGTGCAGGCCGCGCTTCGACAGGCGCATCCTGAGCTTGTCGAAGGGCTCAGCGCGTATTGACGGATAATTCATCGTATGGCGAATTCCCCTACCAAGACGGGTTGCTGCGTGGTTGGTGGCGGCCCCGCTGGTTTGGTCCTCGGCCTCATCCTGGCTCGCGCAGGAGTACGAACAACCGTGCTGGAGAAGCACGCGGACTTTCTGCGCGACTTTCGTGGCGACACCGTCCACGCCTCAACGTTGACTCTGCTGGACGAACTGGGACTTGGGGAGCAGTTCGCCGCTCTGCCCCCACGCTGGGTGGACAAGCTCACCGTTCAGCTGGACTCTGGGACGTACGGAGTCGCCCATCTGACCCGGTTGCCGGGCCGCCATCAGCACATTGCGCTGGTGCCGCAGTGGGACTTCCTCAACGTGATCGCCGACGCGAGCCGCCAGGAACCCAGCTACGAATTGATCATGAATGCCGAGGTCACTGACTTGCTGTGGGACGGGCACAGGATCAGTGGCGTGAGCTACAACCGAGATGGCCACACCGCTCAGTTGGATGCTGATCTTGTTGTCGCATGCGACGGGCGATCTTCAGTGGTGCGCGAACGTGCCGGACTGGAGTCCCGAACATTCGGTGTCCCCATGGATGTGTTGTGG
>JBKPAB010000047.1:0-6387 GCA_046726195.1 Actinomycetota bacterium
GCGACGATCGGCTCCAGCTTGTAGAAACCCTTCGCGGCCGTCCAGATGTCCTCGTACTTGGTGGGCATGATCGAAAGCACCCGACGGACCGGCCGTTCCAGGTAGGTGATGTGGGTTTGCGCCGAGATCTCCGCACAGGCCGCCCACGCATCCTCCGGGGTCCCGAACGAGGCCGCATGCAACGTGTCGGTGCCCGAAGCAACTACCAAACACAAACCCAACCGGCGGGCCGGGATCAGCCTCGCCGCCTCATTGATCAAGGCCCGTACCGGGGTGACGCCGGGCGTGCCGATCATCTCCGCGCTGGTGATCAAGGCACCAACCCAATGGGAAAGATTGATCAACTCCGGGCCGGAGACACCGGGGAAGAAGTACTTATTGCCGCCGGAGAACCCGACAACCTCATGCGGAAAAACCGGTCCGATCACAATCGCCACGTCGGCCTCCGCAACATGGCGGTTGATACGCACCTCGACCGTGGTATCGGTCAACAACCCGCCGGTGAGCTCGCTGAGCCGCTCAGCGCCGATTACCCCGAAGGAGGTGAAGGTTTCGGCGCGCCAGGACTCGTGGTTGAGGATGGTCCAGCCGCGATAGGTGGCCTCGCTCGCCCCGGGAACATAACCCAGATGACGCGCCAGATGATCTTCACTCATGCCCTGATGGGTACCGAGGGCGATCACCACCTTTACCTGCTCAGCCCGGCCAGTCAGGGCTCCGTACGCTGCCTGCAACAACAGCGGCAGCGGACAAGTCCGGGTGCCGTCCGGAACCACCAGACAAACCCGGGCGCCATCCAGATCAGCCCCGGCGAGAGCGGTACTGACAAAACTGCTGACTACCTCCGCCGAAAGCCGCTCCCCAACCCCGCCGATGATGGCCGCCCGCGCTGGGTCACCCGGATCTGTCCCGTAGTTCTGGTCTGATCGGGTATCGGGTTCGCGCGTTGTAGTCATAGAAGTCACCCTGCCCCTTCGGTATGCGAAGCCACAAGGTGAAGCAGTCAGCGACGTGTGTCCCACGAGCCACACCACACGTTGTCGTTGTGGGTGCCGAGGAATGGGCTTCGTCCGACCAGCTTCGCAACCAGCGACTTGATCACTTCCGGTGTGGGTTGTGAGCGTTGATCGCTCATTCCGGCTCCCGGTCGGCGGTCGAGCCTCACACCTTTTGGTCGGGGGTGACGAAGTCCTCGGGCCTCTCATGGTGCGCAGTGATGGCCGCCAGTTTGCGAGCTTCCGTCTCGTCGCGGATCTGCCTGAACAACTTGTCGTTCAGCGGGTACTTGATGAAGATCAGCATCGCGATTAGCGCGGCGATAGCGGGCAGCAGACCGATGCTGAACTTGATCGCGATGATCGCACTCCCGGGCTGGACTGGGTTCGGGTTTGCAGCGCTGGCAGCAATGTAGCCGCCGATGGCCAGGGCCCAGGCACCCAGTGCGCCGCCAAGCGATTGAGTCAGCTTCCGGGTGAAGGAGAACAGTGCGTAGGTAGCGCCCTCGCTGCGCCTGCCGGTCTTCCACTCGCCGTACTCCACGGTGTCAGCTTCCAGACCGAACATCACTGTGTTGATCAGGCTGGCGCCAACGCCCTTGATGGCCAGCATGAGCAGCACAAGCCACAACATGGTGCCCGGTGCGAAGAACAGACCGACGCCGCCGATGATGGTGAACACGCCGCAGAACTGGAACACACTCTTCTTGCCGAACGTGTCGATGAGTTTCGGGATGAACGGGGTGATCAGCAACGCAATGCCGGTGTTGACGAGCGTGATGAGGCCGATCAGACCGATATTGTTCAGCACATATTGGGCGTAGAAAGCGGTAGCCCCGCCGACCGCGAACAGGCCGATCAGGTAGAAAAAGCTCGACGCGCACAGGAACGCCAGCGGCGTGTTCGACTTCAGTGTGCCGATGGTTTCTTTGATCGTGATTCTTGGCTGGGTGCGTATCACTTGCTCGCGGCAGGCCCAGGCGGTGAACCAGAAGGCGATGGTACCGACCACGAGGAACGCCAGCGTGACCTTGGTGAAGACACCCTGCACGGCGGCCTGGTACGCGATCAGATCCTCCGGGGTCTGGATCTGGGCCTTCTGGCCCCGGAGATCCTGAATAAAGCCGCCGACGATAAAAGTTAGGACCACACCACCGAGGCCGGCTCCGAAGGCGCGGGCAGCCACCAGCTTGGCTCGCTCACGCACCGACTGGGTGACCGCGGATGCCAATGAGCCGTACGGGATGTTAACCAGCGAATAGATGAGGCCCAAGATCGCGTACGTCGCGTACGCGTAGATGATCTTCATGCCTTCGTCGAAGCTCGCCGGTACTCGGAAGGTGAGGAAGCTCATGAACAGCAACGGGATCGCGCCGAACATGATGAACGGCCGGAACTTGCCCCAGCGGGTCATCGTGCGGTCGACCAACCGGCCCGCCAGAAGATCGGCTAACGCATCCCACAGCCGGACGACCAGGAACATGGTGCCCACCGCGGCGGCGGAGATTCCGGCCACATCGGTGTAGTAGTACAGCAGGAACGCGGTGCTCAGGCTGAAAGCAAGGTTGAAGGCGAAGTCGCCGGATCCATATCCGAGAACTGTCTTTAAAGGCAGTTTCTCCAACGATCTGAGTTTCGACGTGTCCAGCGTTTCGGGAACAGCCACAGCTCACTCCTGGGTAAGGGCATCTCGGCCGAGAAATGGCGCTACTTGATTGAATGGCACGACAGCTATGCGCGTCCATACGTTGCCAGTTGTTGCCATAGCCAGCTCGCTCGCTCAATGACCGCACCCTCATGGCGGCTCCGCCGCTCGTCATCGGGATGTCAGGTGGCAACAACTGGCAACAGATTGCTTGTTTGGTGCCCTGCTGGCTGAATTGATAGGCAGGCCTAAGCACGTGCCTTCCAGCACGCCACGCAAGGAGGTTGGGATGACCGATACGAGTTCAGAGGCCGTGCAGTCGCCGAAGCTGGTTGTAACCCTGTTCGAGTCCTATGGGTCGGGGGCAAGTTATGTCAGCGCGAGAGTGGCTGATGCGCTTGGGGTTCCACTGCACGTGCAGGCGTTCTCATCTGAGGAGATCGAGGCTGCCATGAGCGCGCACGAGAGTCGCGGGCTGCTCACCCGCGTTTTCAATGCGATGGGCGGCGGGTACGCCGCGATCGCCAATATAGAAGGCCCGAACGTCCCCTGGCAGGAGGGCGGCAACTACGAGCTCCTGGCGGCGAATACTCGCTACGTCGAAGAGGCGGCGCGGGAAGGCGGCGTCATCGTGGGCCGCAACGGCGCTTTCATCCTGGCCGACTGGCCGGGAGCGCTGCACGTAAAGCTCGACGGTCCGCTCGAGCAGCGGATCGCCCGCGCCGCGCGGGAAAGCGGAATTTCTCTGGAACAGGCTGCCCAGCGCCAGAAGCGCGAGGACCAGGTTCGCGCTGACATGTCCATCGAGTTCTACGGCTTTGACCCGCGAGAGGTGGATCGATACCACCTGGTAGTGAACACGGGACTTCTGGATCTAGACACCTGCGCCGACATCATTGTCCAGGTCGCCCGGGCCAGGGCCGGACGGCAGGGTACGTCGCCGTAGCGACGCTTTAGGAATTCCTGCCTCGCCTCCTCTGATCTTCCTAGCAACAAATGGCAACAAGTAGTGCCGGGTGCGTGATGTGTGACTGAATTGCAGTGAGCCCTCACTTGGGCTGCGCCATTCACAATGCCCTGGAGTCACCATGCTTCGTCCTCAAGACACCACAACCCGCGAGCGAAAGAACCTGAACGGACTCTGGCGGTTCGCGCTGGATCGAGACAGTGAAAGCACGGCTGCCGAATGGTTTGCCGGGCCGCTGCCGGAAGCTACCGAGATGGCGGTACCGGCCAGCTTCAACGACATTGCTGCAGACGCCGCGATCCGTGATTACTTCGGCGACATCTGGTATCAGCGGACCGTTTGGGTGCCGCGTGGCTGGCAGGGCCAGCGAATCGTGTTGCATTTCGAGTCAGCCACGCACCGGGCCACTGTGTGGGTGAATGACACCGAGGTGGTATCACATGAGGGCGGCTATACCCCGTTCGAAGCCGACATCACCGACCAGGTGACGCCCGGCGACCAGATCCGCATCACCGTACGGGTCAACAACACACTGCACTGGCAGTCCATCCCGCCCGGTGTCATCGAGGACACGCCTGCCGGACCGCGCCAGCGGTACTGGCATGACTTCTTCAACTACGCCGGAATCCATCGAAATGTCTGGCTTTACGCCACACCACCCGCCTATATCGGGGACCTGACCGTCACAACCGATCTCGAGGGCGACAACGGTGTGGTCTCATACACCGCCGAGACGGTTGGCGCGGAGGGGGTCGAGGTCAAGGCAGTCCTCCGCGACGCCGACGGGGCGGAAATCGCCTTCGCCGACGGCGTACGCGGCACTTTGGAGGTTCCGAATGTGCACAAGTGGGCTCCCGGCGACGGCTATCTTTACGACCTGGAACTGCAGTTGATCAAAGAGGGCGTTGTCGTTGACAGCTATTACCAGAGCGTCGGCGTGCGTACCGTGAAGGTGGACGGAATTCAGTTCTTGATCAACGGCGAACCCTTCTACTTCAAGGGTTTCGGCAAACACGAGGACATCGCGGTGCTCGGCAAAGGCCACAACGACGCTTATCTGCTGCACGACTTCGAGCTGCTGAGGTGGATCGGTGCCAACTCATTTCGTACCTCCCACTACCCATACGCGGAGGATGTCCTCGACTACGCCGACCGGCAAGGGATCGTGATCATCGACGAAACCGCCGCCGTCGGCCTGAATATGGGCCTCGGCGGCGGCATTTTCGGCGCGCAGGGTTACCAAACGTTCTCCCCTGAGACCGCTAATGAGGCGACGCGCGATGTCCATGCCCAGGCGATCCGCGAGCTGATCGCCCGCGACAAGAACCATCCCAGCGTGGTGTTGTGGAGTATCGCCAACGAGCCGGAGTCCGACACCGAAGGGGCCGAAAACTACTTCCGGCCTCTGTTCGACGTTGCCCGTGATGCTGACCCGACCCGTCCGGTCGGATTCGTCAACGTGATGCTCGCCCCGCACGGCAAATGCCGGGTGTCACAGTTCGGGGACGTGCTGATGCTCAACCGCTACTACGGCTGGTACGTCGATACCGGTGACCTCGAATCGGCCGAGATCAACTGGGAGAACGAGCTGAGGGCCTGGGCGGGCGAGGGCAAGCCGATCATCATTACTGAATACGGCGCCGACACCTACCCCGGCCTGCACTCCATCGCGGCCGGAAGCCCATGGTCTGAGGAATACCAGGTGGAATACCTCGACATGAACCACCGCGTGTTCGACCGGATCGACGCCGTCGTTGGAGAGCATGTCTGGAACTTCGCCGACTTCACGACCACCTCAGGCATCATGCGGGTCGGCGGCAACAAGAAGGGTGCGTTCACCCGCGACCGGCAACCCAAGGCAGCCGCGTTCGCGCTGCGCCGCCGCTGGCGCACCGACCTCTGACCTGGGTTTTGCCGGGTACGCGCTGGGCTGGCCTGACTTTGAAACCACCCGCCAAAACAAACGCCGTTTCTCCACACAACCACGAGCGATCCAGGAGGGACGGTCAGGGGGCCGTGGAAAATGGTGGTTCGCGTGCAGTCGGCACATGCTGTACCTAGCTTTCTCACGCTGTACATGGCATGCACGCCATGTACAGCGCCAATAACCCACGCAGCGTGGGTTATTGACACGTTCGCAGCGAGTTGGTGGTAGGGATTTCAAGTCACGGCCACGAATCCGGCCCGAAACGGCCACAAGGGCCTCTCGTTCGTGGCCTTGTGCGAGTAACGCCAGAGCTCGTCTTTAGGATGCAATCGACAAATATTCTGAACTCGAGAAAATCTGGTGTTCCCAACCACCAGCTCCCACGTATCGCCGAAAGAGACAGCCGTTGAGCCGGGCAGAGCCAATCGCAGCCGATTTGGCGCAACGTCACCATCCGCGGCTGGCGGCCAACCCGATCGCATACCGAGCTCGCAACGGCACAGTCGACAATTCGAAGGCAGCGCTCGATCAAGCATTCGCTGAACTAGCCGATATTGGGTTCACGGCAGTCAAGGCCGACGTGCCCCAGGGCATGACCGCCGACGAATACCGCGCCTGGATCAGCGGGTACGGGCTCGCCCCATCGCTCAGCCTGTTCAGCTCGCCCTTCGATGAAACTGTTGATATCACCGACGAGATGGAAAACGCCAAACGGTTTGCGGATGCTCAGGTGGCGCTGGGTTTGAATCGCACGATGGTCTCCTCGATGTCGGTTCCTGCCAGAATGGTCCAACCGGCGACAGGTGCCGACTTCAACAAGGACCGGCTCGCGCTGGCCATCGAGAACTGCGGC
>JBKPAB010000048.1:0-3858 GCA_046726195.1 Actinomycetota bacterium
TTGTTCTTCGATTGCAGAACCGACGACGCGGAGCAGGTTCGATTCGACACGGCCAGTGCTGGCCTGGAAATCCTGGTCCTCGACACCAAGACACCCCACGCGTTGGTCGACAGCGAATATGCCGCCCGCCGTGCTAGCTGCGAGGAGGCTGCGGGGCTGCTCGGCGTCACAGCGTTGCGGGACGTCACAGACCTGACCGCCGCCCTCGATCAGCTTGCTGATCCGGTGATCCAGCGCCGGGTACGCCACGTCGTCAGCGAGAACACCCGGGTCCTGGAGGCCGTCGAGCTTTTGCGGGCGGGCCGAATCGCCGACCTGGCGCCGCTTCTCGACGCCTCCCACGAATCCATGCGCGATGACTTCGAAATCACTGTGCCGCAGGTGGACCTTGCGGTCGAAGTGGCCCGCGCCTCCGGAGCCATCGGGGCTCGTATGACAGGCGGCGGGTTTGGCGGCTGCATTATCGCGCTGGTTCCGGTGGGCGAAGCTGAGCGCGTGGGAGGTGAGATTGCAACCAGTTTCGCCGCCGCCGGATACGGTCGGCCGGTGCATTTCACCGCCGTTCCGTCGGCTGGAGCGAAGCGCATCCTGTGAGCCCCCAGCTAATCGTTGCGATCGGATTCCAAACGGACCGGCATGGGTGGAACGCAGGCATCGCGTGTAAGGATTCAGACTGTCATCAGGACCTGTACGCCGCTACTTGTGCGGCGACGTGCGAATCAGCCCCAGGCTCACATCGACCTGGGTTGGAAGGGAGCATCACACATGAATTTCCGGATCAAGCTGGGTGTGGCCGCGGCCTCGGTTGCCGCTCTGGCTTTGAGCGCTTGTGGCTCAACCTCACTGAGCGGGGAGCCGGGCGGCGCGGCCGCGCCATCGGTTGAGGTCACCCAGGAAGTTGATCTTTCAGCCAAGCTGCCCGAGAGCATCAAGACTGCGGGCGTGATCAAGATCGGCACCGACTCGACGTACCCACCCAACGAGTTCCTGGCCGCCGACGGCAAGACAATCCAGGGCTGGGAAGTAGATCTTTTCAACGCGGTCGCCGCAAAGTTCGGCGTCAAGACCCAGTGGGAAACAGCGAAGTTCGGCAGCATCATCACCGGTGTCAACGGCAAGAAGTACGACATGGGCGTCTCATCATTCACCATCAACTCGGAGCGCTTGCAGCAGGTCGACATGGTGAGCTACTTCAATGCTGGCACCCAGTGGGGGACGCAGCCGGGCAACCCCAAGGGCGTCGACCCTGATAATGCCTGTGGCAAGAACGTCGCAGTACAGACCGGAACCGTGCAAGAGCTCGAGGATCTTCCCGTCCGTCAGAAGAAGTGCGGCAGCAACAAGATCAACGTGCTTTCCTACGACAGCCAGGCCCAGGCCACAAGCGCGGTGGTCACCAGCAAGGCCGATGCCATGGTGGCCGACTCGCCAGTCGTGGCGTACGCGGTGAAGCAATCCGGCGGAAAGCTGGAGGCATTGGGCGACATCTACGACGCAGCCCCATACGGCTATGTGCTGCCTAAGGGCGAGACCGAGTTCGCTGAGGCAATCGTGGAGGCGCTGAAGCAGCTCGAGAGCGACGGCACCTACAAGGCGACGCTGGAAAAGTGGGGCGTCGAGCAGGGCGCCATCTCCGACTTCGCGGTAAACCCGACATCATGACAACCACTACTGAGGCCCGACCGGCGGTCAGCGATGACCGCCCCGGGCTGATCCGGGCTACACCGGTTCGCCACCCCTGGCGCTGGGTCGCTATCGCTGTGATCATCGTGCTGGCGCTGATGTTCCTCAACATGCTGATCTTCAACCCGGCCTTCAACTGGCCGTTTGTCCTTGAGGCGATGATCCAGAGCCCGGTGGTCGAGGGCTTCTGGAAGGGCACCATCCTGGTCACGATCTTGGCCATGCTCTTCGGGGTGATCTTGGGCGTCATCCTCGCGGTGATGCGGCTGTCGGACAACCCCATACTCAGGGGTGTTTCGTGGCTGTACACCTGGTTCTTCCGCGCCATTCCGCGTTACGTGCTACTCGTGATCATGGGCCAGCTTGGATTGCTCTTCGCCGAGGGCATCTCGCTCGGCGTGCCTTTCGACTGGAAGATCATCGAATGGCTCGGCCTGAGCGGCGACTGGCGTATTGGGCCTTTCGATGCCAATGCGATCTTCGTCGGTCTGGCGGGCGGCGTGATCGGTCTTGCTGCCTCGGAGGCGGCGTACATGGCCGAAATCGCTCGTGCCGGAATTCTCAGCGTGGACAGGGGCCAGATGGAGGCCGCACAGGCGCTCGGCATGAGCCGTGGTAAGGCGATGCGCCGAATCGTGTTGCCTCAGGCGATGCGGGTGATCGTCCCGCCGACCGGCAACGAGACCATCGCCATGCTGAAGGACACCTCTTTGCTGATCGGCATCCCGGTTGGCACCGAACTCTTCTTCCAGCTGCAGGCGATTGGCAACCGGACATTCCAAGTCTTCCCGATCTTGGTTGCGGCCACGCTTTACTACCTGATCGCCTCCAGCGTTCTGATGGTCGGCCAGGCATACCTCGAGAGGAGGTTCGGCCGCGGCTTCGGGACCCAGGTCGCAGCAGACAAGGATAAGGCGGCCAAGGCTCTGACGATTGGAGCAGCCAAGTGACAACAGCGACGGTGACCGACCATCTGGTACACGCGGTCAATGTGACTAAGGCATTCGGCAGTCACGAGGTGCTGAAAGGAATTGACCTTGCTGTCGACCCCAAACAGGTTGTGTGCCTGCTGGGACCGAGCGGATCGGGCAAGACCACCTTCCTGCGTCTGATCAACCAGATGGAGACCCTGACGGGTGGTCGGATCTGGGTTGCTGGCGAGCTCGTCGGAATTGAGGAGCGTAAGGGCAAATTGCATGTGCGCAAAGACAAAGACATCGCACGGCAGCGGTCGCGGATCGGCATGGTCTTTCAGCGCTTCAACTTGTTCCCACACATGACCGCCATCGAGAACGTGATGGAGGCGCCGGTCAAGGTCAAGCGCCGCCCTAAGGCAGATGTCAAGAGGGAGGCGCTCGAGCTCCTCGACATGGTGGGGCTGGCGGACCGGGCCAACTTCTACCCGTCGCAGCTTTCCGGTGGGCAGCAGCAGCGGGTGGCGATTGCGCGTGCGCTGGCAATGAAGCCGGAGCTGTTGCTCTTCGATGAACCCACCTCAGCCCTCGACCCGGAACTGGTGGGCGAAGTCCTCGGAGTCATGCGCAACCTGGCGCAGGAGGGCACCACCATGATCGTGGTCACGCATGAGATGAGCTTTGCACGCGAGGTCGCCGACCGCGTGGTCTTTATGGATCAAGGTGTGGTCGTCGAGGAGGGCTCACCGAACGAAGTCCTGCTGAATCCCAAGGAGGAGCGCACCAGGTCATTCCTGCGTCGGGTCAAGCAGCAGGCCGAAGCTGAGGCGGCGCACGATGAGGAGTTGATCCACACGCTGGAGGTGATTGGCGACTAACGCTCGCCCGCAGCCGGTCCAACAAAAGCGGCGGTTGAGCGCGGGTGCAACACTCCGACCAGGACGGCAATCGCCAACACGGCAAGGGTGATCGATACCCAGGTGGTCGCGCCTCCCCAGAAGCTCCAAGCGATCGGCAACAAGATCAACTGGGTAGCGACCGTGGGTCCCCTGCTCCACCGCCTGCCCAAATACACCCCTCGGGCCACCAGAAGGAGTAACAAGCCAAAACAGGCCATCAGGACCGCCACGCCAACCCCCATCACTACGCGCGACATGCGGATCTGTCCAATCTCGGTCGCCGCGTACCCCACGGCTATAAGCGCCTCAATCGCTACCAGCATTGCTGCCGCTACGAGGGTGAGCGGGCGATGGCCTAAGGG
>JBKPAB010000049.1:0-4067 GCA_046726195.1 Actinomycetota bacterium
TTCACCTGAAAGGTGCTCCTTCGACCGGTTGGACATGTCCCGTAGCAAGACACATCCTCCCTGACCAGGAGCACCTTTCACATGATCAACACACTCTCACGACGTCAACACATGAAAGCATCGGGCTAAGGCTGGCCGGGACGCCGAGCAACGCCTCAAGGCGGAGTAGTGACGGTGGCCACTGACACCGCGCTCATCGTTCGATGCGTCCTGTCGTTCGTCTTGCCCGAAGGACGTGCGCCGAGCCGAGCCCTCCCTAGAAGAGTGGCGTAATGCGGCCCGTGTTCGTTCTGGTGCACAGCCCGTCCGTCGGTCCCCTGCCGCAGGGTCCCGTCGCCGATGCACTCGCTGTGCGGCAGCACGAAAGCGTGATCCCGTACCGTCTTGTCGTGGCTGACGCGGATCCACCCTTCTGTCCCCGGGTGGTGGATGTGGTCAACGCGGCGAAGAGCCGCCTCGATAGGACCAATGCGTGCTGCTCGTGGCGCACAGCAACGCGGGCCTGTTCGTGCCGTTGCTCGTCACCCACGCCGTCCGGCCCGTCCGGTGCTGCCTGTTCGTCGATGCCGAGCTTCCCGCTCGAGCCCGCCAGACGCCAGCCGCGCGGACCGAGCTGCTGGACTTCCTGCGCGGCAAGGTGACCGATGGGCGGCTCCCGCCGTGGACCGAGTGGTGGGACGAGGACGTCGCGCCACTGTTCCCCGACGCCGCGACGCAGGCGGCGGTGACTGCGGAAGAACCCCGGCTGCGCGTACTACGAACAGTCAGTCCCCGTTCCCGCCGGTTGGGACGACGACGTGGCCTGCGGCTACTTGCTCTTCGGTCCGCCATACGAAGAATTGGCGGGCCGACGCTCGCAGCTGAGGTTGGCTTGTCGAGGAGCTTGCCGGACAGCACCTTCACCAGCTCGTCGACCCAGAGGCCACCGCCGACCGGTTGATCACAATGGCAGACAGCCTTGCCCTGCGAGATACGTGACGGCCTGTCTCAGTAGCCGACCGGTATGCGGGCGGCCGGCGGAGTGCCGGACGGGAACCAGCACTGATGGCTTGTGAAGCTGGTCGTCGGGACGATAGGCAGCTTCTCGGCGTTCATATCGTCGGCGAGATTGCTGCAGAGCTGATCCATCTGGGGCCAGTCGGTAATGGCCACTGGCGACACGATCGACCGGTTTATCAACGCGATGTTCGGCGTCCCGGCTCGCACTGCCTTGTAGAGGTACACGGCATGTGGCGGGCTATAACGGCTAGCGGCCGCACGCTGGAAGGATTTATGCGTCGTGTTCGGTTGCGGCTTCATCGCCCACCTGATGAGCCTGCAGCGTGTTGACGCCAGAGCCGCTGGGAGCTGATCCTGAAGTCTGGAGGGTCGAGCTGCTAGGAGCAGGTTATGCAGACCGATGCGATGTCGTCTGTGGCACGGCAAACCCAGGCTGGTTCGGTGGTGGCGCTGTGGCGGTATCCGGTGAAGTCGATGATGGGAGAGGAGTTGAACTCCTCTGAGGTCACTGACCGTGGGCTGCTCGGGGACCGGCAGTTCGCGATTGTGGACCGAGCCACCGGCAAGGTCGGGGGAGCCAAGAATCCGAGGAAATGGGGCAACTTCTTTGACTTTCGGGCGAGCTATGCCGAGGCTCCGAAGCCCGGAGGGCGGATTTCCCCGGTCCGGATCACCCTTCCTGACGGGGAAGTGGTGAGCAACGCTCGAGCTGATCTGGAGCAGATTCTTTCTGCCGCATTCGGCCGGGATATAGCTTTCGTGGAGGCGCGGGCCGAGGGGATGACTTCAGGCGTCGCGGAGGAGTATTGGCCCGACATGGCAGGTCTGGAGTACAGAGACACCGTGACCGACTTTGAGATGCCGGCCGGGACGTTTTTCGACATTGCTGTCGTGCATCTGCTGACCACCTCGACCATTGACCGGCTACGGGAGCTGTATCCGCAGGGCCGCTTCGAGGCTCGCCGATTCCGCCCCAACATCGTCGTATCGACCGGCAGCACGGATGCGGGCTTCGTGGAGAACGACTGGATCGGCCGCACGGTCGTCATCGGCGACACTGTTCGCCTGACCATCACCGAACCATGCCCCCGTTGCGTGATGATCACGCTGCCGCAGGGGGACCTACCCAAAGACTCAGGAATTCTACGCACGGCTGCTCAGCACAACGCAGTGAACGTCGGCGTTTACGCCTCGGTTGTCAACGGCGGGACCATCCGCCGCGGCGACCCGGTCGTGCTCGCCTGAGTTGGGATTTGACCCGCCGCCCTTGCCGCGGCCTGCTATCAGCGGCCTTCCAGAACGTCGCGGGCCTCCAAGAGATCAGCTGTCGCAAACCCTTCGGTGAAGATCTCATAGATGGCCCCAAGCGGTCGGCTCACCTCTGCTGGCTTACCTTGATCGCGCCACAGACGGCACAACCTGACCGAGGCGCGAAGCCGCGACATCTTGAAGTCCGGGCGACGCACGCGGGGTTCCCGGCGGACCCGTTACCGTCGCCGTAAGCCGTCGGCCATGCGAGACCGGCGTCGCCGTAAGAGGACCGGCATACGGGCTTCGGCAGTCCAGCGCAGCTGGTCCAGGTCGGTTGCGCTCAGGGAAACCGCTGGCGCTGTTCGTCTTGGGCAGGTGTGGCCTCCAGAATGCTGGGTTGTGAGGCAGCGGGGGTGGTCTTGACGAGTGTCAGTCCTGCGCGATGGAGCAGGTTTTGATACTCGCTCTCGGTGCGTTCCCGGCTGCCGGTGAAGACCAGCATCGTGGTGTCCAAGCCGGTGGCGTCGGACCCAGCCGTGCGTTGGGGAATAACGACCTCGACAAGGAGGACATTGCCGGCCGGATGCTGTGCCTCCAGCAATACAGGTCAGGGTAATTGAACGCCGCTGTCTGATAGGACAGACGATCGGCATGAGCCCTGAACACCTCTTTTCCACCTCGGGCACATAGGGAGGTGGCCGGCCAAGGCTCAAGATCCAGCGGTCCCCGACTCTCGCCACTTGCTACCGGCCCCGCCCAGCTTGCAAGATCAGCTAAAGGCAGGCCGAGGCAGAGGAAGGACATTATGGGCCGGAAGGACGTCATGCATCGCACAGAACGCGCAGTCGCAGAATTGCCAGACGTCAAAGTCAGAGGCATCGCTGTCAGGGGCATCGCCGCCGGCGGCGTTGCCTTGCGGGCACTGGCCACGGGCGCACTCGCCGCTGGCGCGGCAGCCATTGGTGCATTGGCGATAGGCGCGGTGGCCGTGGGTCGTCTCAGAGTCGGCAACGCCGCAGCTAAGAAGCTGAGCGTTGGCCGCCTCGAGGTTGATGAGCTTGTGATCGGGGGCAAACCGGTACGCGCGGAAGATCTTGGGCCTGTGATTGGCAGCGCTTGATCGCTGCCACAGGCGGCTGGGGACGGGCGAGGCTGCTGCTAGTCGATCACCTCCGCGCCCCGGAACACGGCGTCAGATCACTGCGAGAACCCGGGGACCGGCATACGGGCACTCCCGACGATGTCGGCGCACAGGGAACGCTCAGCGGGACGGGTTGCTTGGGCGGTTGCTCCTCGTTATCAGCGGTCGGTGCCTCTGAGGTGGTCGCCGGCTGGTCAACGACCGGCAACCGGCCATGTTCCAGAGTCGGCGTGCCGCACCAATGCGTCGGAGCCGTGTTCGACCGCGAAATGGACGTGGTGACCCCATCGACAAGTCGATGGGTTCCGACATGGTGGGTGATCGCTACGGCGGCTTAGACGTGCGATCTTCCCCCGATCGGCGACGCCTCCGCCGCCGCGAACCAAGGCGGCGGCCGTCGCCGGCCAGACGTGAGACATCGGTGTAGATCAGCAATGACATGCTGTGGGCTATGAGGTGGTCTTGCCGATGAGCACAAGCTTGAAGGCGTTCGCCGGACGAGTCGCTGTCGTCACTGGGGTGGGATCAGGCATTGGTCGTGCGCTGACGTATCAGCTGGCTGCAAGAGGCGCAGTCCTTGCCGTGTCCGACATCAACGACCCGCAGCTGGCCGTGACGGCTCAGCATGCCCGGTCACTTGGTGCCACAGTTCGGGCCGACCATCTCAACGTCACCG
>JBKPAB010000050.1:0-6578 GCA_046726195.1 Actinomycetota bacterium
CCGCGCCGCCATCATCCCGGTGCCCTGCAGGGCGCCCAGTTCGGCGACGCAATACTCCGACACCTCCGGGGTGCCCTCACCACCCCAGGCGCAGGCCCGCTGGATCAACGGCTGATACTCCTGGCCGTCCGAATCCAAATAATGACAATCCGCCCAAGCACAAGCCAGCTGCAACATCCGGCACTCCGCGGCCTTCAACTCGGCATGATTCTGCTCGATCAGCCCCGCCAACCGCGCCGCACCCAACGCCGGCAGCTCCTCCACCCCCGAATCGAACATACATTCAGCGTAGAGACACCCACTGACAGTTTTGCGTCCCCGGCGACACGCCGCATCCGCAAAAAATCGACTGCCCCCAGATCAGCATGAATTCGCTCTACCACCAGCGCCTGTCCTGGACAGCCCAGAGACCACACGGCTGAACGGAGCCGGCCCGCACGCCTTTGCAGTCGCGGACCTCCTCGGGGTACTCGTATTCCTCCGCCTCAGGGTCATAGACCTGGTACTCGCGGCGCAGGCTCCAGCCGTTCATGAAGATCTCGCAGTCGCACCCGGCTCCCTTGGACATGAGACGGCCGTGAAGTGCGGTGGCTCGAGGTGCCTTCAAGTCCCGGTAGCGCGTAGCCCATCGGAGACCGGTGCAGCCGAATTCGAGCATCCGGAAGACGTAGCAATGTAGACATTCGCCTGGCTTCGGTTGGGTTATCTCAACCGACAGGTGCCGCAGCTCACGCTCGATATGCAGTACTGGGGCAAGATCAGATTCAGCGCTCATGCCGACATCTCTATCGCCCGGTACCGACAGAAAACTTGTGAACGCTGATCGAGCTAGCCCTTCACTGATGCTCGAATGTTTGCCGCCCGATTCAGCTCGTTGGCGACCAAGATCCCATAGGTAAACCCGCTCCCGGCTTCGACCTCACCGTCAGCGCTGATCTTGGCGAGGAAGTTGGCCGTGACAACGGCATCCTGATGTTCACCGAGCAGGGTTTGCATCTCTTCGGCCTCCCGCGCGACGGCTTTCATGTCGCTGTCGGCAGGCTCGGCGAGTTCAGCGGCATAGCGAGCTCGTTTGAATGCCTTCCGGGCCCGATGCAACTGTTCGATGTCCTCGTCGGCCTTCTTCAGCCGTTTTTCGGCTTTCTTTTGGGCCTTTTCCACATACTTGACCGCTGCCGCACCCTCCTCGCCGGCCGCGTCTGTGAGTGGCGGCGCAGCCCGCCATCCGCGCAACAACTGAATGAGGTGCTCATAACGCCTACTGCGCAACGCCTCGTCCAATCGGCATAGCGCGTCCTCCCGTTCCGCATCGAGAGTCTTAGTGATCTCGGCTTCAACCGGGCCGCGCACCTGCTTGGGCGGCAGATCGGCGATTTGCTTGGCCAGTCGGCTGCTGAGGATATCCCGGTCGCGAACCGGGCCCAGTACGTCGGCGTACCACTTCAACTGATTGTTCAGTTCCTCAGCCGGCGCCGCTTCGAATACGTCGCCAAAGATCCGCAGCGTGCTACGGAGCCGGCGTGCCGCAACCCGCGTCTTGTGTACCGCCGGCGCGCCAGTGCGCATTCCGACGTCATTGCTGGCAAGCACTTCGCACTGCGCCGCAACGTACGCGGCTACCAATTCACCGACCGTCCCCGACTGGACCGGCGCCGCCTGCCCGTCCGGCAACGTGGCGCCCAGCGCCCGGTCGAGCTTGTTCCTGGTAGAGCTCGGCGAGGCGCCGGCCTCCTGCAGCAGCTTCGTTGCTCGCTTTAGATCTTTCTTCTTTCCGGCGGGGCCCAACTCGACCTCGAGCTCACGCCATGAGTGCTCATCTTCAGGCGGACCTGACTGCACTTGGTCGTCAGCAATCTCCAACACCAGCTCACCCTCGTGATTGAGCAGCCGGTACGCCGTCCGGGTCGTCAGGATCGTCGCGACAGGGACCAGGCTCTCGCCGGCCAACAGACCCTCAACGCCCTCCGCCACCGCGGGCGGTGGAGTCTTCGCAAACGAGTCGCTCTGCAGTTCGGTACGCGCCGTCCCACTGGGAATCTTCAATTGCCAACCCGTTTCGGAGCCACCAACCCGACGCCGCAGGGTGATGCCAAACAACCGCAGACCAGCACCTGGAGTGTCGTAGTAAGTGTTGTCGAGCTTGCGTACCTGGAGATCCAGACGGCCGCCGTCCGGCACAAGATCCACCACTTCGGGCATCGCCCAGTCCGGGTCGACCTCCAGCTTGTTCTCTTGCTCCTTGATCCTTCGCACTCGTACTGACCTCCTTACACGGCAGTCCCATACCCCCGGAGGCCCCGATCCGAACCCAAGATCACAGAACTTTCCTGCTCCCTGAACGAGAGCGGTACCAGAGCAGCAGGTCGGCGCGCACTCGAGCGGCGTCATCCTCGGAGGTGTCTTGGACGATCACCGGAACCGGGTCGATCCTGGCCAGTTGGGCGAACAGTGCCGGATAGTCCATAAGGCCGAAATCCTTGGCCTGGATGCTGACGACTCGGTCACCGAGCAAATCAACGGCGTCACCGATGATTCTGTCCTGCTGGGCGACGGTGTCCGGGGTGAGCAGGTTGGCTGGGTCGAGCACGATCCCGACCGGTGCATCTCTGCCAAGCTCATCGAGCAGCCGCGCCGCCGCCGGAGCATCGCGAACCACGTTCCCCAACTCGGGCTCGACGCCCAGCCGGATCCGGGCGTCGCGGGCGGCCTCCAGCAGCGTGTCGAGGCTGCGGCGCAGGTCAGACCAGGCGGACGGATCGGTGTTGCCAGGGTGGGCCCGCCACATGTTGTCCGGATCGCGGGTGCCGGTGCACAGACTGACGACGTCAGCACCTAGGACTGTCACCAACCTGATCAATCGGACCGCTTCCTCGATCTGCCGATCACGAAGATCAATATTGGGGTTGATCATGTTGAACGTGCCCGAAACACTGGGAATGCCTAGTCCGTGATCATGGAACGCATCGCGTACCACGCTGAACTGGTCCTCAGCAACATCGGCAGCCAGCGTTGCCCGGCCGATGGCGGCAAAGTTCCAATGCGCCAGCGCGTACCCGGCAGCGCTCACCGCGGCCGCCACCTCAGCAGGTGTGTCGCGGCGGAACGTACGGGCGAAGATGCCGAGTCGGGAGGCAAGATCGTCAACGGTCACATGATCACCTCGGCGCCGCTCTCGACCGCGGTGGCGGTGGCCTCGATCAGCCGCACCGCTCGCAAGCCGTCGATCACATCTGGGGTCGGCGGACTCCCGTTACGGATGGCACCGGCGAACGCCTCGGCTTGCCGCCGATAGGCGTCGCCGTCGGTGAGCGTCGGAACGATCGTTTCGCCGTCGGCATAGGCATGCACCGTGGAGGCCAGCCGGTAGAAGGGGAAGTGAGTGTCAACCCGGACTTTCCCCGACAGGCCGAAGATCTCGATGCCCTCAGCGGACTCGCCCGGAACATCAACAGCAAAATTCACTGTGCCGATAGCGCCGGACTTGGTGATGAGCAGCAGCTGCCAGAGCTGGTCCTGGCCGTCGTCGCGATGCCGGGACAGCAGCGAGCCGACGTCGCCAAGCAGGTAACGCACAGTATCGAAGATGTGTGAGCCATGGGTGGCGAGCAAGTAGCGGCGCCGGTCGGCTTTGAACGCGGCCTCGGCCCCCTGGGCTGAAGGATCGGCGTAGATGCGTGGAAACAAAGTTGCCTCCACACCCGCGCGAAGATCACCAATGCGATACCAGGCATAGAACGAACGGACCTCACCGAGCCGCTCGATCATGAACTGCCGGGCGTACTGCACGCCGGGGTCGTGGCGCTTCATGGCACCGACCTGCAAGATCATCGCGGTCTGTTGGACAAGATCAACAAGCTTCCCAGCATCCTCGATGGTGGACGCCAACGGCTTCTCCACGAGCACATGCTTGCCAGCACGCAATGCAGCGGCGGCGATCGAGTAATGGAACCGGTCCGGGGCAGCCACCAACACAGCCTCCACCTCCGAATCTGCGAGGACGTGTGACAGATCGGCGCTCACGACGTCGTATCGGCGAGCGACTGCACGGACGACCTGCTCGCTGGGGTCGCTGACGGCCACGAGTTCGATGCACTCGGCCTTCTCGATCGCAGGCAAGTGGGCCACCTGTGCGATGCGACCGCAGCCGATGAGGGCTACTCGAACCGGTTCATTCATCGTCTTCCTTCCCAGGCATTGCAACGCCTCAGATTGGTGGGTGCTGACGGCTCTGCGCCAGGCCCGATACGTTGAACGCTAAAGCGTCCGCGATGTCCGGCAGTGCCGCCGGGGGGAGGAGCGTCATGGTCGAGGAGCAGGCTTCAGGTCTGGGGACAACGGAGATGACAGACGAGACGATCCGATCAAGGGTTGATGAGCTCCTCGCCGGCATGACTGCGGCGGAGAAGGCCGGCCAGCTCACCCAATACTTCTATTTCCAATTGCCGGAGGGGGCGGAGCTGGAACCCGCCCTGCAGTTGGACAGGGCCAAGCAACCACGCATGGTTGAGGAAGCTCTCAGACGCGGCGAGGTGGGGTCGCTGCTGTTCGTTACCAACCCGGCGGATATCAACCGCCTGCAACGGCTCGCCATCGAGGGCAACCGGCACGGCATCCCGCTGCTGTTCGGCTTCGATGTCATACACGGGCTGCGCACCATCTTTCCAGTGCCGATCGCGATGGCAGCTTCGTGGGATCCCGAGACAATTGAGCGAGGCCAGGCCGTCGCTGCCCGCGAGGCGCGAGCAGTCGGCATTCACTGGGCCTTCGCGCCGATGGTCGACATCGCCAGGGACCCGCGCTGGGGCCGGATCATCGAGGGCGCTGGCGAGGATCCCGTCCTGGGGGCTGCGGTGGCGGTCGCCCAGGTCCGCGGCTTTCAGGGCGAGCGGATCGGCGCGCCTGAGCGCATCATCGCTGGCCCGAAGCACTTCGCCGGATATGGCGCGGCCCTGGGCGGTCGGGACTACGACGAGGTGAACCTTTCCGACTATGAGCTCTGGAACCTCTACTTCCCGCCGTTCCGGGCCGCGGTCGAGGCCGGCGCCGGCAATGTCATGACCGCCTACATGGACCTCAACGGCATCCCCGCGACCGGCAACCGCTGGCTGTTCAGCGAGGTGCTGCGCGACACCTTTGGCTTCCAAGGCTTCGTGGTGAGCGACGCCAACGCGGTACGCAACCTGGTGACGCACGGCTTCGCCTCCGACCTCAGCGATGCCGGTGCTCGTGCCATCAGCGTCAGCATGGACATGGAGATGGCCATGATGGACCCGGCGTACGCCCACCTGCCCGAGGCGGTGGAGTCCGGCGCGGCGAGCCAGCAGGCGGTGGACGCGAGCGTACGCCGGGTGCTGGAAGCCAAGATCAAGATGGGCCTGTTCGACGAGCCCTACGTCGATGAGGATCGGGCGCGCGACGTGCTTGGCGACCCCGCGCACCGGGACGCGGCCCGAACCGCGGCGGAACGGGCAGCGGTATTACTGCGTAATGAGGGTGACGTACTGCCGCTGGACGCTGGCAGCCTCGGGTCCATCGCGGTGATCGGCCCCCTCGCGGACTCCAAACGCGACACCTTGGGACCGTGGTGTTTCGACTTTGATTTGGATGAGACGGTCACCGTGCTCGAGGGCATCCGGGGCAAGGTTGGCGAGGGGGTCAGGGTCGATTACGCGCCTGGCATCCGCCCTGCGCAACGAACCTTCCCTTCGATGTTCGACATGTTCGGCGGCAATGCGCCTGTGGATCCCGAAGGATTCGACGACGACGCGGAGCTGCAACGGGCTGCCGACCTGGCGCGCCAATCCGACGTTGCGATCGTGGTGGCAGGCGAGTGGCAGAACATGATCGGCGAGGCGGCATCCCGGTCGTCGTTGGAGCTGCCGGGTCGCCAGCTGGAGCTCTTACAGGCTGTGGTCGAGTCTGGGACCCCAGTCGTGTTGCTGGTGATGAACGGGCGGCCGCTCGACCTGCGCTGGGCCGCGCAAAACGTGCCGGCGATCCTCGATATCTGGTATCCCGGGACGAGTGGCGGCAGCGCGGTCGCGAACCTGCTGTTCGGTGACGTCACACCGGGCGGCAAGTTGCCGTTCACCTGGCCGCGCACGGTGGGCCAGGTGCCGATGATCTACTCCCACACTCGCTCCCACGAGCCAGACAACCAGGGACGGCGGTACTGGGATGAGGAAAGTACGCCGCTGTTCCCATTCGGCCATGGGCTGAGCTACGCCAGCTTCAGCTACAGCAATCTCTCACTCGATCGTGAGGAAATCGGCCCTGACGAAGCACTGACCGTATCGGTGGAGGTCACCAATACCGGACGTCGTGAGGCCGACGAGGTGGTACAGCTCTACATCCATCAGCGATACGGGTCGGCGTCGCGGCCGGTTCGAGAGCTCAAGGGTTTCCAGCGGGTCAGCCTCGCGGCGGGGGAGTCGCGTACGCTGCAGTTCCCGCTTGGCCGGGCGGAGCTGAGTTACTGGAACGCGGCGGCGCGCGACTGGGTGGTCGACGCATCAACCTTCGATGTCTGGGTCGGCGGCGATTCGACGGCCGAGCTGGCGACGACGTTCCAGGTCGTC
>JBKPAB010000051.1:0-12972 GCA_046726195.1 Actinomycetota bacterium
TACTCCCACTCGATGGCGTCTTTGAGCAGGTGGGCCAGCTGCCCGCCGCTGGTGATGCCGGCGATGTCGGCCACCCCACGGCGGGCACCGACCGAGACGACGAACCCTTTGTCGTGGAAGGTGAACGCCTCCAGCGTCCGGCCCTCTAGCTCCGCGTCCAGGTTGCGAGCCACCGTCTCGCCCTCGTCCAGTGCCACCTGCGCCAGCGGGGGCAGCACGTGCCCGCTGCGCGGATCCACCACCGAGGCAAGGTCGCCGGCGACGTAGATATCCGGGTGGTCCAGCACGCGGAGGTACCGGTCGACCTTCACGCGACCCATTGTGGCCGGTCGGCAACCCCGAATCGGCCACCAGCTCGGGTGCTTTCACCCCACCAGCCCAGACGAACACCCCACCCTCCACCAGCTGGCCGTCCTTGAGCCGGAAGCCTTCCTCGGTTGCAGCGGCGATCGCCGCGTTGGTGCGGACCTGGACCCCAAGGTCAGAAAGGATTCTGCTGGCCTTGTTGATCAACTGGGGGGAGGAGCCGGCCAGGATGGTGGGGCCCGCCTCGACAAGCCACACAGTGGGCCGGTCAGGCGCCAGGCCGTGCCGGCTGGCTTCTGCGGGCAGCATCTCGGCCAGCTCCCCGGCCAGTTCGACCCCGGTGGCGCCGCCGCCGCCGACCACCACCGTCGCCAGACGGTGCTGCCGCTCTGGGTCGGTGGCGGCCGCGGCGGCCGTGAGCGCTGTCATGACCGCTGCCCGCACCCGCTCGGCGTCGCTCGCCGAGTACAGCGACAGCGCGCGCTGGGCCAGGCCGGGGATAGCGAAGTCGTTGGGCCGGCTTCCGAGCGCCAGCACCAGCCGCCTCCAGCCGATCGGCCCAACCTCGGTGAGCAGCCGTCGGCCGGCCAGGTCGAAACCACTGATCTCGGTCCGGATGAAACGGACTCGCCTGGCTAGCAGATCCTGAAGCGGGATGCGCACCGCGTCGGCGGCGCGGGTGCCGCCCGCGACCCGGGGCAGCTCAGTGAGCACTTGGTGGTAGTCATGCCGGTCGACCAGGGTCAGCTCCACCCAGGGGCTGTTGCGCAGCTTGGCCGTCAGGCGCATGTAACCCGGCATAGCCCGCACCGGCGACCACGATGTCACCGCTGTCCTTTGCGGTGGACACATTCACGGCGTCCTCCATGGGGTATTGCCTCCCTTACGGCAATGATGGCTACTGGCTAGCCACCTATCTCTGGGCCGAGCGGGCGCTGATCTCCCTCTTGCCGGACAGCGAGGCCAGCGCATGGATGTTGATTGCAGGTCAGCCTCGGGCAGGCGAGCAGGTCGGCGTTCACTGTGAGTCCGGCGTAGGTCCAACTTATCTGCGCCTCCTATCTGTGCCCGACCCCGCGATCGCTGCGAACTCGTGACCACACCCGTCCCTGATCGCGCGGGGCTCGGCGTCGTAGCGCACAATTTCAGCGAGAAATGTCCCGACGCGTCGGCGGCCCACGACGGGCGTGGAAATCGCTGGACATCTAGTAATGGAGCCTGAGATCTGCTGATCTAATGGCGGGCGGGCTTTAGGCTGCCGTTGATGACGGAGCGCTTGGTCGACGCGCCGGCAACGTCGCAGAGAGCGGAGCGGGGGGCCGCTTCGGTTTTCAGTGTGCGCCGGGCGCTTTTGCGCTGGTTGTTGTTGCGATGTTGTTCGCGATCCGGGTGACTGCGCCGAGGGAAATTTGGGCTCGGCGACGCTGTGCAGGATTTCATCACGCTTTCGATTAGTGTGCTGATTGAGTCGCTGCCGTTTGTGATGCTTGGCATTGGGCTCTCGGTGGTGGTGCAGCTCTGGGTGCCTCAGTGGGTGCTTTTCCGGATGCTTCCACGAACGCCGGTTCTGCGGCGAGCGGCCCTGTCCCTGCTTGGTGTGTTGCTGCCTGTTTGTGAGTGCGGGAACGTGCCGTTGGCCCGCGGGCTGGTTGTTCGTGGGATCGCGGTGCCGGATGCCATCACCTTCTTGCTGGCGGCACCGATCTTGAATCCGATCACCATTGTTGTCACCTACCAGGCGTTCGGTTTTTCTGATGGAATCTTGTTCTGGCGGGTTCTCGGCGGTTTCTTGATCGCCAATCTCGTGGTGTGGCTGTTTAGTCGTCACAGCCGACCGGAGGATCTGCTGACTCCACGGTTTCAGGATTCCTGCAGGGTGCACAGCTACGCCCACGGGCAGGACCGGGGTGTCCAGGCGCTGCGAATGTTCGGTGCCGAAATGAATGCGATGCTGCCCGCTCTGGTGGTCGGATGCGCTGTGGCCGGCTTCATCCAGGTTGCGGTGTCGCGCGATCTGCTGCTCACTCTGGGGCAGAATCCGGTGTGGTCGGTGCTGGCTCTGATGGGTTTAGCGTTCGTGATCGCTATCTGCTCAACGGTTGATGCTTTTTTCGTCCTCTCACTTGGATCACTGTTCACACCGGGCGCGGTGGTTGCCTTCCTGGTCGATGATCGACATCAAGATGCTGGCGTTGCTGCGTACCACGTTCACGGCCTCGACACTGGTTCTTCTGACGATGGTGGTGGCTTTGCTGACGGCAGTATTGGGGTTGGCGGTCAACGTTGCGGTTTGAAGATGTTCTCCGCAACTGGAGCGGGGCTGCCCTTGCTCTGGTGGGCGTCATCGCCACACTGTGGCTCGCTGCGACCGGGAGGCTCACCCTGTACGTGCACCCGCGCTACACCCTCCTTACCGTCATCACGGCCGTGCTCACGCTCCTGGTGCTGGTTCTGATGCCAGCAGTAGGCGTCTCCTCGCCCGGGGCAGACGAACACCATGGCCACGATCATGTGACTCGCGTTTCAGCTTTCGGCCGGTTACTCATCTGGTCCAATGGCGTCGTGCTGGTCTGCGCAGCCGTGGCATTGCTGGTTATGCCGCCCGCCACGTTGAGTTCGACGACACGGCAGAACCGTGAGCTGGTCACCTCGGGGCAGGTTCTTGACTCGACCAAGGTGGCGGCTCTCGTTGGTGCCGATCCGGCAGCGTTTTCGGTCAAGGACTGGGCCACGCTCCTGAGTCAGGGCGGTCCGGAAGCGGTGCTGGGCAAGCAGGTTGATCTCTCCGGCTACGTTCTTGACCGCGGTAGGGAGGACGTCTTCTTCATTGCGCGGCTGGCGGTCAGCTGCTGCGCGGTAGACGCCCAACCGATCGGGGTTCCTGTTTACCGACCGGGCTGGCGAGACGAGATCGAGCCGGGCGCCTGGATCAGGATTGAGGGAGCCTTTGTCAACAACCCGAGCCGTGATAGCCAAGAATCGGTGGCGATCGGGGTCGGCTCCCTCGCTGGCATCGAGGAGCCCGACCAGCCCTATGTCTTCTGATCTGTCGAACCGGCAGGATCGCTTTCGGCTCACCGCCGCTGGGATGATCGGCGTCTTGTGGTGGCGGCGGTCGGCCTTACCGTGGTGAACACTGTTCAGGGTCCGCGGCTGCTGGATGCGCAGATCAACCTGGGCGCGGCGGTCGAGGGGTCCGGGGAGCGGTTGGTCTTGCGAGTTGACCAGAGCGTCGCTGAGCTGACCGCCGATCAGGTGAGCGTGACACCAAGGGTGCCGGTTGAGCCGACTTCGGATGGGGCCGCGCTGATGCTGCGTTTTGCCGACAGCCTGAGCTATGCGACTACCTACCAGATCGTCGCCGAGGTACAAAGCGTGACGACCGGCGCGTCCGCCACCTTGACGCATTCGTTCCGGACTCCGGACGGCGCCTTTTACGTCTTGCAGCGCGCCGCATCGAACGCCGACACAGACACCCCCGACCAAATCGTCCACCATGTCATCGGATCGACCGAACAGCGGGTTGTGCGCAGCCAGCCGCGCATCGAAGAGTACGCCGTCGCCGATCCTGTGATCGCGGTGGTGACATTGGATGCCGCCGACGCCGGCACGCTCACTGTTGGCCCAGTCGACGGATCCGAGCCAACCCAGACGCTTGCCGACAATTCAGACATCAGCCAACTGAAATCGTCCGGGGCGGAGCGGCCTTTTGGGATTTGTGCTGACTCGGTTGAGTGACGCCGATCTAGGTGGCGGTGGTCAGCTGCACCTTTACGATCCAGTGGCAGCCAAGTTGATCACGGTGTCCGGATTCGATGGTAAGCCTGTGGAGCCTCTGGATTGGGCATTTGTTCCTGGCACGACCTCAATCGTCGCGCAGACGGCCGACAACTCGTTCTACCTCATTGACCCGCTCAGTGGCAGGCCAGCTCAACCTCTCGGCGGTCACTCGAGGATGTACGGGTTTTTTCCCGGTTCGACGACGCTGATTGTTGACGATAACGGCGAGTACAAAGCAATCGACCTGGCCACCGGCAACTCCTCCACGGTTCCGGCCTTCGACCTACCCGAGGCGGCAGGCCTGCAGCAGTTGTTGCCGCTCGGCGGCGACCGGGGATACGTCGGGTGGGTGCCAACGCAGGACGGTGGAGCCTCCGTGGTGGTGATCAACGACGGCAACGTTCGTCAGATTTACGCAGAAGATCCAGATCCGGTTGGGGGGATCCATAGCATCTGCGTTTCCCCCAACGGTCAATATCTTGCGGTCGCGAAGCTTCCCCGCGATGCCGCAACCAACCCGGACAGCTCCGGATTCGCGAATAGGACCGAGTTGGTAGACATCGCCACCGGACAGATTGAGCAGGATGTAGGGGGTTCTGACATCAGCTGGTGCGACTGAAACGACCGTTGCCGGAGGGCGTGGCGGCCGTCAGGCTTCACGGTGGGATTTCATTCGGTTTTAGGTCGACAGCGGCTTCGATGCGGCTGGGTCTTGAGCGGTGCAGTTGCTGCAACGGCCGAAGATTTCGAGATGGTGTTGAACATCGCTGAACCCGTGTTCGGCGGCGATGCGGTCGGTCCAGCGTTCGATGGCGGGGCCTTCGACTTCGATGGTGCGCCCGCAGTCCCGACAGACCAGGTGGTGGTGGTGGCCCATGGAGCATCGCCGGTATGCGGTTTCGCCGTCGTCGGTGCGGATCAGGTCGAGCTGGTTGGCGTCGGCCATCATCTGGAGGGTGCGATAGACCGTGGTCAGCCCGATATCCTCCCCGTCTCGGCGGAGGTCGTCGTGGATCTGGCTGGCGGTGCGGAAGTGGTTGGTGCGTGAGAGCAGGTCGGCGATGGCGGCACGCTGCCGCGTCTGCCGTTGCGGCCCGCTTACCACCACGTCGTCCAATGCCGCGTCGTCACCCCGACCACATTAGGACAACGATTCTCGATAAGGTCGGCGGTGCGGTGAGTCACGAGCTACTCCGATTGGGCGAGCGAGCTGGCCCGCCGGTTGTGGTGGGCTGCCCAGGCACGGCAGCCCAGGTAGATCAGGAATGAGATGGTGGTGACGTAGGGGCTGATCGGTACCGATCCGCCCAGGGCCAACATGATGCCCCCGAGCATGGCCGTGAGCGCGAACAACATCGACAGCACAGGCACCACCACCGGGGAGGCCGACACCCGCAGCGCTGCGGCGGCGGGAGTAACCAGGATGGAGAGCACCAGCAGGGCGCCGACAATCTGCACCGACACCGCCGTGGCCATCCCGAGCAGAATCATGAATGCGATGGACAAGGCGACACGGCGCACGCCGCGCGCCTCGGCGACCTGGGCGTCGACGCTGACAAACATCAGCGGCCGCCAGATCACCAGCAGGCCGGCTATGACGATCCCGCAGATGATCATAAGCGACAGCAGCCGCGGATTGTCGACCGCGACGATCTGGCCGGTCAAGAGCCCGAACTTGTTCGCAGCACGGCCGGAGTAGAGGCTGAGGCAGACGATGCCGAGTCCGAGGCCGAATGGCATCAACACCGCGATGATCGAGTTCCGATCCCGCGCCCGGCTGCCAAGTATGCCAATGAGCAGGGCGGCGATCAGGGATCCGACAAGGGATCCTTCGACGACACCGATCCCGAACAGCAAACCGGCAGCGGCGCCGGCGAAGGAGAGCTCGCTGATGCCATGCACTGCGAACGGCAGGTCACGAGCCATCACGAACACTCCGACCAGGCCACCGGTGATGCCGAGAACTGCCCCGGCCAGGATCGAGTTACGGAGCAGGATGAGCAGTTCCCCATAGTTGGTGAATGAGAACAATTCCGACCACAGGTTCATCACCGCAGTCCTTCGGGCGGCGGCTCGGGCGCGGCCTCGTGGCCTTCATGGGCGGTGTCAGGTAGGCCAACAACCAGGATGCGGCCGCGGGCCCGAATGACATCCACCGGAGTCTGGTACAACTCAGACATCACAGCACTGGTGAGGACCTCGTCGACAGTGCCGATGCGGACCTGTCCGCCGGCGAGGTAGACCACCGTGTCGACCATGCCCAGGATCGGGTTGATGTCGTGAGTGATCATCACCACCGCCCGGTCACCGGATTGTCGGCTGGCGTCGATCAGGCCGCTAACGGTTCGTTGTTGGTTCAAGTCGAGGGAGATCAACGGCTCGTCGCACAGCAGCAGCCTTGGGTTTCCGATCAACGCCTGCCCGATCCGGAGTCGCTGCTGTTCTCCGCCGGACAGCTCCCCGATCCGGCGAGCCGAGAAGCTCGTGGCGTCGATTGTGGCGAGCATGGCGTCGATAGCGCGGCGTCGGGTGCGGCTGGAAAGTGGTAGCCCGAATCGGTGTCCGTCCAGGCCCAACCCGATGAAGTCGCGGGCGCGGAGCGGAATGCCGCGGTCGATGAGACGCTGCTGCGGGATGTAGCCGACGTGGCGATGGCCACGGCGGACGGGGGCTCCGAGCAGCTCGATCGAGCCTGCAGTGAGCGGTTGGAGGCCGAGAACGGCGCGGAGCAAGCTAGTTTTGCCGGCTCCGTTGGGGCCGAGCACAGCGACGAACTCGCCGGGATGAACCTGCAGGTTCAGCTGAGACCAGAGGGTGCGGCAGCCGAACCGCAGGCCGGCGTCTTGAACTGCCAGGATCGGCGGCTTGGGTGTGACGCGGCGAGCATCGGCCTGCTGGGGGGCGGCGGTCGTCATTGGCTGAGCGCGGCGGATATGGCTTCTAGATTGGCCTGCATCCACGCCACGTAGGTCTGGCCGGTGGGAAGGGTTTCGGTGAGCGGGACGACTGGAATGTTGTTGCGCCTCGCAGCGGCAAGGACAGCCTCGGTCTGCGGACCGGTGGTTTGCTCGTTGTAGGCGAGCAGTTTGACTTGGTGCTCGTCGAACAGCTCCTCGGTCTGTTTGAGAATCGCGGGTGGAGCGTCGGTGTCTTCTTCGATGGCTTCACTGAACTCGTCCGGCGTCTTGTTCACCAGACCGGCCGCCTTCAGCAGGTACAGGGGTACCGGTTCGGTGATTGCGACCGGATCGCCGGCGTGCTCGGATTTGATTTCGGCCTCCTGCTGGTGCAGCCCGGTGAGCCGGCTGTTGAACGCCGCGGCGTTGGCCTTGATGGTGGCGGCCAGCTCAGGCGCGACCACGGACAGCTCAGTAGCAAGTTGCGTCGTCAACTTCTTGACCGTGGCGATGTCGTACCAGACATGCTCGTTGAATTCGACGCCGGCAGGTTGGCGGTCCCCGCCCGAAAGGTCTACCACATTGATCACAGACGGCCGGCTGGATGCCGACTCGAGCATGACGTCGACGAAGTCGTCGTAACCGCCTCCATTCTCGATCACCAGCTGGGCCCTGGAGAGGGCGAGTTTGGTCTGCGCGTCGGCCTGGTACTCATGCGGATCCCTGTCGGGACTATCGATAATCGAAGTCACTGTCACTGCCGACCCACCAACCGTTTTCGCGATATCGCCGTACACGTTCGTTGAGGCGACCACGCTGACTGGTGCGCTCGCGCCGGCCGGCACGGATCCAGTCGGGCTGGTCTCGGACGGGCTGGGTGTGGAGCAGGCCGAAACGCACAGCATTACAACCCCGGCCAGCGCGATGAGGGATTTCATAGTGGCCTTTCAACCTGTCTCGTAGCGGGCACCATCCCTGCCATTTACGGTGACCGTACGCCTATTGAAAATGATTGTCAATGGCGACAAAGCCTTGGCGCGTTGTCTTCGATGACACAGCGAGATGCGATCGCTTTCGTGCTCTTGGAGGGCTGGCCGACGACCCGACCTGTACGACAACGGGAATCTGCCGACTCAGCGTCACGGGCACCATCACTGGCCGTACATGCCGGTCCGGGGGCGCCCAGGGAACACTCACCGACACCGGTACCGTCGAGCTCAACGAGTCCGCTGTTACGGCTGCACGGCCGGGCAATCCAGCATGAGGCACTCTTCTTGGGTTGCGCTAGTTATCCGTCACGCGGCCGAATGGCTTGACCGGTGGAAAGTTGCTTCGTCGAGTTGACGGACCATAGAGCGCGTCGTCGTTTCCGTTGCCGGGTTGACCATGGCGCTGAGCACTTCAACTGGTTTGTGGACCTACTCCTCGTTCTATTCTCAATCCGTGTCGGGCGGTCGGTGGAGTGCGCGCGCCGCCATCGCGGCCATGCTGATGGCGCAGTTGATCTTCGTCGGCTGCGTCGGCCAGGTCGGGCCTGCTCCAGCGGTGCAGCGCAGCACGCCGCCTCCGTGGAGCGCGCCGCGGGACGCCGTTTCCTACATCGAGGCTGCTGGGCTGGAGCCGCAACCGCTCAGCAACGACGAGAACGTTCGTGTCGTCAAGCTGCGCGTCACTGTTGATGGGATTCCGGTGGAGGTGCCCGCGTACGTCGGGATCGATCGGGTCCGTGCCCTCCAGGCCGCGGTGCACACGCACGATACTTCGGGCCAGGTGTGGCTGGAAGGCGGCGGAACGGGCGCCGTCACACTCGGACAGTTCTTCACGCTCTGGGGCGTTAGGTTCGATGATCATTGCCTCGGCTCGGCATGCGGAGACTTAGTGGTCAGGGTCGACCGAGTCGTCACCCAGGCTCCACGCGATGTGCGTCTGGCGACGAGTCAGACCATCGACATCATTGCAACGTCGTAGCAGCTGCGGCCGCTCCAGGCGAACGCCAGCTAATAGCTCTGCACGCCTGTCGCCTTGCCTGGCACCGGCTGGCGAGTGACCAATCACATATAGCCGGCTCGACTCACGCCGACTCGATGGGTCGGGATCCAGCTGGCTGAGCATCCCGAGCGATGTCAATGCTCTCCGACCGAGCTGGTGGAGCAGCGGCGTGGGAAAGGACGCGAACGGCGTGCTCACCAGCGGCCTGAGTGTCGTTGACATTGCCAACCAGATCGGGACTCCGTGTATCTCTAGACGAGGCCCACTCACAGATCCTGGAGTCCTGGAGTGAACAAGGCTTTTCCACGCTTGGGCGGTTAGCAGCAGGTTCTCGCCGAACGCACGTGACAAGAACCTCGCCGTCGGCGTCCGAACGGGCGTCGCTGATCATCTCGGTCGGGCTCCACCCGTGCCGAGCTCACCGCCGCACGCCGAGCAGCCCACAGTCTCGCCGCCACCGGTCCTGCCCGTGTGCCCCACGTGCCGTGCGCCGACGCGGATGCCTATGTAGGCGACACGATGACCTCACAGAGGTCCACCAGATTTCGGCCGCGAGAGCTGGTTCGGTCCTTGCATGTCGTATCTTCGCGCTGCAGATGGCGCCGTGCAGCAGCCGTCGTCGCAGCGATCCGTCTGACCTGCGAGGAACATGTGATGGAGCGCCTTCGTACAACACGACAGCGGTACGCTGCCGTGCCGATGCCAAATTCACGACGCGACGACATTCAAAAACTGGAGCTGGGAACGTGAGAGTTCACTATCGTGCCCACACGGTGCTTTCTGCGGGCGCGGTTGTGTTGTGCCTGACCTTCGGGGCATGCACCTCATCGCCGACGAGTGGAACAGCCGCATCCCCGGCTGCTTCCAGCGGCGCTTCCGCTCCGAGCCCAGCCTCCGCCGCGCCGTCCGCGCTCACGATCAACATCACGATCGCCAATGGCAAGGTCGACCCGAGCGGCAAAAAGATCGACGTCTCGGTCGGCCAGGAGGTGATCTTGCAGGTGACCAGCGATCAGGATGATGAGATCCACGCCCACACCGGCGGCAACGGCTACGAACTCCGGGTGAAGGCCGGCCAGCCAATTACAGGAAGCTTCACGGTGCCCGGTCCCGGAAGCTTTGAGGTGGAGTCGCACCACCTTGAGAAGATCATTGCGATCTTGAATGCCCGCTAGATTGCGGGCGATGCGCGCCCGCGTGGCGCTGCTGCTTGGTGTGCTTGGGCTGTGCCTGACCGGTTAGCGCCGTTTGAGCGGGTGCTCTTTCGACTGCCGTAGGGAAGTCGACCACACTCGGCTCGAACCGAGGCGGATCAAGTGCTGCTCAGCGGTTCCGATCCTTGCCCAGCCGGGAGCTCCGGATCGTGTCGATCTGTTCGATTGTTGGTGCCGCGTCAGTGACCCGGGAGTGTCTCGATTGAGGTCAGTCGCGGATTGTGACATCGGCCGAGGTGACAACGGCCGACGGTCCGACACCGTCGACGGTGAGGACGATCTTCCAGGTGCCGGGGAAGGGGAAGCGGTAATTCCCGACCCAGACGCCGTCGCGAAGGCTCATCGGTACAGGTATCGGGGCGATGTCGCGGCCGGCGTTGGCGACCTTCAGCGTGACCCGGGTTGCGGGTAGCTCGCGGCCGTTGGGGTCGGTGAGCACAAGGTGCAGGTGGCTACCGGCCGTAGTGGCGGGTGAAACAGCGAGCGCAGCCTCACCTTGCTCACCCAGTGACATCTCAACTACCTGCTCGGTGGCCGACGGTCCGGCGTCATGGCCGGCGTGGGTCGCGGGACCGTGTGCCTGGGGTGGGGGTGCAGTCATGCTGAGCAGGGCGGTGACCACGAGGATGGTCACGGTCAGCGAGGCTTCTATCCGGACGGACCGTAGCGGCACTAGGTGCTGCCGCAGGCGCCATCGTGAAACCATGGCGGCTACGAGGGTGGCAGCGACCAGCGTGAGCTTGATCAACAGGGTGAGCCCGTAGCGAGTTTGCCAGAGCTGCTCGACGGTGGTCAGGTGGCGAAGTGAGTTCAGGGTGCCGGTGACGATCAGGATGAGTACCGACGCCACGGCGAGGGTGGAGAACTTTTGCAGTGCGCGCGGTTCGACGGATCGGCCGAGAGCCGCAAGGGCGACTAGGCCGCCGACCCAGAGTCCGGCGGTGAGCGCATGGAGTGTGTCGACGCCGAGATCGATCAGGCCTGAGGTGGCCGCATGTCCGGCCGCGGCAATAGTGACCGCGGTGCCGGCGACGCAGGCCGGCACGAGCCAGCTGCCGAGCCCAGTCATGATCCTGGGCAGTCGCCAAGCAAGCACGCCGAGCACCCCGTAGAGCACAAGCCGCCACGTCATCGCGCTACCGGATGGGGTGGCCAGGGTTTCTTGGATAAGTCCGGTGTCGAACGCACGGGTCATGGAGACCCCGGCCGCGTACGGGCCCTGGACCAGGATGCCGGCGACCGCAGCGGCCGCGCCGCCGACAATCCCGCCGCGTGCCAGGACCTGCAGGCGGCGATCTTTGGCGCTGTCCGGTGCGCATAGCAGCACGAACGCAGCAACGCCGGTGAACAGCGCAAACGCCAGATAGTTAGCCAGACGAATGGCGACCGCGGGCCACGGCGCGGTCGGTGCTGTGGCCAGAGTGCCACCGGTGGCGCCCGGGGTTCCTGTGCCCGTGCCCGAACCGGGCACGGTGGCCGGGGCCGTGCCGACCCCAAAGGCGAACGCTCCGCTGATTGGGTGTCCGTCCGCGGACACCACCCGCCAGGTGACGATGTAGGGCCCCTCCGGCAGGTCGGGCGGCATCGGCCAGGTGACGGTCTGCGCGTCCACGGTCGGGTCGGGCGTGGCCACGGTGGTGCCGGCGTTATCGACCAGCCGGATGCCGTCGACGACCAAGCTGACCGACTCAGTGAACCTCATCTGGATCTCGGTCGGCGGCCTCCTCAGCTGCGCTCCATTCGCCGGGATAGTGCTGACCAGCTCGGCGTGCGCTGCGGCCGGTGAAGCGAGCAGCAGCGAGAACAAGACAGCGAGCGCGGCGAGGATGGCCACACGGCGCACTGCAGCGCTCAGCATGCCATCCAGGGTGCTCCTGAAGGGAAAGGTGGATGCCGGGAACGAGCGGGTCGTTCCCGGCATCCCCGAGCCGGTCAGGCGTTAACGTCCTCACGGGTATGCGAGGAAGAAGCCTCCACCGCCGGGACACGTCGAGCCCGCCATGCGAACCCCACAGCGACCAGGGAAGCGATAAGCGCGGTGCCTGAAAGCACCAGCGGCAGGGCCGAGTCGGACGCGTTGTCGCTCTGGGCGGTGGGGGTGACCTGTGCGCCCTGGCCGGCCTGGCTGCTCGGTTCGGTCGTCCCCGAGCCCTGCTCGGCTGCCGCCGGTGTAATGGTGAGGATCGGGGCCGGGTGCTCAGGCTCGACAGACGGGTCGGCCGAGACCTGGTTCCAGTTGACCTTCTCGCCGCTCGAGTAGACCTGGAGGGCGTTGAACACCAGCTGGCCCGACTCGGGCAGCTGGCCGAGGTTGAGGTTGAAGTCCTGGAACTGGCCTGGACGGATGCCGCCGCTAGTGGCGGTCCAGGTGACCGCGGAGACCACGGTGTCCAGCTGCTCACCGAACATCTCGATGGGCTGGTCGAGGTGACGGGTCGCCGTAGTGATCTTCCATCCCGGCACCGGTGTTGTCTGGACCGATCCGATCGGCTGGTCCTTCGGCAGGGTGACCCGCACTTGCGTGGTGCTGGCGGTTTCACGCTCGTTCGGAACCCGGAAAGCGACGACGGAGAAGCCGCCGCCTTCAGCGGTCCCGGGTTGCACAGTCACATGTGCCTGCGCAACCCCGGGCAAGGCAAGGATCGCCGCAACGGTGGCGGCGATGCCAATCCCAACCCGGGCAAGGGCGCGACGCCGTAAAGAGCTGTTCTGAAACATACTGATGACTCGATTCTTGTGGAAGGTGGCAGCAGCGACCGGCTGGCCGCACAAGCGCTGCCGACATG
>JBKPAB010000052.1:0-13349 GCA_046726195.1 Actinomycetota bacterium
TATGGATCTGAACCTTTTAGTCCCGATTGTCATCGTGGCTGCCTTGGTGGTGTTCGTGGTGGTGTCGGCGGTGCGCATCGTGCCGCAGGCGCGCCGCTACAACGTTGAGCGGTTCGGCCGCTACCGGACGACGTTGCAGCCCGGTCTGAATTTCATCATCCCGTTGGCGGATCGGGTCAACACCAAGCTGGACGTACGCGAGCAGGTGTATTCGTCACAGCCGAAGCCGGTGATCACCGAGGACAACCTGGTGGTCAACATCGACACGGTGTTGTACTACCAGATCACCGACCCTCGGGCTGCTGCGTACGAGGTCGCGAACTATCTGCAGGCCATCGACCAGCTCACCGTCACCACGCTGCGCAACGTCATCGGCAGCATGGATCTGGAGCGGACGTTGACCTCGCGTGAGGAGATCAACGCTCGGCTGCGTACCGTGCTGGACGAGGCGACCGGCAAGTGGGGAATCCGGGTGAACCGAGTCGAGATCAAGGCGATCGATCCGCCGGTCACCATCAAGGAGGCCATGGAGAAGCAGATGCGTGCCGAGCGCGACAAGCGTGCGGCAATCCTGCACGCGGAAGGGGAGAGGCAGGCCAAGATCCTTACCGCCGAAGGGACCCGGCAGCAGGAGATCCTGGTTGCCCAGGGTGATCAACAGGCTGCGATCCTCCGAGCCGATGGTGAGGCCAGGGCGGTCGACCTGGTCTTTCAGGCCGTGCACCGCAACAACGCAGATCCCAAGGTGTTGGCCTACAAGTACCTGGAGACGCTGCCGCATCTGGCCAAAAGCGGTAACACGTTCTGGGTCATCCCGGGTGAGCTAACCCAGGCGGTCCGCACGATCACCGAAGCCTTCGGCGACCACTCCCGGATGGGCGCGCCGGCGACCGACAAGGGCACGACCGATAGCACGCCGTCGGAGATCGAAGACGACGAACCTAGCCGCGAGCTGACCTCGGGAGGGCCGCCGAGCATGGACGCCGTCGCAGCCGTTGAGCGTGTCTCCGAGTTGGCAGAAGCGGCCGTCAACGATGCAAAGGCCGAGGCTGCAGCCGCCGAGGCTGGGATCGAAAAGCCGCTGGACCGGGACGCGCGGCGTTAGCGCCCCATTGAGCTCGATCGCAACCCGTCATGTGCCCTGAGCGGTTATGTGCCCTGAGCCTCGTTATGTGCCCTGAGCTTGTCGAAGGGCACCGGCTCTCGCGTGTCGGTGATGTGCCCTGAGCCTGTCGAAGGGCACCGGACGCGCGCTTCGACAGGCTCAGCGCGCATACCGCAGCCTGTGCCTGTCCCCGCTGAGCTGTTCGACAAGCTGTCTTCGATCACCCGGTACATCGACAAGGCCACGAGAACGCCCGTTCCGATCTCGAGCACTCCGGTGATCTCGAAGAACAGGTCGTCGGGCGGATAGTGCTCGGAAGGGTTCAACGGGTAGTAGAGCCGTGACGGGCCGTTCAGCAGGAAGAGGACGTCCTTGTACGCGTGGGCGTAGCCGCCATGCAGAAGTCCGGATAGAACCACCCAAGCGAGGCTGCCCACTGCCCCTGCGGTAATGAGTGCGGCCCTACTGCCGGTTCGCCGGTACCGGTAGAGTGATGCGACTGCGACGACCGCTGGGATCGCCATGATGATCGGAACGCGGAGCCGGTTCGGGGCTGAATCAACTAGCCCTCCGTAGATGTGGTGAATCGTGGTCAGGGCGTAGGCCAGTCCGATCGCCAGTGCAGCCCTTTCGATCAGCTTTGGCGTCGGGGTCGTGGTCGGCTTGCAGTCTGTCATTTGGACTCCTTGGGATCGATGTCGTGTTCTCTGATCAGCGACGTTTACGGCTCTTTAGCGATGGCGCACGCTGCGGCCGTGAGGTAGCGCTTTAGCTGGCGTCGTTCGGGGCGAGGCCAAGCCGGGCCAGCGATCAGGAGGTTGTGTATGGCTCCGGCGATCAAGAAACCGAACGCGTGGCAGTCGATGTTGTCTCGGACGCGTCCAGCGCGCTGCTCAGCGGTGAGGTAGTCAGCGAGGAGGGCCGGAAAAGAGGCTGGGCTTAGTCCCGTTCGCTCTGCCGCCTTGGTCGCCGATGCCAGCCGCTGATCATCAGCATGGAGCTCTTGGGCGAGCGGCGCCGCGGGAGAATTCAGCACGATTGATGCGAACCACATGAGGTTGTCACCCACGGTGTAGCTGCCAGCCCGGGTAAGGAGGCTCTCAGCGGCAGCTCCGAAACGGCGCATTTCGGCGGCGACGATTTCGTCCACGATCTCGCGTCGATCGGCAAAGATCTTGTACGGCAGACCCAGCGAGACTCCGGCCTCAGCGGCGAGAGCCCGCATGGTGAGTGCGGAGGCTCCATCCCGGCTGACAAGTCGTTGCGCGTGTTCCAGAAGAGCGGCTCGCAACTCTTGGGTTGTCTCCGCAGTCCGCTTAGCCGCTGACAAGGCGATTCCCGAGTTCAAGTGGTAGATCTTGTGAACGCATGTTCACGATCCTAGCGTGAACATGCGTTCACAGCAAGGACTCGTGCTTGTGCGGCGTGGGGGCCAACTTCCCGCGCTCAAGATGCTTCGAGTCGCGGGCAGCTACTCGGTGACCTGAGAGCTAACCCCGCTCGTCACCGTCCGCTGTGACTAGCAGATCGACTCGTGTGCTCAGCCACGCCACCAGACGCTGTGGCGAGTCAGGACGGTAAAGCAGCGCTACACCGCTCAGCAGCGCCGCAAGCCCGAGCAGCAGGAACGGGACCCCCACTTGCGTCCATCCGCTCAGGAAGGCCGCGACATCCGCCAACAGTGCGGCGACTCCGAACAGCAGGAACGGGACCCCCACCAATGTCCACCCGTTTAGAAAGGACGCGACACTGCCCAGCAAGAATGCGACGCCGAGCAGCAGGGCCGTGACCCCGACCAGCGTCCATCCGGCCAGCAAGGCCGCAACACCACCCAATGGGGCCGCGACTGCGCCAACCAGGAACGGAATCCCCAACACCGTCCATCTATCGAGCAGAAAGGCGATCCCGAGCAGCAGGGCCGTGGCCGGGCCAAGCAGGAGCGCAGTCCCAACAAGCGTCCGACCGTCCAGCAGAGCCGCGACACCGCCGAGTAGCGCCGCGACTCCGAAGAGCAGGAACGGGATCCGGACCAGTGTCCATGTGTCCAGCAGGACCGCGACCCCGAGCAGCAGCGCGGCGGCCCCGAGTAGCAGGAGCGTGACCCTAACCAGCACACCCGCGACCATCGTCGATGCGCCCACCGGGTTACCGACCCCGAGCAGCAAGAACGCAGAACCCACGAGCAAGCAGGCTGCCCCCACTGCGACATGGTCGACGTCCGCGCGATTTCGGAGGGTCGGCCACGTGAGCATTACCCCGGCCTCCCAGAGGTACACCACGGACAAGATCGTCAAGGAAAGGGGCCACCCAGTCACCGATCCCCACACCACGACAGCCAGGTAGCCGCAGAGCGCGAGCAATGCCACCCGCCGGGCCCGCATTGTGATGTATCGCTCCCGCCGCAGCAGACCAGTGCCCAGCACCGCGACCAACAGCGCCGCAGCGAAGACGGCCGGTGGAAGCCAGGCCCACTTCTCCGCAACGACGTAACCGCCGAGCAGATTGACTCCCACTCCACTCACGACAAGCCCGATGAACCACTTGATCAACTGATCTGGTTCGCGGGCCGGGGACAGACCGCCAGGGTTCTGCTCAGGCACGAACCACAGTTTGGGGCAAGAATTGAGACATTTAATGGCGACAATCCGCTAGACCGATACGAAAATTTCCCTTCACGGGCTTCGCGAATGCCTGCCGGACTGCTGCTGGCTTCCTGCGAGACTGCATCCATGGTCAACAGAGCCGATGGTGGCCAATTCCACTTTGATCCGGCCACCTATGTGGAGACGATCCGTAAAGAGGTGCCGGCGTACGACGAGCTACAGGATGCCGTCGCCGAGGCGACCGCCGGTATCCAGGCCGAGCGGCTGCTCGAGCTCGGTGTCGGCACCGGGGAGACATCCCTCCGGGTGCTCGAGGTCCACCCAGGGGCGGAGTTGGTCGGCATCGACGAGAGTGCGGAGATGCTCGCTGCCGTATCTGCAGACCTGGCCGCCGATCTTCGCGTGAGCCGTCTCGAGGACCCACTGCCCGAGGGCAACTTCGACCTCGTCGTGTCGGCGCTCGCCGTGCACCACCTCGACGGTGCGGGAAAGGCGGACCTGTTCGCGCGCATCGCCGACCGGCTCCGGCCGGGCGGTCGGTTCGTGCTGGGCGACGTCGTGGTACCCGAGGATCCGGCTGACGTCGTCACACCAATCGACGACGTGCACGACCAGCCGAGCACCACAGATGACCAGCTTCGGTGGCTTGCCGCCGCCGGCTTAGCACCCGAGCTGGTGTGGGCGCGCCAGGACCTGGCCGTGATCATCGCCGATTCGCCGCAATCGACAGGCGCGTAACGCCTACGCGGGCAACCGGCGCTACAGCGGGTGGACCTCGTAGCGTCCGGTGTTTTCGACGACGAGTACTCCTTCTCCCTTGCCCAGGGGAGTGATGGTCTGTCCAGTCAGCCCAGAGACGGCAGCCTCATTGGTCGGGCTGTGGCCGACGACTAGAGCCCGGCCGTCCTCTGGGAGTGCCTCGACGATCCGCTGTAGCGCCGCGCCGAGCAACCGACACTCGTGCTCAACAAGATCAGGATCGATGGCCCGCATCTCCTCTAGGGAAGCTCCCTTGCCAGCCGCCTTTGCCGCTTCTCGCCAGCGGTCCTCGACCGCCGACCGGAGCCCGATCTCGGTGGTGATCGGCAGCTCATCCTGTCCCGCCGCACGACGCAGGATGCGGAGCATCTCGCTGGCGCGCTCCGCGCCGGTAGAAACGAACATCGCGTACGGCGGGTGCAGTCCGGTCCGGCCGATGGCTTGAGCGTCGGCGACGCCTTGCTCGCTTAGCCGGTCGCCGTCGTTGTCGGTGTGGCGGCGCAGCTCGACATATCGCATGTCTCCATCTTGACAATCGGTGGGCCAATCGGCGGATAAGGTAGCGCATCGCTATACCTAGAAGTAATATGCATTGCAGTCCTAGGGTTAAGGCGGTCTGATGCATATCACCAAAGACCTCGTTGCGGCCTCGGCGACCCCGCTGGTGCTGGGCATCCTCGCCGAAGGTGACAGCTACGGCTACGCGATCCTTAAGCAGATCAATGAACTGTCAGGCGGGCAGCTGGAGTGGACCGATGGCCTGCTTTACCCGCTGCTGCACCGATTGGAGCGGCTTGGCCATGTCGAGTCGGCCTGGGAGACCCCGCCTGGGGGGCGCCGCCGCAAGTACTACCGCATCACCGACCAGGGCTGGGCTGAGCTCGTCGAGCAGCGCCGCCAGTGGGCCACTGTCGTCGACGCACTGCGCGGCGTTTGGAACAGCACGCAGTCCATCAAGCCGATCCCGGCACCGGCATGGGAGGCGGGACGATGATCGTGGACAGCGACTACCTGGAGGGCCAGATTGCCGAGTGGCGGGCTTACATGCACCGCCGCCGCGAGCTGCTCCACACCGATGCCGAGGAGCTGGAAGATCATCTTCGCAGCCAGATCACCGATCTGACCGACGCGGGCCTGCGAGCCGACGAAGCGTTCCTCATCGCTGTCAAACGCATGGGCAGCCTCGATGAGCTGTCGCGGGAGTTCGCCCGCGAGCATTCCGAGCGGTTGTGGAAGCAGCTCGTGCTGCCGGGGGAGCCGGATGTGCTCGCCGCTCGTTCCCGTCGCGAGCTGCCGGTCATGGTGCTTTGTGCGGCCGCCGCGGCCCTCGCGATCAAGGTGCCGGCTTTGTTCGGGCTAGACATATCAGACGACGATGCCGGCTTCTACGCGCGAAACGCCAGCCTTTTCGCGCTGCCTGCACTGGCCGCATACTTCGTTTGGCAACGCCGAGTCGGTGTTCGTGTCATCGCGGTGCTCGCGTCGCTGTTCCTTCTCGGCGCGGTCGCCGCGAACGCGTATCCCCTGGCCGGTGATTCGCAGAGCATCGTGCTGACGGCGATCCACCTGCCGATCGCGCTGTGGCTGGTTGTCGGCGTCGCCTATATGGGCGGTGAGTGGCGTTCAGACCGGCGGCGGATGGACTTCATTCGGTTCACAGGGGAGTGGTTCATCTACTTCGTCCTCATTGGACTGGGCGGCGTGGTGCTCGTGCTCTTCACGGTGGGCACCTTCGATGCCATCGGCCTTGACGCCGAGGAGTTCATCAATTCCTGGCTGCTGCCGTGCGGCGCCATGGCCGCGATCATCGTGGCTGCGTGGCTGGTGGAGGCCAAGCAGAGCGTCATCGAGAACATGGCTCCGGTGCTGACCCGCGTCTTCACCCCACTTTTCGCGGTGACCCTGCTGGCCTTCCTGGTCGCCATCACCTGGACCAAAAATGTCATCGACGTCCAGCGCGATGTGCTCATCCTCTTCGACCTGCTGCTGGTCGTCGTGCTGGGCCTGCTGTTGTATGCCATCTCCGCCCGTGACCCTGCGGCGCCGCCCGGTCTGTTTGACCGCCTGCAGCTTGCGCTCGTCGTGAGCGCCTTGATCATCGACGTCATGGTGCTGCTGGCGATCACCGGCCGGATCACCGAATGGGGCTTCAGTCCGAACAAGACTGCGGCGTTGGGCGAGAACGTCATTCTGCTCACCAACCTGGCATGGTCGGCATGGCTGTACTTCGGCTTCTTGCGTGGCCGCATGCCCTTCGCCCGCCTGGAACGCTGGCAGACCCGTTACGTGATCGTGTACGCCGTCTGGGCCTGGACAGTTGTCCTCGCGTTCCCGCTCGCGTTCGACTTCGCCTGAGCTGCGCCCTGAGCCCCTTCGACAAGCTCAGGGGTGCGCCCTTCGACAAGCTCACCCCGGCGCCTGTCGAAGGGCGCACCCCGGCGCCGTAACAGCCTCGCCAGCCGGTTATCGGCCCGCCGCTCGATCGTCGGCCGCCTCCTGGACAGTGAGCTCGGCTGCCGGGTCAGCCTCCAGGCGTTCGTCGGGAATGGGCGCGCCGCTCCGGATCGAGCGACCGTAGCTGCCGTCTTCGACCCGCTGGAGGGCCCGATCGAGCGCCGCGAGTCGATCCCGCAACCCCGCGGCCACGGCATCATCGACACCCTGTTGTGCCAGGGGCTGCGCCGGATAAGCCGCATCACGTTCGGCCTCATGGTCATCTGTCCGGGCCTGGCCGAGATCCGCGAGCAGCTGCTGCACCCGCGCACGCTCCGCGTTCAGTAACGATCGAGCCCGATCCAGTTCCATCGGGCTGCACCTCCATTGCGCCTTGTTGTTGTACTACAGACTGACGCCCACACTTATAGCCAAACATGCTCGCAAATAGGCTCAGACTCGTGATCAAGCGAGCAGAGCGTATGCAGCCCATTGTCGGCTTCGGGATCGATCGAGTGGCGGCCGCGGCGGAGGAAACAGGGGGACGCCACGGCGGCCCCATTCTTCGTATGGAGAACCTCGACACGGATCTCCCGCTTCCGCCCGAGGCGATCGAGACCACCCGCATCAAATTGGACGACCCAAAGTCGAACAGCTGGCTTCCCTTCACGGGCGACCTCGACCTGCGTGCGGCGATCTCCGACTTCCTTGCTGAGCGGAGCAGCCATCGCTACGACCCCGAGCGTGAGATCGTCATCACCGCGGGCGGCATGGAAGCACTTCTCAACGTTCTGCTCTGCACCGTGGATCCCGGGGACGAAGTGATCGTCACCGATCCCACATACGCGGGCATCGTCAACCGCATCCGGCTCGCCGGCGGTATCCCGCGCTTTGTGCCTTTCCTCGACAAGGAGGACGGCTGGCACTTCGACCGTGACCGGCTCGCCGACGTCGTCGGCCCGCGGTCCACCGGCTTTCTCCTCATGAGCCCGTCGATGCCATCGGGCGGCTACCTGGACGAGGGTGATTGGCTGGCGGTCTGCGAGCTGTGCCGCGAACGAGACCTCTTCCTGATCTACGACTCGGCCATGGAGCGTCTCCTTTTCGACAACCGACCGCTCGTACACCCGCTGCGCATGGACGGAATGGCGGAGCGGACGGTCGTCGTCGGCTCGCTCTCTAAGGAGCACCGGATGATTGGTTGGCGTGTCGGCTGGGTGGCTGGGCCCGCAGACACGGTGGCCGACGCTGGCTGGGCGCACGTCTATAACACAACGATGCCGGTGGCGATCTCACGCTTCGCGGCGACCGCCGTCCTGCGCGGCGATCAGAGCCACGTCGTCGAGTGTGTCGCCGAGCTCGAGCGCCGCCGCGACACGATGCTCTCCAGCCTCCCCGACTGGCCATTCGTGAGCCCGGCCGGGGGCTGGTCTCTCCTCCTCGACGTAGACTCACTCGGCTTCGAGCCGGCGGAGGCGTCACGGATCCTCCTCGACGACGCGAAAATCGCTGCCACTCCGATGCCAGGTTGGGGCGACAAGGTCGCCGCACGGTACGTCCGATTCGTGTTCAGCGCTGAGCCGGTGGAGCGGCTCGAGACAATCCCCGAGCGCGTGGCCGGAACGAAGCTGGCGGAGGCCGTTGCGGCTCGAGTCTGAACCGCGGGCCGTCGCCACGACCGCCCGTGCCGGCCGAGCCCCATGGGCATCCGGCGGCTCGGCCTCGATTGCTGCTTTCTGGCTACGACGACGTTTCGGGCGCGTTCTGGTGGGTTGGATCACTAGCTCGAGTGCGCACTAACATCCCACTCCGCCGCCCGACGGTGGGCAGTTCCTGCGCAATCGACTGCGAAGCAAGCTGACGCCACCGTCATGAGCGCCGAAGGCGAGACACCCGGTTAGTCGTTTCGCCGTCACACCTGCGCGACCTGCCGGCAAATGTGCTGAACGACCTGCCTAGGTCAGATTTGAGCGAGGAGGCGTGGGTCACCGAGGCCCTGGCCGATGCCGCACGTCAGGCTGTACGCCCGGCCGCGCTGGACCCTGTGGAGATCGACGCCGTTGCTCACGAGACCGGGTTCTCGGGGATTGTGTCGGTCGACTCCGCTCCGGCCGGGTGGGAGGGCCGCACTTCCTCGTCCAATCCGGCCGATCAGCCAGCAACCCTCTTCTTCAGGTCGAAGTAACTAGCGTCATTAGCGGAGCGAACTCAGCGCACCTGGCTCAAGATGTGGCATGCTGCCCCAAGCCAAACGGCGTGGCGTTTCACTCGTGGCCACCTCGGACGGCGAGCGGGTCGCGCTCACCGCGTTCGTGACCTACGCCGTGCTCGCCGGTGGCAATGCAGTCCACCCTGTGACCATGAACGCCATCGGCATGCCGGCGGGAGCGGCTGCGCTGCTTGCAGCGTCACTAGTCGCGGACGAACCGATCATCCTCCCGCACCGTCCCGAGCCATGGGCGGCCGTGGCGTACCTGGTTCTGATCGGCTCGGTGGTCGTGTTCCTGCTTTACCTTGTCGTTCTCCGGTACTGGGCGGCGTCACGGGCGTCCTACGGGTTCGTGATCATCCCGATCGTCACCCTCGTTCTCTCAGCGTGGCTTGACAACGAGCCGGTCGGCATTTCTTTGGTGCTGGGCGGTCTCGTGATCCTGGCCGGCGTTTACGTCGGAGCGCTACGTACCGCCCGGGGTGACAGGGAGGTGTCCTGCCAGGCGAACATGGTTTCGGACAAGGTCAGATCTCCTTCAGCCTCCGGCGAGCTGGTCAGGTCACTCGTTCCTCACCGGGAACTTGCCTTCTTCCCGAATGCGTTTGTTCAGCTCCGTCAGGTACTCGTCTTCGTCGAAGTCCAGCGAAACTTCCTTACCGGTCCAACTGGACAGGTGAATGGCGTTGGCGAGTCGTACGCCGTTGATGCCGTCCGAACCCGGTGCAATGAGGGGGGTGCCGTCGAGAATGTTCGCGGCGAAGTTCTCTAAGACCCCAGTGTGTTGGGCCCCCCACTTGGACTCGAACTCGATCACCTCAGTGGAGTAGTAGTTCTCGGTGTTGAGCTGGCCAGTGAACAGCTTCATGACGTCTTGCATGTCCATGCCCTCGCTGAGCTCGCGCTCAGGCTTGATCAACCGAGTCACGGTGGCGGTCGAGCTATTGTCGACGACGATCTTGCCGTTGTCACCCAGAATCTCGAACCTGTCGGTACCGACGAGGTCATGTACGGCGGTGATGAAAACGCCGGTGGCGCCGTCTCCGTAGTCGATGACCGCCGTCACTTCGTCCTCGACCGCGATGTCGCGGCGGAAACCGTAGGCGACCTTGGCGTACACAGACTGCGGAATCCCACAAATCCACTGCCACAGGTCTAGCTGGTGTGGCGCCTGGTTGACCAGCACTCCACCACCCTCGCCACCCCAAGTTGCTCGCCACGCGCTTTGCTCGTAGTAGCCCTGTGGTCGCCACCACGTGGTGATGATCCAGCTGGTGTGTCGGATTGTGCCGAGTTCGCCGGCGTCGAGTATCTCTTTGATCTTCTGATAGAGCGGGTTGTTGCGCTGGTTGAACATGATGGCGAACGTCAGTTCCGGTTTGGTCTCCGCGAACGCGTTCAGCTTGTTGACCTGCTTTGTGTAGACACCGGCAGGCTTCTCCACGAGCGCGTGGACGTTCCGCCTGAGCGCCTCGATGCCCATTTCCGGATGGAGATAGTGCGGCACACAGGTGACCACCGCATCTACGTCGCCGCTGTCCAACATGGCGACGTAGTTGTCATAAAACGGCACGCCGGAGTACTTCGACTCCACGACCTGTGCCTTTGCCGGGTCCACATCGCAGATGGCGCCGATCTCGATGTTCGGCACCATGCCGTCCTGAATGAATCCTGCGTACATCGAACCCTGGGCGCCGAGCCCGATTATGCCGAGTCTGACCTTGTCCGCCATTCGCTGCGTCTCCTTGCTGTTATGTGCCTTGAGCTTGTCGAAGGTGGTGAATGCTCGCTGAGCCCTTCGAAGCGTGCCCTTCGACAAGCTCAGGGCACATAACGACAAGCTCAGGGCACATAACCACGCTTCGACAAGCGCCGTCCTGAGCCTGTCGAAGGGCTCAGCGCGCATTCACCGTGGGCTGCACCATGGGCGTAGTGTCCCAAATACAGGTCAAGCCCAACAAAGCGGTTGCCATACGTTGCACGCGCACCGAGCTAAGGAGTTCGAATGGCAAGAATCGGTGTCCAGGCCATGATGTTGAAGAACGAGTTCCAAGCCGACGGTGCGTTCAAAACGCTGAAAAGGCTGAATGAGCTGGGATTCAATGCTGTTGAGATTTCCCAGATTTCGATGTCGGAAGCCAGTGTCGGCGAGATGGAGCGTGCCAGGATCGAGTTCGGCATGGAGATCGCCGCTCTGTCTGCGGCCCTGGAGGCTCGGGTTGGCGCGCCCGGTGACTCGCTCACGGACGATTTCGACAAGATCGTGGCCGACTGCAAGCGGCTGGACTGCGGGCTTGTTCGCATAGGCATGATGCCGTTCTCGGCGATGGCGTCAAAAACGTCCCTATTGGACTTCTGCAGCAAGAGCAACGAGATGGCAGCTCGGCTTGCCGAGCAGGGCATCGCCCTGTATTACCACAACCACCACATTGAGTTCGCCAGGTACGACGGCCAATACGTCTTGGACATCATCCGGGAGAATGCTCCGCTGATGAAGTTCGAGCTGGATGTCCACTGGATTCATCGCGGCGGAAAGGACCCGGTGAGGGTTCTCAAGGACTACGCCGGCCTAGTGGACCTCGTCCATCTGAAGGACTATCGCATCGGTCAGCTTCCTGCGTCCGCCTTTGAGGCCCTGCAGGCAGGTGACTCCCGGGCCTTCATGACGGCATTTGAGGGGGTCGTTCAGTTCGCGGAGGTCGGGGAAGGCAATCTCGACTTCAAGGCGATCATCGATCAAAGCTTGACCAGCGGGGCGAAGTATCTGCTCATCGAGCAGGACAACCAGTACGGCCGCGATCCGTTTGACTGCATCGCAACTTCCCGCGACAACCTCATCGCGCTCGGCTATGGCGATCTCTTCTGACGTCTACTGGTCGGGTCAGCCCTGGATGGCCTTTGCCTGACCGAGAACCGCGTCAACCAAGTCCCGGTCAGCGCCAAGGCCGGGCTCCAGGGTGTCTAAAACCGCAGGTACGACCTCGGGCAGGTCGCCGGAATTTGCTGCGTCCCGAGCGGCAGTGGCTCCGGCGTCCTTGATCGGCGCGCCAAGCCCGCGCAGATGCAGCACCCAGGCGGCGACCGTGGTGGCACACCCGATGGGTACTCGCCCGGCTGCTCGCTCGGCGCGAATGGTCGGCACCGTACGCACCACCAATTTGGTTGACCCATCCGCTGCAATACGAGCCAGCAGATCGCCTGCCCGAGGGTTGGAGAAGCGTCTCAATAGGGCTGCCCGATACTCCGCGATGTCTGCGGCCGGGAGGGTGAGATGGCGGGTGGCCTCATCCCAGAACCTCTCCACCCAGGACCTGCAGGCCGGATCTGCGATGGCTTCATCGATCGTCGCGTGGCCCCGGACACTGCCGGCGTACGCGAGCATGGAGTGGGAGCCGTTCAATAGCCAGAGCTTGCGCTGCTCGAACGGTTCCACATGATCGACGAGCGTGGCACCGGCTTCCTCCCACCGCGGGCGACCGGCTGGGAAGTCGCCCGAGATCACCCACTCGCTGAAAGGCTCGGTCGCTACCGGATATGCGTCGAAGTAGCCGCAGGCCTGCTGCACCAACGCCCGATCCTCATCGGTGGTGCCTGGGGTGATCCGGTCCACCATTGAGGTGGCGAAGTCGACATGAGTGTCAATCCAGCCCGGCAGGGCCTCGTCTAGCAAGGCTGCGAAGTCCTGAACCACCGTCTTGCTGACGGCACCGTTCTCGGGGAGGTTGTCACAAGACAAGATGGTGAGGGCTGCTGCACCTGAGGATCGCCGGGCGACCAACCCTGCCACCAGTCTGGCCGGCAGCGACGCAACCGGTGCTCTGGAATCGGACCGTAAGGCTTCAAGATCAGCCAGTACGACGTCCTGGCCACTGTCAAGATGCCCATCTGGACCGCGGAGGTACGCGGCCTCGGTGACCGTGATGGTGATGATCGCCACCTCGCTGCGGCTCAGATAGTCAAGGTAGCTCTCGTGCTCGGCGGCGGCATGAATCGCCGAGAGTGTCCCGATCAGCTCGAAGCTGTCGCCTTCAGCGCTTCGGGTGATCAAGGTGTACAGGCCGTCCTGCGGCTTCAATGCGTCGGCCATGTCGGCGCGCCTGCCAGTGAAGGCCGCGATGCCCCACTGGTCGGCGTTCGGGCTGTTGGCGGTGTACCAGGCTTGATGGGCCCGATGGAAGTTGCCGACGCCGAGATGGACCATCCGGACCGGCGCCGCGGCGGGCGTGTCGGGCAGCGAACG
>JBKPAB010000053.1:0-8531 GCA_046726195.1 Actinomycetota bacterium
GCACCGTACACCGAGATCGAACTCTGCACGACGAGCTTTCGAACGGTCTCCGCCTTCTGGCAAGCGGCAAGCAGCTGCATCGTGCCGATGACGTTGATCTCCTTCATTGAGGAGCGACCGCCGGCAGTACCCGGGCTAGCCACCACGGCAAGATGCACCACGGTATCGACGCCACGCGCCGCAATGACCCTTGAGATCACTGGATTGCGGATGTCGGCGCGTACAAAGTCAGTCATGCCCAGGTCCTGCCGTGGCGGCACGACATCGATGCCGATTACCTCGACCTGATCCTCAGCGGCGAGCGTGCGGGCGAAACGGGTACCGAGGTCACGCGAGACTCCGGTGACTAGGACAACCCGTTTCGCGGCCATCAAGGTGTCCAGCCGGTGAGGCTACTTGCCTGCGCGGCGGCGTTGGATTCGGGTGCGCTTCAGCAGCTTGCGATGTTTCTTCTTCGCCATCCGCTTGCGGCGCTTCTTGATGACCGAACCCACTTTTGCAACCTCTCGCTCCCGAGACAGCCGTGTGGTCCCGGACCTGATCACCTGCCGGCGCTTGTCGCCGGACAACTCCCGCATGTTACCGGCCATGACCTGCGGACGCGAGTCCGCCGATAGTCTCACCATCAGTGACCTACCTGGACGACTGCTCTGCTGGGAGCGGCCGGCGTAGCCGACCGCGTGCTTGGCTGCGAACCGACGCACCAGTGCTCAGCCTGAACGGCGAGTGGAAGTTCCGCTGGTCGCCGGTTGCCCATGGCCTTGACGACACAGCCGCCGATCCGGACTTCGACGACTCGGCCTGGGAGACCATCTCAGTGCCCTCGCATTGGGTACTTCCCGGCACGTCCGCGAAAGCCGCGGAAGGCGGGTACGGGCGGCCGATATACACCAACATCCGTTACCCGTTCCCGGTCGACCCGCCGCATGTGCCCGACGAGAACCCCACCGGTGATCATCGCCTCCGATTCGAGCTGCCGGACTGGAACCCTGAGCGAGTTTTGCTGCGCTTCGACGGTGTCGAGTCGATCTACCGCGTGTGGTTGAACGGCATCGAGATCGGGGTGGGCAAAGGCAGCCGGCTGGTGCAGGAGTTCGACATCACAGAGGCGGTGCGACCCGGTCAGAATGTGATCTTTGTCCGGGTCCATCAGTGGTCGTCGATGAGTTATCTGGAAGATCAAGATCAATGGTGGCTACCCGGCATCTTTCGCGACGTCACATTGCTGAGCCGTCCCTATGGGTCGATAGATGATCTCTGGTTGCGCACCCACTATGCGCCCGACGGCACTGGATCGATCGATCCCGAGATCATCGCTGCCGAGCATGCGTTTCCTGTCGAGATTCAGATTCCCGAGCTCGGCGTCCAGCAGCGGTTTCAACGGCCCAGCGAGGTCGCCGCGTTCTCGGTCGGACAGGTCGAGCCGTGGAGTGCGGAGGTGCCCAGGCTCTACGAGGCGAGCGTCAGCTCCGCAGCGGAGACGCTGAGCCTGCGGTTGGGTTTCCGGCGTGTTGAGATAGCCGGTGACCAATTCCGTGTCAACGGAAGGCAGGTGATCTTCCGCGGCGTGAACCGGCATGAGATCAACCCCGTCGGCGGTCGCATGTTCGACGAGGAGTACGCCAGAGCCGACTTGATCATGATGAAGCAGGCCGGCGTCAACGCGATCCGTACCAGCCACTACCCGCCCCATCCGCGGGTACTTGATCTTGCCGACGAGCTGGGCTTTTGGGTGATCGAGGAATGTGACTATGAAACGCACGGGTTCGAGTTCTTTGGCTGGCAGGGAAACCCGAGCGATGACCCCCGCTGGGCGGAAGCCTGCCTGGACCGGATGGAACGCACCGTCGAGCGGGACAAGAATCACCCATCGGTGATCATCTGGTCCCTCGGCAACGAGGCCGGAACCGGTCGTAATCTCGTGCAGATGGCGGAGTGGGTGCGGCGCCGCGATCCGAGCCGGCCCGTGCACTACGAAGGTGATCACAGCTGCGCGTACACCGACATTTATTCCCGGATGTACCCCAACTACCTCGAGACCGAGGCGATCGGCTCGGAGAGTGGTCACATCTTCTACCTCAGCCTCCCCTACCAGGCTGAGCGAGTGCGCAGCAAACCCTTCCTGATGTGCGAGTACGCCCACGCGATGGGAAATGGGCCTGGCGGCATGCACATCTACGACGAGCTGACCGAGCGCCTCCCGCGGCTGCACGGCGGTTTCATCTGGGAGTGGCGTGATCATGGACTGTTGACTCGTTCTGAAGAGGGCGTCGAGTTCTACGGCTACGGCGGTGACTTCGGCGAGGTGCTGCATGACGGCAACTTCGTCATGGACGGCATGCTGTTGCCGGATGGCACGCCGACGCCCAGCCTGGCCGAGTTCAGCCGAGTCAACCAGCCAGTGCTGTTTGATCTTGACGGCACTCTGCTGACCATCCGCAACCGCTACCACACCGTCTCCACCGAGCACCTGCGATTCGTCGCCGTGAAGGAGGTGGACGGACATCCGGTTGCCGAGACGACAGTCCAAGTCCCAGCAATTCCAGCGGGTCAGCAGGGAACCGTGACGCTGCCCCAGGATCTGGTGAGGCCGGGCGCTGGGGAGACCTGGCTGACGGTCCACGCCGAGCTGGCAGCGGCGCAGGCTTGGGCTGATCGCGGCCACCAGGTGGCGCTCAGCCAGTTCGAGCTGACGGCACCGGGAACGATCGCCTTAATGCCCACCTGGCCGCCACCTCCAACGCTGCAGCCAGACGATGCCGTGGTGACCTTTGGACCTGCGCAGTTCGACACGCGAACCGGCCGGCTGCTCCGGTTGTACGCGCTCGATGTCGCCGGCCCATGGCTCGAACTGTGGCGCGGGCCGACCGACAACGATCGCGGCAGTTTCCGAGGCTCCTTCGAGTTAGGTCGCCCGGAGGAGACGCACGGGGAAGGCGCACCGGGACCGTCCTCGGAGCAACGCTGGCGCGATCGTGGCCTGAATCGGCTCACGCACCGGCTGCTTCAGCTACACCACGACCATGATCAATTGCAAGCGCAGGTACGAGTCGCGGCCGCCGCGAGCAACCTCTTCGTGGATGTGACCTATCGCTGGTGGTTGACCAGCGGGCTTGCTCTGCTTGTTGACGTAATGCCGTCACCAGGTTGGGACTGCACCTGGCCGCGGGTCGGCGTACGTCTCGACCTGCCACCCGAATTGCGGCAAGCGAGCTGGTTCGGCACCGGCCCCAACGAGTCTTATCCCGACACCCGGCAGGCAGCACGAGTCGGCCGTTTTGCCGCCGACATAAACAAGCTGAATGTCACCTACTCCCGCCCACAAGAGACCGGACACCGCAGTGACCTGCGCTCCCTGGTGATCTCAGACGGCAGAGCTCCGCGATTGCGCGTCACGACGTGGCCTAATCAGGAGCGCCACCGTCCTGGCTTCACTCTGACCGCGTACACGCCGCAGCAGCTCGACCGGGCGCGCCACCCGTACGAGTTGGGCCCCAGCGATCACGTCTACCTGTTCATCGATGATGCGGTGCACGGAATTGGCTCGCGCTCCTGTGGCGTCGATGTGCTGCCCGAGCACGCGCTTTGGCCTGGCCGGCGACGGTTCGCCATGGAGTTTCGCGGGACCTAGTGCCGTGCGGGCACGACACTGACCGAACCCGCGCGAAGGTGGTACAGCTCAGCCTGCGCTGAAGTAGGCATTCTCCAGGTAGGTATTGAGTGCCTTCTCCGTTACTCGGAAGCTGCGGCCGAATTGGACGGCTTCTAGCTGGCCGGAGTGGATCAGCCGGTAGACCGACATTTTGGAGAGTCGGAGGATTGCTGCGACCTCCGCGACGGTAAGGAACTTGCCGGCTTGTAGGTTGCCGGCCAGCGGAGCCACGCCCCCCGACTCTGCTGACGCTGACTCATTGTTCATCTGGTGATCCTCATTCCATACCCCTCCCGCTGGCTTCCCCTCCAGCGCCGTTTTGGGTACTGAAGTGAGAATAGTGGCAAACGGTGCTGTTGGTACAGAAAGATGCTCGGAATTCTCTACGACACGCCGCGCAGAATGATTGACGGCCCGTTGAGCATGCCAGAAACTTCGCCACCTATGTTGCTCACAAGCTCGGATCCAGACCGAGTTCCGGGAAGACAGCCTGCCGGGTAGCAAGGATTGCTTGATCGACCCGGCTGTGCGGTGCAAAACCCTCCTCGAAGGTGCGGAAGCTGGCATCGGCACCGTCGGACATGGTGAGCGGAGCCGACTCTCCCACCTCGGCCCGCCACTCTTCGGGCACCGGGGTGTCTGGGTCGACTGGCTCGCCGCTCACGATGGCAAGCAGATGGGTCCAAGCCCGAGGCACCACATTGAGAATCGCATACCCGCCGCCGCCGGTTGAGATCCAGCGACCCCCGCAGAGTTCGTCGGCAAGGCTCGCCAGCGCGAGATATGAGGCGCGCTGCCCATCAAGGGAGAGGTTCAGGTCGGCGAGCGGATCGCGTCGGTGTGAGTCGCAGCCGTGCTGCGTGACCAGAACTGTCGGCTTGTACGCGGCAAGCGCCTGCGGCACGACCGCATGAAAAGCACGTAGCCAGTCGGCGTCAGTGGTGCCAGGCGGAAGCGCGATATTCACGGCGGTGCCCTCGGCTCCTCGGCCGCCGATCTCGTTGGGAAAGCCTGTTCCCGGGAACAGGTACGTCGGAGTCTCATGGAGGCTGATGGTCATGACTCGCGGCTCGTCGTAGAAGATCGCCTGCACGCCGTCGCCGTGGTGGACGTCGACATCGACGTAGCCGACCCGCTCACAGCCGTTGTCCAGCAGCCAACGAATGGCGACAGCGACATCGTTGTAGACGCAGAAGCCGCTGGCATACCCCGGCATCGCGTGATGCAGGCCCCCGCTGATGTTGCTGGCACGCAGAGCGTCACCGGTCCAGACTCTGCGAGCAGCCTCGACGGTTGCCATCGTGACCCAGGCAGCGATGTCGTGCATCCCACCGAAGACGGGATTGTCGGTGGTCCCCAACCCGTATCGGTGATTAGGCTCGCCGCGCTGCACGGCCGCGACGTAGTCCGCTGTATGGATGGTCTGGATCAGCTCAAGATCAATCTCAGGCGGCGGCACGATCCGAAGCCGATCGAGGACTCCCAGTTGGCGGGCCAACGAGATGGTGTTGGTGACCCGGCCTGGCGCCATCGGATGATCAGGTCCGAAGTCGTACTTGGTCAGATCGTCAGAGAAGACGAGCAGCCCACGGCTCATCCGCGGCCGTCGCCCGTCCGGCTCGACGCCGTCGAGCGGGGCTTATTCGGCTTGGCCTGGTTGTCCTCTCGCGCCGCCGCAGCGAGCTCGCGGCTGCGATCGCGTGCCGCCTCCATGGCCACCAGAAACGCGGCCCGCACCTTGTGGTCCTCGAGCTGGCGTACAGCCGCTGCTGTGGTACCGCCCGGCGAGGTGACGCGCTCCCGCAAGACAGTGGGATGCTCCCCGGTTTCACGCAGCAGCTTGGCCGAACCGAGCATCGTCTGCACCACTAGCTCTGTAGCGGTGTTCCGCGGCAGTCCCAGATGCACTCCGGCTTCGATCATGGCTTCGACCACGAAAAACAGATATGCCGGGCCAGTGCCGGAAATGGCAGTTACCGCGTCCTGATATCGCTCCGGCACCGTGATGACGCGGCCGGTCGCAGACAAGATCTCGGCCACCCGGTCAAGATGATCTTGGGTGCTGTGCGATCCGGGAGAGATCGCGGCCATCCCCTCGTCCACCTGAGCCGGTGTATTCGGCATGACCCGTACCACAGCAACTCCTTCCGGCAAGCGGGACTCGATAAAGGCCGTGTCGACGCCCGCCGCAAGCGACACAACGAGCGCCCCTGGTTTGATCGACTGCGCGATTTCGACAAGCAGATCACTCATATCCTGCGGCTTGACGGTCAAGATCACCGTCTGCGCCTCGGCCACCGCCTCGGTGTTCTGGACCATCTGGATGCCGTACTTGGCCGTCAACTCCTGGCACCGCTCCGGCCTACGGGCGGTGGCAACAATCTGATCCGCGTGCCACCCGGCCCGGAGCAGACCCGACAACACGGTCTCGCCCATCACACCCGCGCCCAGAATTGCCAGCGGATGACCGCTGGATATCGCATTCGTTTTCACAAGCTTCCAGCCCGCCCACCAGCAACCAGCTGGCTGCTTACCAGTTCGGCAATCTGCACCGCGTTGAGCGCGGCGCCCTTGCGCAGGTTGTCGTTCGAGACGAACATGATCAAACCTTTCCCGGGTGGTGCGGCCTGATCAGCCCGGATCCTCCCGACCAGACTCGGATCCTGCCCGGCCGCATCGAGTGGTGTCGGTACCTCCATCAGCCGAACCCCGGGAGCGCGAGACAGGAGCTCAGTCGCTTGTTCTGCGCTGAGATCCTCGGCGAATTCTGCGTGGATGGCGAGGGAATGGCCGGTGAAGACTGGCACGCGTACGCAGGTGCCGGACACACGAAGATCAGGAATGTGCAAGATCTTGCGCGACTCATTACGCAGCTTCTGTTCCTCATCGGTCTCACCTGTGCCGTCGGCGACGAATGAGCCCGCTTGCGGGAGAACGTTGTAAGCGATGGTCTTGACGTAGCAGTTCGGCTTCGGGAAGTCGACGGCGTGCCCGTCGAAGGTGAGTTCCCGGGCCCGATCGACAACGGCCCTGAGCTGGCCGTCGAGCTCGTCGACCCCGGCGCCGCCAGATCCCGAGACCGCCTGATACGTCGCAATTTGCAGGCGTACCAGACCGGCAGCGCGGTGCAGTGGGGCGAGCACCGGCATGGCTGCCATCGTTGTGCAGTTCGGGTTGGCGATAATCCCCTTCGCCGGACGGATCACGTCCTCCGGATTTACCTCTGCAACCACCAGCGGAACATCCGGGTCCATACGCCAGGCAGAGGAGTTGTCGATCACAATGCCGCCCGCTGCCGCCACCTTGGGCGCGGTGATCCGGGAGGCTGTCTTGCCGTTGGAGAAGAGCGCGAGGTCTAATCCGGTGAAATCGGCGGTGTCGGTATCCTCGACGACGATCTCGCGATCGCCCCAGGGCAGGCGCCTGCCCGCGGAACGTGCCGAGGCGAAGAACCGTACTTCGTTGATCGGGAATCGGCGTTCTGCGAGTAAGCTCCGCATCACGCCGCCCACCTGACCGGTTGCTCCGAAGACCCCAACACGCATGACGACAAGCCTAAGTCCTGGAGCTAGAGCGGCATTCCTATTCCCAGCGACGGTGGGCACTGGCCGTCCCACCCGCCCGCAGGAACTCACGTACACGTTCGTTCCAGTCGCGATACACACGTTGCAACTTGTGTATCGCGGCAGGAGCGAACGTGTACGTGAGTTCCTGGCAGGCAGATCAGCCGGGCAGGATTGGCGTCGTGACACAGCCAGGTGGTACGCCCGAGCCCATCGTGGTCCGGACTCGCCTGGGCCTCGAAGTGGTCATCCTGCTCGGTCTTTCCCTGGGGCAATCAGCCGTCTACTCGGTGCTGCGCATCATCGAGCGGCTGACGCGTGAGGTGCCGCTGGCCCAGCAGACCTCAACGCTGAATGCCTCGGTGACCCCAGACCGGCCTTGGCTCGACCTCAGCTACCAGCTGGTCGGCATCATCTTCGCCCTGATGCCTGTGCTACTGGCGTTCTACCTGTTGAGCCTCACCGATCCCCCGGCGGGCCGAACCATCGGCTTCGACCTGCGGCGTCCGCAATTCGATCTTGGCTTCGGAGCCTTGATCGCCCTCGCCATCGGGATACCTGGGCTCGCTCTCTACGCCCTTTCCCGCCTTATGGGCATCAACACCGAGGTACAGGCCTCAGGCCTGGGTGATCACTGGTGGACGGTGCCGGTGTTGATCTTGTCTGCTGCGGAGAATGCCATCTTGGAAGAAGTCGTCTTGATCGGGTTCCTCTTCACCCGATTACGACAGCTCGGTTGGAACGTGATCGCGATCATTGCACTCAGCGCGGTGATCCGCGGCACGTACCATCTCTATCAAGGAATCGGCGCCTTCTTCGGCAACCTGATCATGGGCATCGTGTTCGGCCTGATCTATCTGCGCTGGAGACGGGTCGGCCCGCTGGTGGTCGCTCACACGCTGCTCGACATCACCGCTTTTGTGGGGTACGCCGTGCTCGCGCCTCGTGTCGACTGGCTGTAGCTGACGGGCACGCTACCCCTCCTGTCACAAACCTACGTAAACCCAGGTTGCGTACGGTCTGCACCGGTTGCAGAGGCTGTTGCAAAATGAAAAATGCCGTCGCGAAGTTAATGACAGACCGCGCTTCGGGAGCAGATTTTGCTTCTCTAGCGCAGTATCTCGCTAAGTTTTGCTGAATTTCGAGCCAGAAAAGTGCGTCTCAGCTCATTCTGCAACAGCCTCTGCAACCTGTGTGGACCGCCAGAAACCTATGTTTACGTAGGTTTCTGCGCGGATGAGGCGGCTCCCGAGTCGGCGTTTTGTTCGTCGCGGAACTGCAGCCAGTCCCGAACCAGAGCAAGATCGAAACCGGAG
>JBKPAB010000054.1:0-7845 GCA_046726195.1 Actinomycetota bacterium
GCCTGCGCGATCACCGAGCCTGGTCGGGGCAATAACCAGGTGAGCTGTGGCAAGCGGCTGGCTGCGGTGCAGCAAGGTGTCGCGTACGCCGCGTACGAAACGCTCGTAGGCATCCGCGATATCCCCGCCGATCACCAACACATCGGGGTTCAACAGGCTGACTGCCGTCGACAACACATCGCCGAGTGCCCGCCCGGCAGCTGTGACGATCCGTACGGCGTCGGGATCACCCCGCCGTACCAGATCAACAACGTCACGGGTGGTTTCGGGCGTGTGTCCGAGTCGCCGTAGATCACGAACCATCGCACGGCCACTGGCGACCGCAGCCAGGCATCCGGGCTCGCCGCAGCTGCTGCAGGTTTCCTCGACACCGGGAATCTTGGCATGCCCGATATCGCCCTCCGCCGAGTCAGAGCCCCGCAACAGCTCACCGTCCATGATCATTGACGCCCCGATCCCGGTGCCGATCTTCACAAAAAGCACCATATGGGCGTCCGGATAGATGCGGCGCTGTTCGCCAAGACCGAGCAAGTTGGCGTCATTGTCGACAACAACTGGTACCGAGTAGTGGCTGGACAAGTGATCACCGACCGGATAGTTGTCCCAGCCGGGCATGCTGATCGAGCGGGCAATCCGACCGGTGTGCCAGTCAACCGGCCCCGGTACGCCCATCCCAACGCCGCGCAGCGTTTCCGGCGATCGGCCGGATCGCTTCAGCATGGCATCCAGTTCCGCGGTGACCGTGTCAAGGACTATCCTCGGTCCCTTTCCGATCGCACTTTCGATCACGGTCTCGTTGATCACGTCGCCAGCCGCCGTGCTGACGGCGAGCCGACCATGGGTGGCTCCCAGATCGGCGACGAGAACCGTCGCGGCCTGGTCGTTGACGCGGAGCCGGGTTGACGGCCGGCCGCGCCTCGGGTCGGCCACACTGCCGTCTTCGGTGAGGTAGCCCGCAGCGAGTAGGGCGTCGACCCGAGAGGTGAGCGTCGAGCGCGCAAGCCCGGTAATCCGCTGCAACTCGCCTCGGGTAGCGACTGCGCCCATCCGGAACAGCTGCAGCAGCTCGCCGGCGCTGTTCGTTCCCCCAGACACCTCGTCGCCTCGCTTCTGTTTGCCATGGACAGACTACGACCGTTATCGAATTTTGTCCGCAGGAGTGCGTTTTTTGTATTGTCACGAGTTCTAATTCAGGGTTTCAATGTGAAAAGTGCCGCGCCCATCGCTTTGGTCGGTCAAACGTGGCCGACTCCGAGCTGGGGCATCCATCGCTGTCGAAGGAGAAGGAATTGCACAGATCACGTTTGCTGGCAGGGGCTGCGCTGACTGCCATGCTGGTCGTCGCTGGCTGTGGTGGTGGTGGTGACGGCGGAGGGGGTGCGGACGCCGGCTCCCAGGAGGACAACGCCCTTACCGTCTGGACCACCGAAGACGTGGCCGATCGGGTAGCGGCTCAGCAAAAGATCATGGAAGCCTGGGCCCAGAAGTCTGGCGCCACTGTGAAGCTGGTTGCAATAGCTGAAGACCAGCTGACAAGCGTGCTCACTTCTGCGGCAGCTGCTAACGACCTGCCCGATGCCATCGCCGCACTATCGCTCAACGGCATGAACCAGCTCCGCACTGATGACCTGGTCGATCCTGAGGCGGCAAAAGAGATCGTGGATGGATTGGGTGCGGACACATTCTTCGCACGCACGCTGGAGTTGACCAGCGTCGATGGCGAGCAAATCGCCGTGCCGAGTGATGGATTTTCCAATCTGCTCTTCTACCGAAAGGACCTCTTCCGGGCGGCCGGGCTAACAGAGCCGAAGACCTACACAGACATCCAGAATGCGGCCAAAGAGCTGAACAAAGGGAAGACGGCCGGCATCGTGGCCGCCACCGCACCCTCGGACTCCTTCACGGTGCAGACCTTTGAGTTCGTCGCGGTCGGCAACGGTTGCCAGCTTGTCGACGATGGCGGCAACATCACCCTGAATAGCCCGCAGTGCCAGGAGACGTTCGACTTCTACGGCAACTTGATCAAGGAATACTCGGCGCCTGGCAACCAGGACGCTGATACCACCAGAGCCACCTATTTCGCCGGAGATGCCGCCATGGTGATCTGGTCGTCCTTCCTGCTGGACGAGCTTGCGGGTCTGCGCAACGATGCGCTACCCACCTGCGCGCAGTGCAAGAAGGATCCGCTGTGGCTAGCGCAAAACACCGGCATCCTTACCGAGATACAGGGGCCAAGCGGCCCCAAGCCGGCCGCCTGGGGCGAGGTCGTGTCCTGGAATGTGCTGCGGGACGCCTCGCCCAAGACCAAGGAATTGGTCACGTACATGATGAGCGAGGGCTACATTGACTGGCTGGCAATCGCCCCCGAAGGAAAGATGCCCGCTCGATCCGGCACCTCGGACAATCCAAAGGAATATTCAGAGGGCTGGATCCAGCTCAGCGCCGGCGTCGACAAGAAAGAACAGCTGACAAAGATTTATCCAGTCGAGGTTCTGAACACCATCGTCGGCAGCTCGGGGAACTTCGAGCGGTGGGGTATCCCGCAGGGGCAGGGCGAGCTGGCGGCCGCCGTGGCCGGACAGTTCGTGGTTCCCCAGGCCCTGGCCAAGATGCTCAATTCCGGCGCGAGCGCTGCTGATGCCGCGAACGAAGCACAAAAAGGCGCGGAACAGGTCAAGACAGATCTGGGCGGCTAGCCAATATGTCCACGGCAGTAACCGAGCGAGGACGACCCACTGTCAAGACGGAGAAACCCAAGAAGCGGACAACGCTGACTCAGCGCGACGCCCGCCTGGGTCTGTGGCTGATGTCGCCGACCCTGCTGGTCGTGCTGGCGATCGTGGTCTTCCCTTTGCTGTGGTCGATCTTGCTTTCTTTCCAGCGGATGCGTCTGATCCAGATTGGTCGGGCCGACTTCTTTGAACCGCTGACAGTCGCCAATTACGAGCGGGTGCTCGGCTCCAGCACCTTCTGGTCCAGCCTGTTGATCACGTTCATCTACACCTTCGGCTCGGTCGTGCTCGTCATCTTTCTCGGCGTACTTGCCGCGATGGCCGTACGGCAACCCTTCCGCGGCCGGACTTTCGTACGGGCCGCCTTCTTGCTGCCCTACGTCGCGCCAGTGGTGGCCGTCACCTTCATCTGGCGCACGATGCTGAATCCGCAGTTCGGGATCGTCAACGTGATCGGGCAGAACGTGCTCGGTTGGGACGAGCCGATCCCCTTCTTATCCCAGGCGCGGGGAACGTGGGACGTGCTCGGGCTGGAGATCCCGGTGCCAACGGCACTCCTGACGGTGATCGTGTTCGAAGGATGGCGCTACTTCCCCTTCGCCTTTCTCTTCCTGATGGCGCGGCTGGCGGCCATGTCTGACGAGCCGGAAGAGGCCGCGCTTGTCGACGGAGCGACCCCCTGGCAGTCATTCCGGTTCATCGTGTTACCGCAACTCATGCCGATCATCAGTCTGCTCGCCGTGTTGCGTACGATCTGGACCTTCAACGAATTCGATGACATCTTCCTGCTGACCGGCGGTGCCGCAGGTACCGGTGTCGCGAGCATTCAGATCTACAACTACCTCACCGTGCAGCGCAATGTTGGCGCAGCGGCGGCGCAATCGATGATCATGGCATTGGTGCTGGTGGCCATGCTCGCCGTGTATCTGACGATCCTGCGCAAGAGGGGAGAGCGGGTATGAGCGCCGAAACCGTCATCACCCCGCCGAGTCAGATCGCCGCGCCACCGGAGCAACGCCGCCTGCCTCGTGGCACTAGGCACCACGTGCAGAGCCGCGTTTTCCGCATCGGTCGCTGGGTGGTGATCATCGGGTTCCTCATTGCGACGCTGGTGCCGTTCTACTACATGATGCTGTTGTCGGTGAAGCCGATCGGGTCGTTGTTGCAGAACCCGGCCTCCTTGTGGGTCAAGCCTTCCGAGTTCACTCTGCAGACCTACGCCGACGTCTTGGCCCCGGTGGCTGCGGGGGGCCAAGGTTTCGGCCGCTTTCTTGCTAATAGCGCCGTAGTCGCGCTGGCTTCAGTGTTCCTGGCACTGCTCATCGGTATTCCCGGGGCGTACGCGATCGCCCGATTGCCGTTCATTGGCCGGCGCTACGTGAGTGGGGTCTTCCTAGCCGCCTATCTGTTCCCGGCGATCTTGATGGCTATCCCGCTGTTCGTGGGATTCACCCGGCTGGGACTACGCGGGAACCTTGTCGGATTGATCATCGTCTACACCGCACAAACCGTGCCGGTGGCGATCTACATGCTGCGGAATTACTTCGAAACAGTGCCAGAAGCCATCGAGGAGGCCGGTCTAGTGGATGGCCTGACCCGTATCGGAGTGCTACGACAGATCAGTCTGAGGCTCTCGCTGCCTTCGATCATGTCCACTGGGTTGTTCGTGTTCATGATCGCGTGGAATGAGTTCTTGTTCGCACTGCTGTTCCTCGTCGATCGACGGGAACGCTGGACCGTCTCGCTGGGTCTATCCCAGCTCTCCGGCAGCGTTGAGGTACCTACCACCGTCCTGATGGCTGGCTCGGTCATTCTCACCCTGCCAATCATCATCATCTTCTTTGCTACCGAGCGGCTGCTCACCGGTGGACTCACGGCTGGAGCCGAGAAGGGGTGAGCCGTGTTCGATCCGCTGAGTGTTGCCGATCTTGTCCATGACGAGCTGCGGCAGCGCATTGAAAGCGGCTACGACGTTTCCGGCATCGAAGCTGATCTTGCTGGGACGGCTGCTGGTGATCGTAACCGGCTGGAGGCGCTGTACCTGGAGCTGATCAGCACCCGCCGCAGATCCGGCTGGCGCTATGAGGAGCCGGAATCGCTCGACGACATCCTCGACGCCATGACGGCCCGCCCGCTTGAGGTGACCAATCCCCCTGGGTCACCTCCAGCGGTGCCGGGCCCACGCATCCTCGGCGGCTGGCTGGGTCGCATCGCCGGCTGCAACCTCGGTAAGCCTGTGGAGAACGGCGACTTCTGGACTCCGGAGCGGATCCGCGCGTACCTGGAAATGGCTGACGCTTATCCATTGCGTGACTACATCCCGGCGCTGGATCCCATGCCCGACGGGTTCTCGCTCCGCGAGAGCTGGCCGGAGACCACTCGCGGCCGGGTCCGGGGTTCGGCTCGAGACGACGACATCGACTATTCGATCTTGGGTGTGTGGCTGCTGGAACGTTACGGGTTCCAGCTCACGCCTGATTTAGTGGCGACGGCCTGGCTGTCTTTCCTGCCCTATTTGCGGGTGTTTACGGCGGAACGCGCGGTCATGGTCAATCTGTTGCACAGCGTGCCCATCGAGTTCGTGGGTGAGACGCGCAACCCGTATCGGGAGTGGATCGGCGCCCTCATTCGGGCTGACGTCTGTGGCTGGGCCCTTCCCGGCCGGCCCAGCGCAGCGGCCCGACTTGTTTACGCCGATGCGTTACTTTCCCACCGGTGCAATGGGATTTATGCCGCTATGTGGGCAGCCGCGCTGGTCTCTTTGGCTTGTGTGGCGGCTACGGTGCGGGAGGCGGTCGAGCGATCGCTGGACTATGTCCCCGCGCGCTCCCGGCTGGCCGAGGCTCTGCGATCTGTCTACGAGCTTTACCGCACCAGTCAAACCTGGGAGCAGGCACTGGAGAGGATCCGTGCCCGTTTCGGCCACTACAGCTGGGTGCACTCGATCAACAATGCTTGTCTGATCACCGCGGGACTGCTCTGGGGCGACGGCGACTTCGCCACGACCGTTGGCTTGACGGTACAGGGCGGATGGGACACCGACTCCAATGCCGCAACGGCTGGCTCGGTCGCCGGCACCGTACTCGGCGCTGCCAAGTTGCCAGCACATTTCATCGACCCGCTGCAAGATCACACTCGCTCGGCTGTCTTCGGCTACGACAATTCCCGGATCTCTGATCTGGCACGGCGAACCATCAGCCTTGCCGAACGCGGCCTGCGAGCTGACTCCGGCGAGCACGCATCGAGTGTCGGCTGATGGCCTACCTGGTCGAGCTGACCGAACCGCGGGTCGTCAAGGTGCGGGACTACGCAACGCCCGAGCCGGACGCAGGAGAGGTGCGGGTAACCACCCTCCACTCCGGCATCTCGGCTGGCACGGAACTGGCGATATACCGCGGCACCAATCCATACCTAGCCAAACAGTGGGATCCGGAGGCGGCGCTCTTCCTGCCGGGGGAGTCGACTCTGCAGTATCCGGTCTCCGCGTGGGGCTATTCCGAAGTCGGTGAGATTGACGCGGTCGGTGCCGAGGTCACCGAGTTCGATCTTGGTGAGGTGGTATGGGGAATGTGGGGGCATCGCTCACATGCCGTGCTGCTGGCGGAGAGGCTTCGCGGCCATGCGCTTCCTGACGGCGTGGATCCGATGGTCGGCACGTTCGCCAGGGTGGGCGCCGTCGCCTTAAACGCTGTCCTTGCTTCCAGCGCCTGCGTTGGTGAGACCGTGGTCGTCTTCGGGCTCGGGGTGATCGGTCTGCTGACCACGCAGCTGCTGGTGAGCCAGGGCATCGAGGTCATCGCCGTTGACCGCGTGCCGCATCGGCTGGGGTTGGCCGAGAAATTCGGTGCCATGCCGCTGTCGGCGGCCACCGGTGATCTTGCGCTGGCCGTACGCGAGCAGACCAAAGGGCGGGGTGCGGATCGGGTCATTGAGCTGACCGGCGCCTATCAGGCGTTGCACGAGGCCATACGCGTCGCGGGAGTGGGTGGCACGGTTATTGCCGCGGGCTTCTACCAGGGCCCGGCGACCGCGTTGGCGCTCGGGGAGGAGTTTCACCACAATCAGGTGACGTTGGTGTCCTCGCAGATAGGCAGCGTGCCGCCGTCGCTTCGAGACCGATGGGATAGCGCCCGGCTCCACGAGACGGTGATCCGGCTCTGTGCCGCCGGTCGACTCGATCCGATGCCGCTGGTCAGCCACGTGATTCCAGCGAGGTCGGCGGCTGATGCCTATCGGCTTATCGACTCGCCTCCCCCCGATTTGGTGCAGGTGATCTTGAGCTTCGTCGGCTCACTCCAGGAGGGTGAGGCCGCGGCATGAGGCACGCCATACGTCTATCCGCCCAGGAGCAGTACCTGCGCGGTGATACCGCGCTTCAGAGGTGGGAGCACGCCCAGCAACTCGGTTTTGATGCCCTCGAGCTGCGGGCCGAAGGTGAGGGCCGCTTCGCGGCGCGACTGCCCGAGCTCAAAGAGGCCGCAGCGGCCGGCGTGCCGATGCCAACAGTGTGTGTGCAGATGCGTCACTTTGTTGGCGACTTCGACGCCGACAATAGAGCTGACGCGCTGCTCCAGATGAAATCCCAGCTCTCGGTCATGGCCGAGATCGGCGGCCGGCTCGCCATGACGCCTGCCTCGTACGGGATGTTCAGCAAACGGCTGCCACCGTTTGAAAGTCCACGTACCGAGGCCGAAGACACCGAGACCCTGCTCGATGCATTCGGCCAGCTGGCCGCTCATGCCGAGGCAGAGGGGGTGATCATCGCGCTGGAACCGCTCAACCGTTACGAGAACCACATGATCAACACCCTGGCCGATGCGGTAATGCTGTGCGAAAAGATCTCCTCGGCAAGCTTCGGCATCGCTGCGGATACCTACCACATGAACATCGAGGAGGCAGATCCGCTGAAGGCACTGGTGGCTGCGGCGCCATGGATCCGGCACGTCCAACTGAGCGATAGCAACCGCCTGGAACCGGGTGCTGGTCATATTGACTGGTCGGCGACGCTGCAGACGCTGTGGGCAATCGGCTATGCCGATGAGCTGGCCTACGAATGCCGCCTCTCTGGTGACGTCGATGACGTCTTGCCGACCTCGGTGCGCCGGATGCGGCA
>JBKPAB010000055.1:0-7485 GCA_046726195.1 Actinomycetota bacterium
CCGCTCACCCGCGCGACCCGTGGCATCATCGGGGATCGTGAGCTGGCCAGGATGAAGCCCAGCGCGATCCTGCCCAATGTCCTCGGCTCGCCGCACAACTCCTCGATCGTCGCGGGATCACACACATTCGCCGCGCGGCACGCCGCAGCCAACGTGCTGCGGTACGTCCAGAGCGGGTCCCTGGCGGGGACGGTTCGGCGCGAGGATTACCTCGCCCTTAGGAGGCAGCGTTAGCTTGCTCGATCTCTCCCGATGGCAGTTCGCCATTACGGTCATGTTCCACATGACGTTCCCGGCGATCACCGTCTGGTTGTCGATCTTCTTATCCGTCCTGCACGGGATGCATTGGAACACAGGAAGCCCCGTCTATCTGCAGATGTTTCGTTTCTGGCGGCGGATCTTCGCTGTCGGGTTCGCGATCGGCGTGGTCGCCGGCATCGTGATCACCTTCGAGCTGGGGCTCAACTGGGGTGTCTACGCCGCGAAAACTGGGCCGATCATCGGCCCGATCGTCGGGATGGAGGTCGTCACGGCGTTCTTCGTGGAAGCGGGCTTCATCGGTATCCTGCTCTACGGTGACGGCCGGGTCAGACCAGCCACGATGTTCGCCGCCACGGTGATGGTCGCGATCGGAGTCAGCCACGTGGGCCCAGGCGGCACGCTCGACTACTGGGTCAAAGAACGCCGGGAGTGGTGGGGCCGCGTACGGGGTCCAAACGGTCGTCAGAAGTGGGTCAAGGCCGCTGATCTTCGTCCGGCCAAGGAGGGCTGATAGCCGTGCCTTGTCGTTGTCATTCGTCGTTCGTCGAGCGATCATCCAATGGCGAATCAGACTGAGCGAGTGGATCATCTCGCCGCTGCACTTCGATATGCAGCTCAGGGCGTTCCTGTCTTTCCCCTTGCGCCTCGCTCGAAGTTCCCGCTGATCTCCGCGGCCAACGACGGTCACGGACTGCATGACGCCACCACAGATGCCGCACGGATCCAAGCATGGTGGATGGCACACCCAACTGCCAACATCGGTTTCAGAACCGGCATGGTCTTCGACGTCATCGACTTGGATAGCGAGGCAGCGGTGGATGCGCTGGAAGCCGCCAGAGACGGTCGCGAGCGCATCCGGGAGCCGGTCGTGGCAACCGCGAAGGGTTTTCACTACTACGTCTTGTCGACCGGCCTTGGCAACCGGGCTGGTGTGCTGCCGGGCGTCGATTTCCGCGGCCAAGGCGGGTACATCGTGACGCCACCCTCAGTGCATTCATTCGGCGTTCGCTATCGCTGGATCATCCGTGACGATCTTGGTACGGCGCCATCATGGCTGGTTGATCTGGTCGGGCCGGAGCGAGCTGTCAAGGGCTCCAAAGAATTGAGAGTAAGTAGCCCGACTACCTACGGCCGCGCAGCACTGAGGCGCGAGCTCGAACGGCTTTCTCAAGCCGAGGAGGGCACGAGGAACGACAGCCTGAATCGAGCCGCGTTCAGCTTGGGCCGGCTTGTCGGTACAGGCTCTCGATCATGAAGAGACCACCGCAGCTCTCATGGCCGAGGGTCACGGCTCGGCCTTGGAGCCCTTGAGTGTGAACGGACCGTGGCCAGTGGGTTGCGCGGAGGGATGGAGCAGCCTCGGGGCCTCAGGATCGGTTAGGCCTCGACCTGCTTGAACTCGCTCCGCCGATAAGTCTGGCCGCACTCGCTACTGCAAACCGCGCGTGAGACGAGGTGTTTTGCGAGCCACTTCCGCGCGTTGCTCTTCCGATAGCGGAGCTTCCTGCCGACTTTGTAGTGCGGCGGTCCCACGCCCCGCCTGTTCCACGCGTAGATCGCGCTGACCGGAACCTTGAGCAGCTTCGCAACTTCCTGGATGGAGAGGACGTCTTGCGACTCACGATCGGCTACTTCGCCAGGCTCCTCCACATCTCGTGGAGGGGTCTCGATGGGAGGACACTCGGGCTTTGGGCAGGACCAGAGCATCGTCATAGATCGACCGTACGGATCTCCGCTCGTCGCGTCTGCCAGCGTGGACAAACAACGATAAGTGAATCGATGCCCTTGCGATCACCACGCCTTAGTCATCAGATCCCCGGTGATGCTCTCGCCGGCGTGGCTCTCGACGTCGACGGGCCCGCCCAGGGCGTCGCCCGAGAACAACATCGCCGCCGTGTCAGCCCTATCCGGTGACGGAAGACCTCGTCTGCGCATGTCGTCCTTCGATTCGATCTTGATGCGGCCGCGGGAATCGACGGTCCATTTGATCGAGCCGAGTTGTGCGGCGAACTTGTCGTCCTCTGGGTCAATATCGACCTCTCCGCTCTCGAAGATCTCGCGCAGGGTCCAGTAGTCCTCCGCTCGAGCATTGACGAATCGCTCCCTGTCGAACGGTGCCTCTCCCCCGTTGTAGGGAATGACCGGCAGCCCGAGCTCGACCAGACGATCAACTACACCGCCGCCAACGCCCGGCACGTCGACTACCGCTGAGACCCAGTCGTTCTTGCCTTGCTCGTCGTCGATGTCGCGCATGGCGTTCACAATGTGCCCAGTCGTGGTCATCGTGTCCGCCTTGTGATGGGCGCGATACGTCCGTAACCAACCGCCCTCTCTGCGCATGATCACGGTCTCGTCCTCACCGAAACGGGCAATGTCTGCTGCGATGAGTGGTCGGCGGGTCGGGGGAAGTGAACGCTTCTGAGCTGCCTCGATCCACTTCGGTTGAATCAGAGTGTCGTCCGATACGTCCGGGAATTCGCCGAGAACTTTGGACTGGTAGATCGGTGAAGTGACACCCCAGCGGATCTTGCGTTCCTCTACCCACTCGGGCGACACGAGCAGCGGCAATAGATCCTCAGGCACCTTCTCGCCGGTGTAAGCAGGCGTGTCGAAGGCGCTGATCGTCTCGACGTGCCAACCGGAACCGGGTTTGCAGATCGTGGCGAAGTGGGAAGCAGGATCATCGGGGTTACCGACTGGGACGACGCGAGCGTCGATGTTGGTGGCCAAAGCGTCGACCGCATCGAAGATCGCTTTCGGCGCACCGCCGGCCTTGTCGATGATCACCAACACCTAGCGCGCGTGGATGCCTTGAAAGGCAGCCGGGTCGTAGTCAGCAGGCTTGCGGCCGTAGGCAACGAGCTCGTTGCCGATTTACCACTTGGCATCGAGTGTGATGCGGCCTGCGAGGCCCGCTTTCTTGTGGGCGTTGCTCATGTAGCGCCAGAGGATCGCCTCAACCTTCGGGGTCGTCGGGGCCGGAAACGACTCGAAGCTCCATCGCGCGGGTTCCGTCAACATCGACCACAGCGATGTTGCCCGGGTCGTAGAAGCCTTGCTTGCCCGTCGTCAGGTAGTTCGTCGGGTAGGCGCCCCACATCTTGTAGATGCTGAGGAACTGGCCACGAGACGCGAGTGTCGGGAAGTTCTCCTCGAATGAGGCTCTTCATGATCACGGCTCGAGCCACCACTAGATGATCACAAAGGCGCCAGCTGAGCAGGTGATGGAGACTCCGGCACCTCATGCTGATCATGCTGCTCATGCGCCTGTGACTCCCCAGGAGGCGATGGGTCACGGTGGGCATCACGCCGCCATGTCGATGGACGACATGGTGCGCGACATGCGGCCAGTTCCTGGTTGCCGCTCTGCTTTCCATCCCGATCTTGCTGGCACCGGGTTGGGCGCGAAACGGGGAGTTTTGTCTAAGAACGCCACCGCGCTGAAGACCGCCGCCCACACCGACACCGTGGTGCTGGACAAAACCGGAACCCTGACCAAAAGCTGGACAAAACCGGAACCCTGACCAAAAGGGGAACCTGAGGTCACCGATGTCCTCACCGACAGTGTTAACGAGGATGAGCTGCTTGCGCTGGCGGCCGCAGTGGAGCCGGAGACAACGAGGCCACGGCTCGCCGTATCGCGGACCAGCTGGGAATTGACACCGTAATCGCCGAGGTCCTGCCCGCCGACAAATCGGCAAAGATTGTCGAGCTCCAGCGCGCGGGCAGGAAAAAGGGTCGCCATGGTGGGCGACGGCGTGAACGATGCCCCTGCGCTCGCCGCTGCGGACCTCGGCATCGCAATCGGCGCCGGTACCGACGTCACCATTGAGACTGCCGATGTCGTCTTGATACGTTCCGATCCGCTAGATGTGCCAACCGCATTACGCATCGGTAAGGGCACACTGCGGAAGATGCGGCAGAACCTGGGTTGGGCGATTGGCTACAACGCGGTCGCACTGCCGATCGCCGCTGGCGTCTTCGAACCCGCCTTCGGACTCGTCCTCCGACCAGAAATCGCCGCTGTCTCCATGTCAGGCTCCAGCCTGCTGGTCGCCGTCAATGCGCTCTTACTGAAACGGTTACGACTGCCCGAGCCGCCCTTCGAAGCTGACACGGTCCCAGCGCTCTCGGCGACCTGCCCGTGGTCGATTTCGTCAGCGAGCCGGGCAGCTTGCTCGACGTCTTCTTCGAGATCTACGGGACGGATGCGCGGTGAACGGGACCGTTCTGACCCACGCGCTGCGGCAGGCCATCCGAACGGCGGTCGCGCTGTGCGCCGGCACCTTCGCGTTCTTCTACCAGGTGTTGACGGCCTCGTGGACCTTTCTCAGCAATGCGACCTTCGACATCCCGTTTCTTCGTAATCCTCCGCGGGCCATGCAAGCCCTGTTCGGCGGGTCGATCGACTTCCTGCACGCCGGAGGCTGGCTGGTCACCGCCCTGGCGCACCCCATTACTCTGGCGCTGTTCACGGCCGCTGCACTGACCGTGCCGGGAGCCATCGCGACCGAGGTCGAGCGAGGCACGATCGATTTCGTCTTGAGCCGGCCGATCCTGCGAAGTTCGTACATTCTGGCGGTCACTACCGCTTCGTTGATCCTCGTCACCGCTGCGCACCTGTCCGCGTTACTCACCACCCTGCTCGCGCGTCAGACGATCAGCGGCGTACACGACCTTTCGGTGAGCGGCCTACTCCGGGTGTTCTTCGGCTCCTGGATGATCTTCACCGCCGTCTCCCTGGTCGCCGTACTGATCAGCGCCAACAGTAGTCTGCGCAGCCGGGCTATTGGGCTCTCCGTCGGGTTCGTGGTCTTGAGTCTCTTGATCAATGTCGCGGCCTTGATGCTCGATCAGCTCTACCCGCTGCGTCGCCTGTCTCTCTTCCACTACTTCCAAGCCGCGGAGGTCCTGGACTCCACCTCCCGGTTACGAGATCTGATCGTGCCGGGTGTGGTCGGCGTGATCGCCCTGCTCGCTGCTGTGCTGTCGTTCTCCAAGCGCGACATCGTCCGCTGAGTTCAGTCGCCAGCGAGCCACGCCGCAGCATCCGCAACCAACGCCCCGGCAAACCGCCGTACGGCCGGCTTGTATGCTCAGGACCTACGTGGACGGCACATCATCGACAACAAGTTGACCGAGTTCCGACACTTGCCGGGTATTCAATGTGGGCCGTAATGCCTCACGACGAGTGTCGAACATCTTCTGCACGATCTTGGCGGGCGCGCCGCTGCGCGAGTTCCGAACGAGGACCGAGGGACTCTGGTCTCGTCTCGGCGGGAGCGTCGATAATGGCAGACGTTACGGCAAGACCCGGGGGGCCATGACGCTGGCGACGAAGATTCCGATCGCTCGAAGCTGGGCACATCTATGTTGTCGCTCGTTCCGTGATCCGGTCGGTTGGAGGTAGGGCCATGTGGTTCTTCCGGGCGGTTGCCCTGGACCTCGACGGAACGTTGGCGGTGGGCGACAGGGTCTCCGACGAGATCCTCGCTACCATCGACGAGACGCGGTCCGACCGAGCAGTGCTCTTGGTGACCGGACGAGTACGCAGTGACCTCGACAAGGTGTTCCCGGGCCTGACGGCGCACTTCGACGCCGTGCTCACCGAGAACGGCGCAGTGCTGTCGACCTCGAAGGCCTCGCGGCTGCTGCATGAGCCGGTTGACGTCGAGGTGGACAAGGTTCTTGCAGACCGTGGGGTGACGGCAGCCCGTGGGGAGGTACTCCTGGCCATCGACGGCCGGGATGGTGTCGTCGCCTCCCAGGTGATCGCTGACCTCGGGCTCGACTGCCAGGTCGTCCACAACCGGGGGTCGGCGATGATCCTGCCTGCGGGGGTGACCAAGGCCGCCGGACTCCTCGCTGCTCTGGACGCGCTGGGGCTGTCGCTGCACAACACGATCGCGGTGGGGGATGCGGAGAACGACCTCAGCCTCCTGCGGGGCGTCGAGCTTGGTGCGGCAGTGGCGGACGCGGTGCCGTCCCTCGCCGACCATGCAGATCTTGTCCTGGACCACCCGAACGGCGCCGGTGTGGTAGCGCTCCTGCGTGGGCCCCTGCTGTGCGGCCACCAACGGCTCTGTCCGCAACGCCGCTGGGTGTCGATCGGCTGGTTCGAGGACTCTAGTCCGGTGCGGCTGCCGGGGTCGCAGAGCAGCGTTCTGGTCAGCGGGGACACCGGCTCCGGCAAGAGCTACCTGGCCGGGTTGCTGGCCGAAAGGTGGGTCGATGCCGGCTACTCGGTGCTGGTGATCGACCCCGAGGGCGACCACCTGGGGCTCACGGAGCGGGCCGACGTGCACCTGGTCGACGCTGCCACCCGCCTGCCCTCTCCGCAGGAGCTCATCAGCATGCTGAGCGCCAGCCACGCGAGCCTGGTTCTCGACCTATCCGGTCTGGATGTCGATGCGCAGCTGGCCTATCTCGGGCAACTGCCCGATGCGGTGGCGGCTGGGCGCGCTGCACGCGGAGTTCCGCATTGGGTCGTCTATGACGAGGCGCATCAGCGCAGCTGGATCGACTACCACAAGAGCTCAATCGCCGAGGCCGGCACCTGCCTGGTGACCTGGCGGCCGGAGCTCCTGCCATCCGAGCTAGCCCGTACCGTCGACTTTGCGATCAACGTCTCGTCCGTCCGCTCAAACCCGCTGAGTGAGGGAGCCAACCGGCCGGAGCTGCGCGGCACTCTCGTCTCGGCCGACATGACACAGCCGTTCCACATCGGCCATCGCGTGAGTTCGCACGTCCGGCATGGACACAAGTACGCATATACGCCGCTGCCGTCTAGTCGCCGGTTCTACTTCCATGGCCCGAGGGCCTCCGAAGCCGCCGCGACTTTGGAGGAGTTCAGCCGTCACCTGCTGAGCTGCAACCTGGACGTCCTCGACTACCACCTGACCAGAGGCGACTTCTCCAGCTGGGTCAGCGGCACCCTCGCCGACTACAGCCTGGCCAAGGAGCTCTCCGACGTCGAGCATGACGTGGCGAACAGACGCGCAGCCTCTCTTGAGCAAGCCAGACGTCAGGTCAGTGACGCGATACGACACCGGTATCTTGACGATTGACTCCTGGTGGTGCCAGGTGATGCGCCGTCCTGCGGACTACACCGACGGCCGGGGGTGGCTACGAGCACATGCTTTCGAGCTTCCGCGTCTCGCGTGGCATGGCTGTGGGGCTGGACCCGAGGTTGCGAGAAGGTCACCGAGGCGGGGAGCGGTCACG
>JBKPAB010000056.1:0-8192 GCA_046726195.1 Actinomycetota bacterium
GTGTTGGTGATCGGCGGGGATATCGCGGATGCCTACGAGCGTTTCGTACGCGGCGTACGCGACACCTTGCTGCACCGCAGCCAGCCGCTTGCCACAGCTCACCTGGTTATTGCCCCGACCAGGCTCGGTGATCGCGCAGGCATTACAGGTGCGGCCGCGATGGTGGCTGATGCGATCTTCGGCATCGAGGCCGTTGACGCCGTGGTGGGCTGATCGGCGCGGTGCGTGATCACCGATGGCCGTGCTTTGCACCAGCTCGCGTGACTTGAAGTGTCACTTCCCCCGCCCGCCGCCACTTGATCGAGCAACCCATGCTGGGCCGGTGTGGTTCGGGCACCGCTTCACCGGCCAGTACGCGCGAGATGGCGTCGCTCAGTAATGCTCCATTAACCGGCTTGCCGTTGCCTGGAGTGGACTCGTCGAACGCCCCGCGGTAGGCCAGCCGTCGCGCCGCGTCGTAGAGGAAGAAGTCCGGCGTGCAGGCCGCCCCGAAAGCCCGGCCGACTGTTTGCTCGGTATCCAGCAGGTACGGGAATGTCCACTTAGCGCGCCGCGCCTGATCAGCCAGTCGCTCGGGCCGATCGTCTGGATAAGCCTCCGAGTCATTAGTGCAAATGCCCACAACAGCGAGGTTTGGGGACCGAGCAACCACTTGGCCCAGCTCCGCCTCGATGTGTCGGACGTAGGGGCAATGGTTGCACAGAAATGCCACCAGCAGCGCCGGCGCGGCAGCGAAATCACCGAGGCGCACCTTGCTGCCAGATAAGTCATCGAGTGTGAAGTCGGGCGCTGGTGTGCCCAGCGGCACCATGAGTGATGAAAGGGCCATAACCTCAGCCTACAAATGAGCGCATGCGCGCTGAGCCCTTCGACAAGCTCAGGACGGCGCCTGTCGGAGCGTGCCCTTCGACAAGCTCAGGGCACATAACCTACTCATGCTGGAACGCCTTTCCGGCGAGTTGGCTGCTGCCGGTCTGCTGGGCGCGATCCAACAGCTCGTGGTATGTGGTTTCGACCACCTCGACGATGCTGGACCAGTCCCGTTCGGCCCGGACCCAGTCTCGGGCTGCGGTTCCGAGTGAGGTCCGCAGCTCGGGCGAGTCGAGCAGGCGTTCGATCGTCCGAGTGAGATCCTCCGCGTCGCCCTTCGCAAACACCAATCCGGTCCGGCCGTCCGAAACGATCTCGGTGAGCGCGGCGACGCTGGATACGATCACCGCCTTGCCCATCGCCATCGACTCGAAAGGTTTGATCGGCGAAATCATCTCGCAGACCGGCAGTGGCAGTCGTGGGAATGGCGCGATGTCGAACAGCGACAGGTACCGGCCGACTTCGGAGTGCGGCACCCGGCCGGTGAAGGTAGCGACATCACCTAACCCGAGTCGGTCGACGAGAGCGAGCAAGGCGTTCTGGTACTGGCCGTCGCCGACCACGATCAGGTGGAAATCGTCCCGTCGCTGGCGGAGCGCGGCGATGGCCTCCAGCAACAGATCTATGCCCTCGTAGTCGACTAAGCCGCCCGCGTACCCGATCAGGGTCTTGCCGGCCACACCCAGCTCCCGCTCGAGCTCGGCATCGCGTGGTCGGGGCGCGAAGCGGCCTGCGTCGACGCCGTTGGGCAATACGACCATCCGGTCCTCAGATACGCCACGGCGGGCCATCTCGCGGCGGAGCGCTTCAGTGATCACGAAAACCCGGTCGGCCTGGTAGCAGATTTCGTTCTCCAGCGACGTCAGGAACCGGTACCGGTCAGTCTCACCGAACGACGGGTTGCGGGAGATCCTGATCACGTCCTCAAGCCCTCGCATCTCGTATATGAACGGCAGTCCGAGGCGACGCGCGGCATCCGCCGTGGCCAGGCCGGTCACATAGAAGCTCGAAGCGTGCAGCAGCCATGCCTCATGGCGGATTGCGTGTTGCATCACCCGATCAGCGAACCGGTCCACGTAGCAGCGCAGCGGATGCTGAGGGTAGCGTCGCACCCCGTCCTCGAGAATCCGGTGGTAGGTGATCCCGTCCACGGTGTCGGACTCGGGCACCACCCGATCGTCCCACTCCGGCCAGCGGTCGTAAGGAAAACCGAGCCTGGTCACTGCCTCCACCTGCCAGCCGCGGGCCGCAAGGCTGGTCAACAGGCCGTGCGACCTGGACGCGTACCCACCCGAGGTGATCGGCACCGACTGAGAGAGGACCGAGAGCACGGCGGTGCTCCGCGGTTCGTACGGCGTGGTACCGGCCGGCGCCACAGCCCAGCCGGACGTGATCACGTTGAGCTGGTCGGTGCCATCCTCGAACGTCTGGCGAGCGGCTTCGTCGTCCGGCTCGGCAGCCAGCACGATCCCGGCTAGCTTGACCGCGGCCGAAGTGTGCCCGGCGCGCAGCGCCTTGACGGCCGCGCGCTGGAGGCCGATCAGCGGGAGGTCGGTTGGTGGGATGCCGCCAGATCCGTCGAACGAGCCATCGGTGGCAAAATTCGCGAGCTCGTCCCAGGCCTGACAGCGGACCAGTGCGCGCACAATCATGCGCTCCGGCCTGTCCGGCTCGCTCTGGAGCCGGGCGGCTTCGGAGAAGATCCGTGGTAGCAACCTCCGCTGCTCGTCCGGGTGTCTCAGCGCCCTGGCCAGCCGGTGGTAGTCCATGAGCGCCTTGAGCGTGGCCGGTTCGATGGCAGCACGCCGGGCTGCCTCGAGTGCGCCGATGAGGTCGCCGCGGTGCTCGCGAACCTGGGCCAGAACGCCCCAGGCGCGCCCAGCGAACTGCGGGTTTTCCAGGATCGGCCTGACTATCCGCTCCGCGCGATAGAAGTCACGTCGGCCGAGCCTCCACTCGGCAACGCGGACCCGGGTCTTGGCGATCAGCCTGCGCCACCGTGCGGGCCCACGGTCCGGCGGCAGCAACAACGCTGCATTGCCGATCCACCGACCGAGGCGGCGCTTCACACGGCGCGATAGTGACATTGGCGTCCCAGGTCAGTCGGCCACAACGTGGGCTGCAGCGGCGCGGTGCAGTGTCAGTGCAGCCTGGTCTGCGTCTGCCGCGAGCTCGATCATGACGTCGGCAGTCCGGGACGCCCCTGGAACGACGGTGCCGACCGGACCAAACTGGCCGATTTTCTTGCCTGGCTGCAACACGTACGTCTGCTTGCCGGGTTTCGGCGATCGCCAGCCGCCACCGTTCCACACCCAACCCGCTGTCTCGCCACCGCGCTCGTCCCGCAGGTTGACGATGACTCGCTGGATCCGGTCCGGGTTGTCGAAGGACAGCTCCAGTCGAAGTCGAGCATCGCCGTTGATCGGGAAGCTCAGACCACCAATGCCCGCTTGGACCTTCCGCCGAAACCTCGAGCGGCGCCGCTGCTGCGTGACCGTCGCGCTGATTCCTTTTCCTTTTTTTTGCACCGTCACGGTCGCATCGCCGGTCCCGGTCACCGTGCTGGGATCGACGTTGGTGAACATGGGCCTGATCACGGTGGGCGACGGCCCGGCCGGCAAGGGCCGGCTCAGCAGGTGAGGCAGCCGCCTTGGCACCGCTGGTGTCGGTGTGGCCAACACGAACGTCCACATGTTCTGCACCACCTCGATGTGCTGAATGAACAGCCCGGCTTTCGCGCACATGGCCTTGATCCGGGCAGTGTCGAACAGCGACAGATGGCCCCAGACCTTCTCGAGCCGGCCAAGCACAGGCACCGAAAACAGAATCGCCGCGTCCTCGCGCATGCAGCGCGCCAGCGTGGCCAGCGCCAGCTCTGCATCGGGAAGGTGTTCGAGCACCTCGAGCAGGAGTAATAGGTCGGGGTCGTGTTCGGCCACTTTGGCGGGGGTGAGGTCATAGAGGTTGCCGACCTCAAGTCGCATTGGCGCGCCGTCCAGGCCGTTGACCTCGACCAGCGCCCGGGTGGCCTTTAGCTGCGACTCGGTGAGATCGATGCCGAGGTAGGCGCTCATCGCGGAGTCCCGCAGCAGCAGGCAAGCCAGGTAGCCGTAGCCGAGACCGATGTCGAAGATCCTGTCACCGGGCATAACGAAATCCAGTACGCGGCTCAGCCGCGCCTGGTTCGTCGGCGTGGTCATGATCTTGTAGTTGCCGCGAACGCCGTTGACCGGTTCGAGCAGCGGCACCGTCGCGCTCACGTGGTCAAGCTGGGCCTGCAGGTGCGCACTGGCGAGCCCGCGGGCACGGGTCGGCTCGAGCTGCTCGAGTAGCTCGAGCGTGGCGAAGCCTTGGCGTACGTGCTCGTCCCGCAATAGCTGCAACGCCGCAAGATCATCCGGGGCGGGCTCGTTCAGCCCCGACTCGTCTCGGGCCCAGGTGACGGACTTATCAGACATGGTGTGAATGGGGCCTCTCAGGACGAGGAGTGTCTTACAGGCTAAACAAACCGGCAGCTCCTGATCGCGTGGCGGGCTGGCGATTGAGGAGCTGCGTGTTCGTGATTATACGTCCGCATGGGTGCGCGGGTCGCCGTAGAAGACCAGGCGTCCGCTCCCGGTCATGAACGTGTTGTCGGCAACCTGCCAGGTGTGGGCCTGCCGGTCGGTACCGCGTACGCTCACGAAGTTGAAGCGGTCTGCGGAATAGATTTTCACCCCGTCGGCGATGGCCCGGTCGAGCAGGTCGGTGTCCACAGCACGGGGGAGGTCGGCGAACCTCAGCCGACGGGCGAGGTCACCCTCGATCACTATCGAGCCGCCTTGGACCCGACGTTCGTACGTGTGCTCGGCCGTGACGTAACGCAGCACGACCGCGTCGGTCGAGCGCAGCCAGACGTAGTGGGCCCACTTTCCGACTATTCCTGCATCGGTGTAGTCGAACGCGTGGATGAGATCGGTGAGGTAGTGCGCGCCGTAGAAGTTGTCGTCGTCCATTTTCGCGATGTACGCGCCTGAGGCGGCATCGATGCCAAGGTTCATACAGGCGCCGAGCGTGAGCGACGAATCCGCCTCGACGATCGTCAGCTCCGCAACGCCGAGCTCTTTGGCCCGGCCGCGTAGGTCGGCGCCGTCAAGCTGGAGCCCGTGCAGGACCAGCACCAGCTCCAGATCCCGGTATTGCTGGCGGCCAATGTTCTCGAACACGTTGTCCAATTGGTGCGCGCGATTCGTCGGCACGACCGCCGAGACCGAACGTTGCGTCGTGTCGGCCGGCTGGCCGAGCCGGCTGAGGACCTGCTCGACACGGTGGGCGTAGGTGTGACCGGAGAGCACCGCGCGGTGCAGTCGGGTCGCTTCCCGGTCGCGCAGCTCGGGTTGGTTAATCCGGGCGACGATCTCGCTGCGCAGCGCTCTCTGCTCGTCGGCCGCACCTATATGGGCGGCGATCTCTGCCGGCAGCCGTGTCCGCTGCGCCGTGGTGGTCACGACCGTGGTCGCGGCGGCGCCCGCCTCGAGCACCGCCCAGCTCGTGCGGCTGGCGTCCACGAGGGTCCCGTAGCGGCCGAGCTGCACCATGGCCTGGGTATATGGCAACGCACCGCGATCACGGTTCTCGAGGTTCTTGGTCGGCAGTTGGGCGGCGCTGGGCGGCTCGAGCCGCCAGACGTCCACATCGGCGCCGGGCAGAGGCTTCACCGCCGGGCCGATCAAGCCACCCAGGATCGCTGCGGTGCCAGGATCCGGCCCGTATGGCTCGATCATGACGCAAGCGGCCGGCTGCCGGCGCGCGCCTGGTCCGCCGTGGAACGGTGCCGAAAGCCGGGGTTGTGCGGCAGGCAGCAGCAGCTCGAGTGGTGCGTCGGGCCAGCGGGACCGCCAGCGCTCCAGATCGGCACTGTCGGCGACGAGGACGATGGAGGCGCTGTCGACCAACACCACAACCGAGTCCAGGTCGTGACAACTCGTGGTCACCCACAGGGTGATAGGAATGCCTGCTGCCCGGCAGGCGCGAGCCAAGTCGGCCAGTGCCGAGCTATTGCTGCGGCCCCAGCCGGGCACGCTGTCACTGGCCAGCTCAAGCAACACCAGATCCGGAGTTTCGGCCAGCGTTTGCTTCCAGGTTGCCGGTGCAAGCTCTTGCTGCCCCCACTCCCAGGCCAGTCCAGCGCGCAGCCGGTCACTGACCGCGACTGCGGCTCGGATGTCGGCCCGCCGCGGCCGGGTTGGCGCTGCTGTTACATCGTATGGGCCTGCCACCGCGCGGTCGGCGGTTGCGGAGCCGGAGGTCGCGGCCGGTTCGACACGCTCCAGCAGCTGGCGTGCCGCCCTTCGGGCGGCGCGGTGCAGCAGTCCAGTTCGACGAGTCATCGGCCTCCCGCTCCGCGCCGCGCACTTTGGTGTCAGTGCGCCAGGAGCCGGTCAATATACTCCCGGAGTGACCCGAGGCGTGCAGCGCGTCCCGTCTTGGCTGGCTTGGGTTCTCGTCACGATCGGCGTAGTGGGCTTGCTGTTGCCGTGGCTGCTGTCGCCGGTCAACTCCGACGAGCGCTACCACTACCCGGCGGCCCCCGTTCGGATGGCGGACAACGTGCTGAATGTCCTGCCTTGGACGATCGGCGACATGGGGTGGCGCATGGCTCGCGGGCGGATCGCCCCAATGGGGGTGTTCGTCCAGCATGTTATCTACCTGCTAGGGATGCAGTTTGCCTTCTCGGCGGGCGTCCCGCTGTTCGTTGTGCATGGCATCGTCAAGGTGCTGTTGTTGGCGGCGGCCGTCGGTTCCTTCGCTTTACTGCTCACCCAGTTGCGCCGCCGGGATGGGGGGCGCCTCGACCCGCGTACGCGCACGACCGGGGTACTGGTCTTCGCTGCGTTGCTGGTGCTCGGGGTAACGGCGTCCTCACCGTTCCGCAATGGGTGGACCACGTTCATCGTGTTGTGCATCGGCGGGATCACGCTGATGTTCTTGGTTGGCGCTGCGTCGCTGTGGGCGCTGCGAGGCTGGTCGCGCTGGAGCGTCCTCGGGAAGGCGTTGTCTGGTGTCGGCATGCTGGTGCTGGGCGTCGTGGTCATGCTCAGCTACGAGATGCACTGGGCGGCGATCCCGTTTGCCGTAATCCTGCTCGCCTTTGGCGGACGCGCGATCTGGCCGCACCGACTGATCCTCATTGCCATCCTCGGCAGTGGCTGGATGGCCGCTGTGTTTTGGACGCGGACACTGATCGCTGCCGCCTCCAAAGACACCTATCCGGGCCTCGAGGTTGATCTCGGCGGGCCGGTCGCGAAGGTCACGGGCCTGCAGTTGCTTAATGCCATGCCCGGAAGCGGCATCCTTCATGCCGCACAGACCGTAGCTGATGGCCCACCTGCGCCCCGACCCTTCGAGGGCGGCGGGTGGCTCTGGGGGGTTCTGCTGGCCCTCGGACTGGTCCTGCTGCTGTACAAACGTCCGCTGCCGGGCGTCGAGGAAGTCAGGGCCGACCGACACCCGTTGATTGTGCTCGGCGCCGCTTTGGTCGCCTCGGCGCTGGCAGCTGCTGTGATCTTGTCGGTGTCCAAGCAGGCACACGAGATCGTCACCTTCCTCGGCGCCACCTACCGCGGTACCCCGTGGATCTGGGCGTGTTGTGCTGGAGTGCTCACCGTGGGGCTGCTGATCTTGCCCGGTGGGGGTCGGTTCCGGCGAACTGCCATCGTGGCGGTGCCCGCCGCCTTCGCCGTCCTGGTCGGGGTGTTCGTTTGGCCCGACACGGTGAGCGAGATCCAAACTCAGCGCGCGTCACGCCATATCCAGATCTGGGAGCAGGCTCAAACCGAGCTGATCAACGGCAGTGCGGCCCCGCTGGCCGTCGCGCACCGGTGCCAGCTCGCGGCAGAGGCAATCGATTGGGCCGGTAGCAGCGCGTACCGCGGCCAGTTCCTAAAGCTCTACGAGGCATCTTTTACCCACCAATGGGGAAGGCCTTGGTGTGAGCCCTCAATGGAGCAGACTGCGCGTCCCCGACGGTAGAGCATTCGGGTATTGCTCAGGCTGCGATTCCGGTTGGTAGCGGCTCGTCGAGGCATCGGTAGGTTTCGGCGTCGGGCAGGGTCCAGTCGACGCCATGGTCATCTCTGAGGCAGGCGAGCCAGGCGAAGGTTTTGCCCCGGTGGTGTCGTCGGCAGAACGGGTCCATGTTGCTGCCAGAGGTCGGGCCGCGGGGCACCGGCTCATGATGATCAAGATCGCAGCGGTCGGCTGGCACGGTGCAGGTCGGGAAGCGGCAGCTGCCGGCGCGGATCATGATCGCCTGTGCGAGCCGCGCCGAGGGGTAGCGGCCG